>JAHBYL010000014.1 GCA_019635955.1 Parvibaculum sp.
CATCGAGAATGTGGACCCGATGGGCGTCCATACCGGCGACTCGATCACCGTCGCGCCGGCGCTGACGCTCACCGACAAGGAATATCAGGTGATGCGCAATGCGAGCATCGCCGTGCTGCGCGAGATCGGCGTCGAGACCGGCGGCTCCAACGTGCAGTTCGCCGTGAACCCGAAGGACGGCCGCCTCGTCGTCATCGAGATGAACCCGCGCGTCTCGCGCTCCTCGGCGCTGGCGTCGAAGGCGACGGGCTTCCCGATTGCCAAGGTCGCGGCAAAGCTCGCCGTCGGCTACACACTCGACGAATTGCAGAACGATATCACCAAGGTCACGCCCGCAAGCTTCGAGCCGACCATCGACTATGTCGTGACCAAGATTCCGCGCTTCGCCTTCGAGAAATTCGCGGGCGCCGAAAAGCTGCTCGGCACGGCGATGAAATCCGTCGGCGAGGCCATGGCCATCGGCCGCACGTTCAAGGAGAGCTTGCAGAAGGCGCTGCGCTCGATGGAGACCGGGCTCACCGGCCTCAACGAAGTCACCGTGCCCGGCATGGGCGAAGGCGACGACAAGAACGCGATCCGCGCCGCGCTCGGCCGCCCGACGCCCGACCGCCTGCTGGTGATCGCGCAGGCGCTCCGCCTCGGCGTGCCGCATGACCAGATCCGCGCCTCCTGCTCCTACGATCCCTGGTTCATCGAGCAGCTTCAGGAAATCGTGGATGCGGAAGAAGCCGTGCGGAAAAACGGCCTGCCGCAGACGAAAGCCGAAATGCGCGCGCTGAAGGCGATGGGCTTTTCCGATGCGCGGCTGGCGCAGCTTGCGGACACGGAAGAAGAAGCCCTGCGCAAGGCGCGCCGCGAAATGGGCGTGCGCCCGGTCTACAAGCGGATCGACACCTGCGCGGCCGAGTTCGAAAGCCTGACGCCTTACATGTATTCGACCTATGAGACGGATTTTGCCGGCAATGCCGATTGCGAAGCCCTGCCGTCCGACCGCAAGAAGGCGATCATCCTGGGCGGCGGTCCGAACCGCATCGGCCAGGGCATCGAGTTCGACTATTGCTGCTGCCACGCCGCTTTCGCGCTCGATGAAGTCGGCATCGAAAGCATCATGGTGAACTGCAACCCGGAAACCGTGTCGACCGACTACGACACATCCGACCGCCTCTATTTCGAGCCGCTCACCGCCGAAGACGTGCTGGAACTGATCGATGTCGAACGCTCGAAGGGAACGCTTGCCGGCGTCATCGTGCAGTTCGGCGGCCAGACGCCGCTGAAACTCGCCAACGATCTCGAACGCGCGAATGTGCCGATCCTCGGCACCTCGCCCGACGCCATCGACCTTGCCGAAGACCGCGACCGCTTCAAGGCGCTGCTTGAAAAGCTCGACCTGAAGCAGCCGCCGAACGGCATCGCGCGTTCCGCCGCCGAGGCGAAGGCGATTGCCGAACGGATCGGCTATCCCGTCGTCATCCGCCCGTCCTACGTGCTCGGCGGCCGCGGCATGGAGATCGTGCGCGATACCGGCCATCTCGATCGCTATATCAACGAGGCGGTGATCGTCTCGGGCAAGAGTCCGGTGCTGATCGACGGCTATCTGCACGATGCGATCGAAGTCGACGTCGATGCGCTGTGCGATGGCAAGGATGTCGTGATCTGCGGCATCATGGAGCATATCGAGGAAGCGGGCGTGCATTCGGGTGACAGCGCCTGCTCGCTCCCGCCCTATTCGCTGCCGCGCGACACCATTGCCGAGATCGAACGCCAGACACGCGAAATGGCGCTGGCGCTCAATGTCGGCGGGTTGATGAACGTGCAATACGCGGTGCAGAACGGCACCATCTATGTGCTGGAAGTGAACCCGCGCGCCTCGCGTACCGTGCCCTTCGTGGCGAAGGTGATCGGCGAGCCGGTGGCGAAGATCGCGGCGAAGGTGATGGCTGGCGCGAAACTTGCCGATTTCGACCTGAAGCCCGATGCGCATGGCCGCGTCGCGGTGAAGGAAGCGGTCTTCCCCTTCGCGCGCTTCCCCGGCGTCGACACGGTGCTCGGGCCCGAAATGCGCTCGACCGGCGAAGTGATGGGCCTCGACACGAGCTTTGCCGTCGCCTTCGCGAAAAGCCAGCTCGGCGGCGGCGCGAAAGTGCCGACATCGGGCACCGTTTTCGTGTCTGTGCGCGATGCGGACAAGGCGAAGATCGTCGCGCCCGCGAAGAAGCTCATCGACATGGGCTTCAAGCTGATCGCGACCGGCGGCACGCAGCGCTATCTCGAGGAGCAGGGTATCGAGGTCGGCACCATCAACAAGGTGCTGGAAGGCCGCCCGCATATCGTGGACGCGATCAAGAACGGCGAGGTCGCCCTCGTCTTCAACACGACGGAAGGCGCGCAGGCGCTGGCCGATTCGATGTCGCTCCGCCGCGCCGCGCTGATGATGAAGGTGCCTTACTATACGACCGCAGCCGGCGCCCGCGCCGCCGTGGAAGGCATCGAGGCCGTCCGCAAGGGCCAACTGGAAGTTGCCTCCCTCCAGTCCTATACTTAATCAAACGCGGGGCGGCGCGAATCCCATTTGACGCGCGCCGCCCCGCTCACTCACAATCGGCCTGTTATCCCGCCACATGGTTCCCGGACGGAACAGGGCGGGATTTTCATCAACCGGCACAGAAGAAAGATCGTCGAGCGAAATGGAAAAGATTCCAATGACTTCCGAGGGCTACAAGGCCCTGGAAGAGGAGATCAGGTTCCTGAAGTCCGTTGAGCGGCCGCGCATCATCAAGGCGATCGCCGAGGCGCGCGCGCATGGCGATCTGAGCGAAAACGCGGAATATCACGCCGCGAAGGAGCAGCAGGGCCTCAATGAGAGCCGTGTGGCCGAGCTTGAAGACAAGATTTCCCGCGCCGACATCATCGACGTTTCGAAGCTTTCCGGCGACACGGTGAAATTCGGCGCGACCGTCGACCTCGTGGACGAGGACACGGAAGAGGAAGTGACCTACCAGATCGTCGGCGAGACGGAAGCCGATGTGAAGAAGGGCCGCGTCTCCGTCACCTCCCCCATCGCCCGCGCGCTGATCGGCAAATCTGCCGGCGACAGCGTGGAAGTCGTGACGCCCGGCGGCGGCAAGAGCTATGAAATTCTGAAGGTGCGGTTCAAGTAGGGTCTGCGCAATCTCGCGATCGGAGTTATGCACCTGTCACCCATCTTGCGGTACAAATTCATACTCCGGCTTTGGATCATACTGTCCTTATTGGCTCTCCCGTTTGTCTTCGACAATATCTGGTTGATACCTATTCTTGTTGTAGGCATGGCCTTAGTGGGAGGCTATTCAATGACTATCCGGTGCCCGGACTGCCGTCGGCCGGTTGGAAAATTCGGTGCCGGGGCGACAGCCTTCCCCTCCAAAACCTGCAAACAATGCGGCCGCGACCTGACAAAGCCAGCGTAATACGACATTCCTGAATCCACCCTCACTCCTCTTCCAGCATCTCCACCGGCACACCGGGCTCATGCTTCGAGCGGCGGATGGTGAGCGAGGTGCGCACGCTCGCCACATTGGGCGCGGGCGTGAGCTTCTCGGTGAGGAAACTCTGGAAGGTGGAAAGGTCCGGCGCGACGCACTTCAATATGAAGTCGATCTCGCCGTTCAGCATGTGGCACTCGCGCACAAGCGGCCATGTCGCCACTTCCGCCTCGAAGGCCTTGAGGTCGGCTTCCGCCTGGCTGTGAAGCCCGACCATCGCGAACACCGTCACCTCGAAGCCGAGCGCGCGGCCGTCGATATCGGCGTGATAGCCCTTGATGAAACCCGCCGTCTCCAGCGCACGCACGCGGCGCAGGCATGGCGGCGCCGAAATGCCGACCCGCGAGGCGAGATCGACATTGGTGATGCGCCCGTCCGCCTGCAGCTCGGCAAGTATCCGCAGATCGATATGATCGAGCTTCGCCCGCTTCATGGCCCCCTCGGCAGGTGACTTGTGGTTCCCGCTGTTTTACTTACTCTCTGCAGCGCCACGTTTCAGCAATAATATTACCGGATAGCGCACGAATATGACCGAAATTCCCGCCAATCTCACCTGCTGGGTGCTGACCAATGGCATGGCGGGCTTCGAGACGCAGGTGATCGGCGTGGCCGAGGCGCTGGGCCTTGCGCCCGTGGTGAAGCGCGTGGCCCCCACCCCGCCTTTCAGATGGATGGCGCCATGGGGCCCGGCGCAGCCGCAGGAAGGCATCGTCCCGCCCTGGCCGGATGTGCTGATCGCTTCCGGCCGCCAGTCGATCCCCTATGCGCGGATGATCCGGAAGAAGTCCGGGGGCCATACCTTCACCGTGATCCTGCAGGACCCGCGCGTGAGCCCGGCGAATTTCGACTTCGTCTGGGCGCCCGCGCATGACCGGCTGAGCGGCGAAAACGTGCTGTCGACGCCCGTTTCCCCGCACCGGCTGACGCTAAAGCGCCTCGCGGAGGAAGCCGCGCTCTTCGCACCGCAAGTGGCGCATCTGCCGCATCCGCGCGTTGCCGTGCTGCTCGGCGGCACCAATGCCGTCTATCGGCTGAGCGAAGACGTCGCCGCGCAGATCGGGCGCGACCTTGCCGCCATTGCGGGACAAGGCGCGGGGCTGATGGTCACGCCGTCCCGCCGCACCGGCACGCGGCAGACACAAATCATAAGCGAGGCACTGAAGGGTCATCCCGCCATCGTCTGGGATGGAACCGGCGCCAACCCCTATTTCGGATTTCTCGGGCTCGCCGACGCCGTCATCGTCACCTGCGATTCGGTGAACATGGTGGGTGAAGCCGCCTTCACCGGAAAGCCCGTGCACGTGATCGAACTCGAGGGCGGCTCGCCCAAGTTCCGGCGCTTTCTCGACGCCATATATGAAAGTGGTGCGGCCCGGCCCTTCCGCGGCGCGCTGGAAAACTGGACCTATGAGCCCCTCAACGCCACCGGCGACATCGCCGAGGCGATCGCCGCACGGCTCACACGGCATCTCGCCCGGCAAAGGGCCCAAGCGAAAAAGGGTTAATCCGGGTGCGGCAATTCGTTGCCGTGACATTTGGGCGGTTGCGATTGCCGCTGTAAGCTCCACATCATTGCGACCACGAAACGGGACGCCGCCCCGAGGCGGAACAACAGGGCAAAGCATCATGAGCCTGATCGACATCGAAGCGCTGCGCGCCACCCCGCTGAAGACCGACCCTTACGATTATTTCGTGGTGCCGGCCTTCGTGACAGGCAAGGCGCTCGACAGCGTGATCGCCGATTTCCCGAATATCGACTCGACGGGCTCGATCCCGCCGAGCGAGCTCGAGATTCACGGCAGCTTCCAGCAATTGCTGGACGAGATGAACGGCCCGGAATTCCGTGAAGCCATCGAGGAGAAATTCGGCCTCGATCTTTCCGACCGCCCGACCATGTTCACCATTCGCGGCTTCTGCGCGCGCAACAACGGCAAGATTCACACCGACACGAAGTCGAAGATCGTGACTGTGCTGCTCTATCTCAATCAGGAGTGGGAAGCGGGCGGCGGACGGCTGCGCATCCTGCGCTCGGGCACCGACCTGAACGACGCGGTGGAGGAAGTCTCGCCCAATGGCGGCACGCTGCTCGTGTTCCGCCGGTCGGACAATTCCTGGCACGGGCACGAGCCCTTCGAGGGCCAGCGCCGCGCGATCCAGATGAACTGGGTGACGGATGAGGAAGTGGTGCAGCACGAACAGCGCCGCCACCGCTTCACCTCCACGCTGAAAAAGCTCAATCCCTTCGGCTCGCGCGCCACGCGCGAAGCCGCCGATAACTACTGAAGTCGCCGATAATACCGAAGTTGTAAGTCGAGAACCGCCGGGGCAAGCCAATGACGCTGCAGATCGAAACCTTCAAGAACGCCGATCTTTCGCATGGCTGGCGGCCTGGCAACAATGCGGGCGGCGCGACGCTCTTCAAGGCGCTCGGCCATCCGCTTACCGCGCCGAAGGGCGAGGCGCTGATCGCCGATCTCGCGAAGGCCGGTCCCGTCGCCGTCTACGATCCCTCCGGCACGATCGGCAATTTCCACGCCTATTACAATCTCGCTCGTCTCGACATCGCAGGCTATTTCGTGCAGCGCATCGAAGACCTCGGCTCCGCCTTTCTCGGCCATGAGGCAAAGCCCGTCAGCGCCATGAGGAAGAGCGGCGCGAAGGCGGTGCTGGTCCTCACCTTCGATGCGGGCAAGACGCTGCCTTCGATCCAGCATGTCTTCCCCGAAGGTGCGCGCATCGCGACGCTCGACGATATCCGTCTGCCGGACGACATGCTGACCAACAAGGCGAATTATCTCGACCCGATGAACTTCGCGACCAATTTCGCGCTGATGCGCGAAAGGAAGGGCGCGAACGGCCATGACGGCATCCACACCCGTGTCGCCAGCGCGAATTACTGGGGCCTGCACGGCGCGGAGAAGCCGGAGCTCTGGCTCTGCCTCTTCGACGAAAAGGGCAATCAGCTCGCCGAATGGCGCGAGACCATGCCCGCCCCCGGCGCCCCCTTCATCATCGACAGCGCCGAAGTGCGCAACCGCTTCGGCCTCGACGATTTCACGGGTTCGCTCTTCATCCATGCCGTGCGCATCAAGGGCCATGACGTGGTGAAATACGCGCTCGACATGTATGGCGAGAACGGACTCGCGCTTTCCTGCAGCCATGACGCGAATGCCTGGCCGGCGGACTACTATGCCGGCATGCCCGCAGGCGATGCGGACGAGCGCGTGACGCTCTTCGTGCAGAACTCGCACCCCATGCCCATTCCGCCGCGCACCGTCGGCCTCAACATCATGGGCGCGCAGGATGTCGCCTGGTACGAGGACGAGATCCCGCCCTTCGGCACGCGCGGCATCGCGATCGAAAGCCTGCTGCCCGATGCGAAATGGCCCGACCAGATCGAAGTGGTCGCGGGGCGCTATTTCGTGCGTCCGCGCTATGAGGTGCTTCGCGGCAATGGCCAGCGCCGCCTGGCGCACGCCAATGTCGAGCGGACCGACCTGAAGCCGAACCCCGAAATTCCGAACCTCGAAAAGCATATGGGCAAGGGCTACATCATGCCGCTGCCCATCCTGCCGCGCGACAGGTTCGAAACCGTCATGCTGCCGACGCCCATGGCGCGCGATGAACACGAAATGCCGCTGCGCGCCGAAATGATCGACGCGAACGGCACGGTGGTCGCCACGAAATATCTCGGCCGCATCCCGCGGCGCGAAAGCGTCGAGGTCGATGTCGAGAAATGGATGAAGGAAGAAGCGCTGAAACTTCCTTCAGGCTACGGCCATGTCGAATTCCTCTACGACTTCCGCAATGGCGGCGAGGCGAATGGCTGGCTCCACGCGCTCGGTCGCTTCGAACAGAAATCGAGCGGCCACCGCGCCGAGACGATTTTCGGCGCGCATATCTACAACACGGCCGTGATCTACAAGGACGAGCCGCAGAGCTACACCAACAAGCCGCCGGGGCTCACCACGCGCCTCTTCCTGCGCGTTGCGGGACCGGCGCTTGAGGACGGCGCGATGGATACGCTCTGCCACCTGATCTATCCGGCCTCGACCGAGTGGCACGAGAAAAGCACGACGCTCCTCATCCTTCACGATGCGGAAGGAAAGCCCATCGCGGAAACCAAGGTGGAAATCGCCTGCGGCGGCTCCTTCCACTGGCGCCTCTCGGAGGTCTTCTCCCGCGAGGACCGCGAGCGCATGGGCGGCGCAGGCTACGTCATCATCCGCGACACAACCTGCCGCCTCTTCGGCTTCCACGGCCTCGTCAACGGCGACAAGAGCTTCTGCCTCGACCACATGTTCGGGTTTTGAGGCGGCGGATTCGACTACTGCCGTCCCCTGACAAGATTGAGGAAGTCCGAAACCTTCATCAGCCATTCTCTTTGACTGGCACTGAACGTGACTTGGATACTTGCCGGGACTACCAGCTGCAGAGCTTTGGCGCGCATTTCGCTCGTTTGGTTCTCGGAAATGCCGGGCTCAAGCGTCAGCAAATGTTTGTCTGGGATCCTGGCGGCCTCCGAGAGGACTTGACGCCATCTATCCTTCAAAGTTGACTTGGACCCCAGCATCGTGAGCCTGGCTTCGGGGTATGCTGGATCGCGGTATTCGTCGATTCCTGGAAAAAGAAAATCTGGCTTGTTCTTGTTCTCTGTAACAACGCCGCGGGAAAACCGGATTCCGTTGTCGGCAAAGATTTTCTCCAAATGATTCTCAAGCGCCGCCCCTGCCCGAGACTTTCGGCGATTCTGGACGCTAAGAGAGAAACTGAGAAAGCCATCAACATCAGCGCCGTTCTCTGAGGAAAAGCCGGTTTCGATCCGGCCGGCCACAATCCTGCGCTCCAGCCTCCGAAAAAGTTGCTCTTCCCTTTCGATCCACTTTACAAGCGCTGCATCTGGGTCATCATTCGCGGACACTTCCGGCAATGATGATCGTGCGAGATCAGAAAAAATCCTAGTAGAGGGAAACTCCAGCCCGAACGGCTCGATCATCGAATCCAGCGTGTCAACCTCCGGCTCCTCGGGCTCTATTCCAATTTCATCCAGAATATAGCGGGCCGCAAAATCAAGTTCAGCGTCCTTGCGGCCTTCAATCTCTTGAATCTGGAACTGAAGTTCAGGTTGCCGTTCAAGTCCGAACAGCCACAACAGTTGATTCTGAATTGTGCTGTCTGCCGGCGTGAAGATAACCAAGGCGGAACCGTCCTTGCGCATTGCCAAGAACAGCACATCACCTTCTCTCATCATTTGAGTTATTTCATTGCCGGGATAGTACAGTCGATACTCTGTCCGTTTGGGATGTCTCCGCCTGGCATCATACCAACTGATATATGCCTCCACTGTGATGGCCTGCTGCTCCTGCTCAAGCCATATAAAATTAGCTGGAATCTTCTTTCTGTCTGCGTCGCCCAGTAATGCCCGGAGGACCGCCGATCCATTAACTTCATGCTGGTTCGAGACATCCGGAGATGTTTCCACCGCACTTAGTTTCTTGACGGCAACACCTTCAAAGTAGTCCGAGAGCAGTCCTCTCCTCATCTGCCAACCCCCTGATTTCCAAGCGCCCACGTCCGGATTTCAGCCATTTCAGACAATCTTCCGCAACACTATCGAGTGAGCGCCGCTGCCTCCCTTTTAGTGCGCACTCCCAGACAATTCCGACCCTCCAGCCTGCATCTGCCAACATCTTCACCACGAGCGCGTCGCGCTCACTGTTCCGGTTGAGCTTCGTTCGCCAGAACTCCTGCCGCGTCGATGGCCACTTGAACAAGTGGCAATCATGCTTGTGCCAGAAACAACCGTGAACAAATAAAACTGCCTTATACTTCGGAAAAACCAAGTCGGGTTTTCCGGGCAGGTGTTTGTCGTTAAGACGATAACGCAACCCCTTTGAATGCAAAGCTGATCGCAGGGTCACTTCTGGATGTGTGTTCGTCGCCCGGATTCCCGCCATCATCCGCCTTCGGACGGAAGGGGCAACGACGTCAGCCATGCGCTGCAACGCTACGGGACGGCTTCATCGCAACTCCTGCTAATGCCCGCGGATCACGAGCATGAACGAGAGCAGTCTCAATGTGAGGCCGCATTGCCTTGGCTACAAATTCCACGACCGGGACCACAACTGCATTGCCAAATTGACGGTAGGCTTGCGTGTCCGAAACCTCTATGCGGAAATCACGGTCAGGACTGTCAAACCCCATCAGCCGGGCGCACTCACGCGGCGTCAACCGCCGAGGCCTCTTTCCGGGCTGATCGATCAGAATTTCTGACCCGTCTTTATAGTATCTGGCGGACAGAGTGCGGGCCACATCGTTTGGACCAAAAACACTGCAGCCAAAGCCATTTCCCTTCGCTTGATGCTTTTCCTTGTAAGCCTGCAAGTACTCCCACAATCGAGGGGTGAGCGTGTATTTCGGATCGACCTCATCATGTGGCTGAAGAATCTCGCCTAGCTTTGGTCCGGCATCAGCGGGTGGCAGAACCAGAGATTTAAAGTCAAAATCAGTTTCTTCTCTAAAGCCAACGATAAATATTCTCGCTCGCTTTTGGGGTACCCAAGCCTCGGAACTGATCACTCGATGTTGCACGTGATACCCAAGTTCCTCCTTGAGCACGTGCATGATGGTCGCAAAGGTCTTCCCTCTGTCATGACTTTCAAGATTCTTGACGTTTTCCAAAACGAACGCCGGAGGCCGGTGATGTGCAATGATCTGAGCGGTATCAAAGAACAACGTGCCTTGGGTATCGCACAAAAATCCGTGCGGTCGTCCTAATGCGTTCTTTTTTGAAACTCCGGCAATGGAGAATGGCTGACAAGGAAATCCCGCGAGCAACAAGTCATGCTCAGGAATTTTGTCTGGATCCTGCGAGAATTCGCGAACATCTCCTCCGATAAGGTGGTTGTCACGAAAATTCAGCGCATAGGTTTCCCGTGAATTCTTGTCCCATTCAGATGTGAAGACACATCGACCACCGATTGCCTCAAATCCGAGACGCAATCCGCCAATTCCCGCAAAAAGGTCGATGAATCGGAAACTTGTTTTCCTAGAAGCCACGCTCCTTTCAGATGCCTTCTGCTGGAGCATTCTAATTGCCAAAGAGTTTGGAGCGCATTCTCCGTTCTCGTACCGGTAGATTGTCCTCAGGGACACCGCCAAAAATTTCGCTGCTTCCGCAAGCGTGAGACCGGCCTGCTCCCGCAGCTCCGTAAATGCCGTTGCTTGACCTCGCCCCATGCTGCACCCCCACGAATCATGCTGTGTCAATTTTTGCCAACGTGACAGAATCCTTCCCGGAGAGCAAATGATGTTCTTTTATTGTTCTCATATATAGGAAAGAAGCCAGAATAATCTGGCGGGGCCCATGACAGGTTTGTTTGGAAAGCGAGGGGAGCTGATCGGGAGCCACCCTCCCCCTCTACCGCAACTGCACAAGCTGCGGTCCTGTTCCCGTTTTTTCGAGGAAATCCGCCCCTGACAACATGTCGCAGCGCGGTAGAAAACCTTGAATGTGCTTTAGAACGGGTCTAAATAGCAGGAAAGCCGATTCCTTCCGGATTCGGCGTCCACCCCAAGTCCCAAGGAGTTTCAGTATGGCCGTTCTCGTCGGCAAACAGGCCCCCGATTTCACCGCCGCCGCCGTCATGCCCGATGGCGACATCGTGGAGGATTTCAACCTCCGCTCCTATCTCAACGGCGCCTATGGCCTCGTCTTCTTCTATCCGCTGGACTTCACCTTCGTGTGCCCGTCGGAAATCCTCGCCTATTCGAACCGCGTGCCGAAGTTCGAGGCGATGAATGTGAAGGTCGTCGCCGTGTCGGTGGACAGCCAGTTCACGCATGCCGCCTGGCGCAACACGGCGCCGAAGGATGGCGGCCTTGGCGCGGTGAAGTTCCCGATGGTGGCCGACATGACGAAGCAGATCGCGCGCGACTATGACGTGCTGATCGAGAAGGACGGCGTGGCGCTGCGCGGCACCTTCCTGATCGACCGCGACGGCGTCGTCCGCCACCAGCTCGTCAACGACCTGCCGCTCGGCCGCAATGCCGACGAGGCGCTGCGCATGGTGGATGCGCTGCAGTTCCATGAAGAGCATGGCGAAGTCTGCCCGGCCGGCTGGCAGAAGGGCGAGGAAGGCATGAAGGCGGATGCCGCCGGCGTTGCCAAATATCTCGGCAGCCACGCCGAAGCGCTCTGAGGCCCAAAGCCTCCCTTTTGGCGCGGGCCCCCGGTCCCTATATAGTGACTTGAGACCGGCGGGCCCGCCGCCCCACCCACATTCCCCGATTTCGCCCCGCCTGGGGCACAAGCCGCCCGACAGCATCACGGAAGCATCATGTCCGACAGGAAACACGCGAAAGTTCTCATCATCGGCGCCGGCGCCGCCGGCTACACCGCTGCGATCTATGCCGCGCGCGCCATGCTTGAGCCCGTGCTCATCCAGGGCATCCAGCCGGGCGGCCAGCTCACCATCACCACCGATGTCGAGAATTATCCGGGCTTCGCCGAGGCCATTCAGGGCCCCTGGCTGATGGAGCAGATGGAGGCGCAGGCGCGCCACATGGGCACCGAGATGATCGGCGACACGATCGTCTCCGCCGATCTGAAGAAGCGCCCCTTCGAACTGAAGGGCGACAGCGGCACGCTCTACACCGCCGACGCGCTCATCATCGCGACCGGCGCACAGGCGAAGTGGCTCGGCCTTCCCTCCGAACAGCATTTCCAGGGCTTCGGCGTTTCGGCCTGCGCCACCTGCGACGGTTTCTTCTATCGCGGCAAGGAAGTGCTGCTGGTCGGCGGCGGCAATACCGCCGTCGAGGAGGCGCTGTTCCTGACGAACTTCGCCTCGAAGGTCACCGTGATCCATCGCCGCGACAGTTTCCGCGCCGAAAAGATCATGCAAGAGCGGCTGTTCAAGAATCCGAAGATCGAGGTGATCTGGGATTCCGTGGTCGAGGAAGTGGTCGGCACGGACGATCCGCGCAGCGTCACCGGGGCGAAGGTGAAGAACCTCAAGACCGGCGAGACGCGCGAAATCCCCGCGCACGGCATTTTCGTCGCGATTGGCCATGCGCCCGCGACGGAGCTTTTCATCGGCCAGCTCGAGACCAAGGAAGGCGGCTATCTGAAGACGGTGCCCGGCACGCCGCGCACCAATATCCCGGGCGTCTTCGCGGCCGGCGACGTGACGGACGATGTCTACCGTCAGGCGGTCACGGCGGCGGGCATGGGCTGCCAGGCCGCGCTCGAAGCCGAGCGCTTTCTTGCAGCGCAGGAAGGCGAAACAGCGCAGATCCCGCAGGCCGTCAGCGCCTGAGGCTCACGCCTCGAGAAGATCAAGCAAGGCGCTCATGTCGGAAATGACATGGGCGCCTTCGCTTTTGAGGGCGGTCACTGTTCCCGCGCCACGGACGGTCCTGTTTTGCCCTTCCCGCTCCCTCGCGCGAGGGCTAACCTGCTGCCCGTTTACGCGGGCATGGGAGCGCGCGAGCACAAGGGGGGTATACGGAACATGACGAAGCCGGAAATCGCCTGGCCGGAAAAGGCCCGCGAACTGCACAGCAATCATTTCGAATCGACCGTCTGGAACGATTTCAGGTTCCGGGATGGCGACATCGTGATCTCGACCTATGGCAAGGCCGGCACCACCTGGACACAGCAGATCGTCGGTCAGCTGATCTTCGACGGCGCCGAGGATGTGCCGGTGAACGAACTTTCGCCCTGGCTCGACCTCCGCGTGCCGCCCGCGGAAGTGAAACTCGAGGCGCTGGAAGCGCAGAGCCACCGCCGCTTCGTGAAGACGCACCTTCCCGTCGATGCGCTCGTTTATTCGCCTGAAGCCCGCTACATTTATATCGGCCGCGACGGACGCGACGTGATCTGGTCGATGTACAATCACCACGCCAATGCCAACGACGCCTTCTATCAAGCGCTGAACGAGACGCCGGGGCTCGTCGGTCCGAAGATCGGCCGCGTCACCTCCGACGTGCGCACCTATTTCAACGAATGGATCGCACGGGACGGTTATCCCTTCTGGTCTTTCTGGGAGAATATCTCGAGCTGGTGGGCGATCCGCCACTTGCCGAATATTCACTTCATGCATTTCGAGAACATGAAACGCGACCTCCCGGGCGAAATCCGCAGCCTCGCGGCGTTTCTCGATATTGCAATCGACGAGGCGCGCTTTCCCGCGATCCTCGAACACTGCACTTTCGACTACATGAAATCCCATGCCGACAAGAGCGCCCCGCTCGGCGGCGCTCTCTGGGCTGGCGGCGCGACGACGTTCATCAACAAGGGCACGAATGGCCGCTGGCGCGATATTCTGAGCGTGGAGGAAAGCGAGCGTTACGAGGCGCTTGCGCGCGAGAAGCTCGGAGAGGCTTGCGCCCACTGGCTGATGACCGGCGAGCTTGCCGAACCCGCACAAGCCGCCTAGCCGGGACTCAAAACCTTCAGGAGGGCGCTCATGTCGGAAACGACATGGGCGCCTTCGCTTTCGAGAGCCGCCGCATCGGTCAGCGGATCGCCTGCATAGCCGATGACGGGCATGCCTGCCGCCACCGCTGCCTGCACGCCGGGCACGCTGTCCTCGATCACGAGGCAGCGCGAAGGTTCATGCCCCATGCGCGTTGCTGCATGGAGAAAAAGATCGGGCGCAGGCTTGCCGGCGCGCACTTCCTCCGCGCTGAACAGCACATCTTCGACGAAGGGCAAGAGCCCCGTCATGCCGAGCGTGAAGCGCATCTTCTCGAACTTGCCGGAAGACGCCACGCAATAGGGAAGTCCCCGCGCCCGGAGCGCATGGATGACGTCGGGGGCGCCGGGCACCGGCTCGATGCCTTCGGCGAATGCCTCGAGCGTCCTGTCGCGAATATAAGGCGTCCAGTCCTCCCGGAGCGCGCGGCCAAGCGCCTCTTCCACATGGGCGCGCACCGCATCCATGGTGCGGCCGACAAAGAGGCGGCGGCATTCTTCATAGCTGACGGTAAAGCCCTCCTCGCCGAGCACGCGCGCGAGCAGCCGGTTCGCAACCGGTTCGGTGTCCACCAGCACACCGTCGCAATCGAAAATGACAAGGGAGGGATAAAAGGAAAACGCCATGACCGGGTTATAACCGCGATCATGGCGCTTCTGTCTTCAAATCTTGTGACGGCAGATTACCGCCTCACTCGACCATGCTGCGAAGCATCCAGGCCGTCTTCTCGCTCGCGTCCATGCGCTGGACCATGAGATCGGCCGTCACTTCGTCATCGGCATCGGACGCAACCTTGAAGAGATCGCGCGCCGTCTTCGTCACCTGCTCATGGCCCTTGACGAGATTCTTCACCATCTGGTCCGCATTCGGCACGCTGTTGTCCTCCTGAATGGAGGTCAGCTTGCTGTATTCGGCGTAGGTGCCCGGCGCATATTCGCCAAGCGCCCGGATGCGCTCCGCGATCAGGTCGGTCGCCGCCCAGAGCTCGCGATACTGCTCCTCGAACATGAGATGCAGCGAGCGGAACTGCGGCCCCGTCACGTTCCAGTGGTAATTGTGGGTCTTGAGATACAGCGTGTACGTGTCCGCGAGCACGCGCGAGAGCCCTTCGGCAATCTCGTTCCTGTCATTCGCTGCGATGCCTGTATCGACCTTCACGGTACACCTCCTTGATTGTTCCGTCTCAGCATATAGTTCCTTATCAATAAAATGCAAGGAACTTTAGAACAATTATAAACTAATTTGCGAAGCCGCCACCCGCGGCGCTTACCGTCGCGGGCCGGCTGTCCTAGACTGGGATTGAAGCACCCCAAATGCGGAGACCGGGATGACGTCCCTCATTGAATTCCTCGACACCAAGCCCATTGAAATGAACCGGCGCCAGCTCGTGAAGGGCCTTGCGGCGGGCTATATCGTCGCGCTCGGCGGCTGCGTGCAGAACCAGCAGCTTGGACGGCAGCAATTGCTGCTCGTCTCCGAGGCGCAGATGACCCAGCTTTCGGCCTCCGCCTGGAATCAAATCCGCCAGAAGCAAAAAGTTTCCACGAACCAGACATTGAGTCGCAGGCTGAACACCGTCGGTCCGAAGCTCGTGCAGGCGGCGGGGCTGCAGAACCAGCCCTGGGAATACACGGTCTTCCAGGGCGACGAGGCCAATGCCTTCGTGCTGCCGGGGGGCAAGGTCGGCTTCTATGAGGGCATCTTCAAGCGCATGGAGAACGACGACCAGCTCGCCACCGTGCTCGGCCATGAGATCGCGCATGTGGCAGCGCGCCATTCCGCCGAACGCTACAGCCAGCAGGTCGCGGCGGGCACCGCCATGCAGGCGGCGCAGATCGGCCTGCAATCGGGCGATGTCACCGGCGCGAGCCAGATCGCGGCCATTCTCGGCGCGGGCGTGCAGTTCGGCATCCTGCTCCCCTATTCGCGCACCCATGAGCTCGAGGCCGACCGGCTCGGCGTCACCTATATGCATCAGGCGGGCTTCGATCCGCGCCAGTCGCTCCGCTTCTGGCAGAACATGACGGCCCAGCGCGGCAATCAGGCCCCGCCGCCCGAATTCATGTCGACCCACCCCTCCGACCAGACGCGCATCTCCGCGCTGCGCCAGCACCTCACGGCCCTCGGCTATCAGGTGTGAGCCGAACGGACGCCCGAACAAAAAAGGCCCCGCAATGCGGGGCCTTTTCGTTTCAATTGAGCGCCGCTCAGAGCAGGCTGGCGCAGAAGCGCTGGATGCGTTCGCAGGCGTCGGTCAGTTCTTCCGTGGACGTCGCATAGGAAATCCGGAAGAAGGGCGAGAGGCCGAAGGCCGCGCCGTGGACTACCGAAATGCCTTCCGCCTCCAGCAGCGCGAGAGCGAAGTCCTCGTCGGACTCGATCTTCTTGCCCGTCGTGGTCGACTTGCCGATGCAGCCCTCGCAGGAGGGATAGACATAGAAGGCGCCTTCCGGCGTCGGGCATTTCAGGCCCTTAGCCTGGTTGAGCATGGAGACGACGAGGTCGCGCCGCTCCTTGAAGGCCGCCGCACGTTCGGGAATGAAATCCTGCGGCCCGTTCAGCGCCTCGACGGCGGCCCACTGGCTGATCGAGGTCGGGTTGGACGTCGACTGGCTCTGCACTTTCGTCATCGCCTGGATGAGCGGCGCCGGGCCCGCGCAATAGCCGATGCGCCAGCCGGTCATGGCATAGGCCTTCGAGACGCCGTTCATGGTGAGTGTGCGTTCGTAGAGGCCGGGCTCCACTTCTGCCGGCGTCGCGAACTTGAAGCCGTCATAGGTGAGGTGCTCATACATGTCGTCCGACAGGATCCAGACATGGCTGTGCTTCATCAGCACATCGGTGAGCTTCTTCAGTTCGGCCGCCGTATAGGCCGCACCCGACGGGTTCGACGGCGAGTTGAAGATGAACCACTTGGTCTTCTTCGTGATCGCCTTGTCGAGCACCTCGGGCCGAAGCTTGAAACCGTCCTCGAGCTTCGTCTCGAGCGCGACGGGCGTGCCGCCCGCGAGCTGCACGATATCGGGATAGGACACCCAGTACGGCGCGGGAATGAGAACTTCATCGCCCGGATTGATCGTCGCAATCATGGCGTTGAAGATGATCGGCTTGCCGCCCGGCGCAACGAAGGCCTGGTTCGGCTGATAGTCGAGCCCGTTCTCGCGCTTGAACTTGGCGCAGATCGCCGCCTTGAGTTCCGGAATGCCGTCGACGGCCGTGTACTTCGTCTTGCCCTCGCGGATCGCCTTGATGGCGGCTTCCTTGATGTTGTCGGGCGTGTCGAAGTCGGGCTCGCCGGCCGCAAGCGAAATTACGTCGCGGCCGAGGGCTTTCAGGTCGCGCGCTTTCTGCGTGGCGGCAATCGTGGCCGACGGCTGAATGCGGTTGAGCGCGTCCGAAATAAAGCCCATGTGACATCTCCTGTTGGCGGGCGGAAAAGAACGGGCGCAACCTAAGCCCGCCCGTTTGCCCGCGCAACAGGCTTCCCTAGCTCCGGAGCCAATAAAGCGCGAGCGCGACGAAAAGCAGCGCCGACCCCGCAATATCGGCCACCGCGACCCGGGCGAGAAAGGGGTTGGGATCGCCTTGCAGGCGGGCGAAAACGACGAAGGACAGCATGCTGGCAAAGCCGAGCATGAAGCCGGCGGGCTGCAGCTCGCGGCGGAAGGCGGCGGCGATGAGGAAAAGCCCGATCAGTCCAAGCATGACCGCCCGGTGCTGCATCAGGGTCAGCAGATTCGGCTCCGAAAAATCGAGCCCGTATAGCCCGCGCAACCGTCGCGGCCCGAACATGCCGATGGCGGGATAGGCGTTCAGCAGGCCGGTCAGGACGAAGATCACGCCGATGATGATGCTGTACATGGTTCTTCCTCAGGGCTTCATGGCGGCGGCAAGCGCGGGGTCACCGCCCTCGCGCCCGATACCGGCGACCGCACCGAGACGGTCGGCCTCGGCCATGTGCTGGCCGAGCTTCCATTTGCCATCGAGCCGCACAACCGGCAATTCGAAGACGACGAGCGCGGCCACCAACTTTTCAGCCTCGCGCTCATCGAGCGCCGCCATCGTCCACGGCGCGTCACGCCTGCTTTCAAAATGATGGGTCAGCGCCGCCAGGGCCGTGTGGGCCGCGCCGGGCGCGTCGAGAATGCGAGGCACCCCATAGGCATGGACTGCGATGTAGTTCCATGTCGGTACCCGGTTCGGCGTCGCATACCAGGCGGGAGAGATATAGCCGTGCGGCCCCTGAAAAATGGCCAGGGCCTCGCCCCCGTCCCTGAAGAACCGCCATTGTGGATTGGCACGCGCCATATGGCTCAGGAGCACCACCTCGTCCTCCCGCCTTTCGACAAGGAACGGCAGATGCGTGGCGAAGGGCGCCTCGCCCTCCACCGTCACCAGCAGGCCGAAGGGTTCACGCTCGATCAGCGCCAGACACTCCTCGCGGTCGTTCTGGGCGAAGCGCGGCGGCACATACATGTCTTGGTTCCTCTATGAAACAGGGTCCGCTGCAATGTCGCGCACCGGCTCGCCGAATGTCATCTGCATCGGAATGACGCCCGCCCAGACGGGGAGCCCCATGTCTTCCGCATCGTCGATGGGCCCGCCGGTGCGCACCTTCGCCGCCACCTCGACGAGCGGCAGGCGCAGCACTTCGGTCGCCTTCGCTTCCTGCGCATTGGCGGGCCGTTCGCCGCCGGGCCGCCCTTCCCGCACCCGCGCCGTGAAAAGCACCATGGCACGGTCCTTTTCGGCGCCGCTCAGCACCTCCGCCCGGCCATGGGCCATGACCGAGCGATAGTTCATGGAGTGGTGAAAGGCCGAACGCGCGAGCACCAGCCCGTCCACATGCGTGACCGTGAAGCACATCGGCGCGCCGGTGGCGAGCACGCGCATGAAGCGCGCCTTGCGCGAGCCGTGAAAGAGCACGCTCTCCCCGTCCCGCACATAGAACACCGGCAGCGCCACCGGCCCGGCCTCGGTCGTGAAGCCGATATGGGCGAGATAACCCGCATCGAGAATGCCGTGAACCGTCTCGCGGTCATAGACCCCGCGCTTCGCGACCTGTTTCACGCGGTAGGGCTTCGATGTCGGGTAGGCGCTCATATCGGTGTTCCCCGGGGTTATCCCCGCTCAGATGTCGATCGTCCTCTTTGGCCGGGCCAGAAGCTCGCCGCCGCAATTCGGGCAGCGATGGTCCATCGCCCCGGCGCAGGGCGGACAGAAGGTGCATTCGAAGCTGCAGATTTCGGCCGCGCCGTCCTTCGGCGTCGGCGCCTCGCATTTCTCGCAGGCCGGTTTCATCTCAAGCATCTGGTCCTCCGCTTGCCGTGCGGCCCGGACTATTTGCCCGAATTGGCCCTATCGAAAGGTCCATTCATGGAAATATGATAGAGCCAACTGTTCACGGGGAGTCACGCCCATGCCCGCCACACCCCTGCCGCTCGGCACCATCGCACTCGATACGGATGCGGCGTCGCCGCTCTATCGCCAGCTCTATGACGCACTGCGCGAGGCCATCCTTGCAGGCCGCCTCGGGCCCGGCGCGCGGCTGCCCTCTTCCCGCCTCCTTGCCTCGGAGCTCGGCGTGGGCCGCAACACGGTCCTCGCCGCCTATGAGCAGCTCTCGGCGGAGGGCTATCTCGAAGGTCAGGTCGGCGCGGGCACGGTGGTGGCGGCAACGCTGCCGGACAGCCTGCTCGAACTCGACCGGCAGGCGCGCAGCGCGAAGCCGAAAGCCGCCAATGCGAATATGCGCCGCCTGTCGAAGCGCGGCCAGGCGCTGTCGGCAACGCGCCGCACCATGCCCGGCTATACCCGCGCCCAGGCGCGCCCCTTTCAGCACGGGCTTCCGGGCGTGGACGAATTTCCCGCCATGCTCTGGAGCCGCCTCCTCGCCCGGCATTCGCGCGACACGCGGAACGGCCTCTTCGGCTACGAGACAGGTATCGGCACCGAGGCACTGCGCGAGGCGATTGCGGCTTATGCCGGTGCGGCGCGCGGTGTCGCCTGCACCAGGGATCAGGTGATCGTGACGGCGGGGGCGCAGGCCGCCCTCGACCTTGCCGCGCGCATGCTGCTCGACCCGGGCGATCCCGTCTGGGTGGAAGACCCCGGCTATCTCGGTGCGCGCGGCGCCCTGCTCGGCGCGGGGGCGGCGATCTTTCCGGTGCCGGTCGACGAGGAAGGCATTCATGTCGCCACGGGCATCGAGCGTCAAGCTTCGCCGCGGCTCATCTATGTGACGCCATCCCACCAGTTTCCGCTCGGCGCGACGCTTTCGCTGCCGCGCCGCCTCGCCCTGCTCGATCATGCAAGGCAATGCGGCGCCTGGCTTCTGGAGGACGATTACGACAGCGAGTACCGCTATCAGGGGCGGCCCATCGCTTCGCTGCAGGGCCTCGATAAGGCCGACACGGTCATCTATATGGGCACCTTCGCGAAGACGCTCTTTCCGGCGATCAGGATCGGCTATCTGATCGTGCCGGAGGCGCTGGTCGAGGCCTTCGCCGCCGCCATCCGCATTACCGGCCACGTGCCGCCCGCAGCGGTACAGGCTGCCCTCGCCGATTTCATCGCCGAAGGGCACTACGGCGCCCATGTCCGCCGCATGCGGGCGATCTATGCCGCCCGCCGCGCCTGCCTGATGGAATCGCTCGACAATGAACTGGCGCCCTGGCTGCGCGCCGCGCCCGGCGAGGGCGGGCTGCAGCTTGCGGCCTTTCTGCCCGATGGTGCGGACGACCGGGCGATTGCCGCCGCCGCGATGGAGGCGGGCATCCATGTGACGCCGCTCTCGCTCTACCGTCTGGAAGCGGGACGGCCGGGCCTTTATATGGGCTATGCGGCCATCCCGGAACCGGCGTTGAAACGCGCGGCGCGGGACCTGGCCGGGATTCTCGCGGCAAGCTCCTGCCCGACCCATTCCTGAAAGGATGACCATGCGCCTCTACCAGATGCAGGACAGCGGTAATTGCTACAAGGTGCGCCTTGCCGCGCACCAGCTTGGGCGGCCGCTCGATCTCGTGGATTTGGACATCCTGAAGGGCGAGAGCCGGACCGACGACTTCCTGAAGCGCAATCCGAATGGCCGCGTACCGACGCTCGAACTGGACGACGGCCGGACGCTGCCGGAATCGAACGCGATCCTGTTCTGGCTTGCCGAGGGCACGCCGCTTCTGCCGGAAGACCGCTTCGCCCGCGCCGAGGCGCTGCAATGGATGTTCTTCGAGCAATACAGCCACGAGCCCTATATCGCCGTCGCCCGCTTCTGGCATTCGATCAAGCCGGGCGGGCGCGAGGAAAAGGCAGCGATGTTTCCCGAATGGCACCGCCGCGGCCATGACGCGCTCGCCGTGATGGAGCGGCATCTCGCGGCCCATGACTGGTTCGCCGGCGGCGCCTACTCCATCGCCGACATCGCGCTTTACGCCTATACGCATGTCGCGCATGAGGGTGGTTTCGACATCGCGCCCTACAAGGCGGTGAACGCCTGGCTCGCCCGGGCGCAAAGCCAACCGCTCCATGTGCCGATGGGCTGGCGTCCGTAGGCGGAGAATCGGCCCCCTGCTCCGTGTGAGTAAACGCGACACAAAATGGCCTTGAAATAGGTCCGCTCCCGTCGCCTTTCGCGACACGTTACGCCCCATTTCCCCGCGACACTTTGTCCGCCTGAGGAGGGTCAGCCTCGGGCGCCATCCAGACGCGGGGAGATCGTCATGTCCTATCTGTCGGAACGTCCGGCCACAGCGGTTCGTCCGCGCGGCTGGTCCCATTCGCTTGCCTTGTTTGCGGCCCTTGTCTGCCTTGTCCTGCTCTTCGTCGCGAGCGCCTTTCGCCATGCGCAGGCGGAGACGGCGGGCCTTGTCCGCCTGAACGACATGGAGAGCGGGGCGCTGCTGCTGAATTCGACGGAGCCCGGGAAATATGTCCCCGCCCCGCTGCTCGCAACCGACGTGAAGATCGACGTGACGGGGCCGATCGCCCGCACCCGCGTCACCCAGCATTTCGTCAATCCGGGCGATGGCTGGGTGGAAGGCAAATATGTCTTTCCACTGCCGGAGAACTCCGCCGTCGATACGCTGAAAATGGTGATCGGCGAACGCGTGATCGAAGGCAAGGTGAAGAAAAAGGAAGAAGCCCGCCGCGCCTATGAAGAGGCCCGCGACGCCGGCCAGCGCGCAAGCCTTGTCGAGCAGCAGCGGCCCAATGTCTTCACCAATTCGGTGGCCAATATCGGTCCCCGCGAAACGATTGTCGTCCAGATCGAATATCAGCAGACCGTACGCCGAGACGGCGAGAAATTTTCGCTGCGCTTTCCCATGGTCGTCGCGCCACGCTATGTGCCGCAAACGGCCGACCCGCAACTGGTCGACTTCCGGCCCGGCGAAGGCGGCTGGGGCGATGTCGAGCCGCAGGACCGTGCGGACGGGTTTGAGCAGCCGCCCGTCCTTCATCCCGACGAGGGAAAGATCAATCCGGTGACCCTCGCCGTGGCGCTCGACGCGGGCTTCGCGCTGGGCGAGGTGACGAGCGCCTATCACAAGGTTGCGGTGACGCGCGACGGCGAGCGCAAGGCGAGCCTCAAGCTCGCGGATGACGTCGTGCCCGCCGACAAGGATTTCGAACTCGTCTGGAAGCCGGCTGCGGTGCGTGCGCCTGCCGCCGCCCTCTTCCGCGAGCGCGTGGGCAATGAGGACTACATCCTCGTCATGCTGACGCCGCCCTCGGGCGAGATGCAGCCTGACGCCCGGCCCCGCGAGGCAATCTTCGTGATCGACAATTCGGGCTCCATGTCCGGCCCCTCGATGGTGCAGGCGAAGGAAAGCCTTCTTTTCGCTCTCGACCGGTTGAAGCCCGGCGACACTTTCAACGTGATCCGCTTCGACGACACGATGGACGTGCTCTTCCCCGCCGCCGTACCGGCGCATGGCGAGAATCTCGACGTCGCTCGGAAATTCGTGAAGGGCCTCGAAGCCAATGGCGGCACGGAGATGCTCCCCGCCCTGAAAGCCGCCCTCCGCGACCGCAATCCGCGGGACAGCGCGCGCGTCCGCCAGGTCGTGTTCCTGACCGACGGCGCCATCTCCAACGAGCGCGAACTCTTTTCGGAGATCACCGCCAATCTCGGCCGCTCGCGGCTCTTCACCGTGGGCATCGGCTCCGCCCCCAACAGCTATTTCATGACGCGCGCCTCGGAAGCCGGGCGCGGCACCTATACGCATATCGGTTCGGAGACCGAAGTCGCCGAACGCATGAACGAGCTTTTCGAGAAGCTCGAGAATCCGGTCATGACGAACATCACGGCGGTCTGGCCCGATGGCCGCCGCACCGAGAATTGGCCGAACCCCGTGCCCGATCTCTACAAGGGCGAACCCATCGTGCTCTCTGCCCGCATGGCGGAAGCCAGGGGCACGCTCACCCTTAAGGGTGATGTGGCGGGCAAGCCCTGGGAAGTGCGCATGCCCGTGGATGCCGGCGAAACGCGTCCCGGCATCGGCAAGCTCTGGGCTCGCCGCAAGATTGAGCAGCTTGAAGCCGATGCCCAGATCGCAGGCAACTGGGAAGCGAATGACGGCGAGATCCTGCGCGTGGCGCTCGAGCATCACCTTGTCAGCCGCCGCACCAGCCTCGTCGCCATCGACGTGACGCCGGCCCGCCCGGAGGGAGCAACGCTGACGCAGCGCGACATGCCGGTAAACCTGCCCGAGGGCTGGGATTACGAAAAGGTCTTCGGCGCGCCGCCTCCGGCCGCGAGCGCAGCACGGCAGGCAAGCTACATGGCAGGCGGCGCACAGCTTGCCATGGCGGCGGCCCCTGTCGCGCAAGCGGACGCAGCCGCCGGCATCGCCCTGCCGCAAACCTCGACCGACGCGCCGTCGCTGATCCAGAGCGGTATTCTTGCGCTCCTCCTCGCCGCGCTCCTCGCCGCGGCGCGCTGGATGCACCGCCTCTGGATCTCGACCGCCTGGGCAAGGCGGAGCCGGTGAGCGCGCAACCGAAAAGCAAAGCGGCGGCCCTGTTCTGGGCCGCCGCCATTTCTCTTTGTCTCGCCTTCGGCGCCTGGCAGCTGGGCCACGGCCTCTACATCATGGCGAAAGCCGAACTGGCGCAGCTTCTTCTCGACCGTGCCTGGGCGAAAACGCTGCGCGACGGATCGCCGCATAAAGCCTGGTCCTGGGCGGATGCATGGCCGGTTGCGAAGCTCGAATTTCCCTCGCTCGGCACAAGCCATATCGTGCTTTCAAATGCGAGCGGCGCGGCCCTGGCCTTCGGACCCGGACATCTTTCCGGCACGCCCCTGCCCGGCGAAGGCGGAACGACGGTGATCGCGGCTCATCGCGATACACATTTTTCAAATCTCCGTGAACTTGAAAATGACCATCCCGTCATTCTCACGACGGCGAACGGAAATAGACAGGAGTACAGGATTTCTGCCGCTCGCATCGTCGATGCGAGAGAGTCCGGAATTGACCCCCGCGCCGGCAATGCCCTTGCCATCGTGACCTGCTATCCTTTCGATGCGAAGGAAAGAGGCCCGCTACGGTACGTACTTTTCGCGCGGCCAGTCGAAATTGAAAACGCCTCTCAACAATTCCGATGATCCGCTTTTTGTCCGTACGCGTAAGTAGTTCGCGTCAAAGAAGTTGGATACAAGAGCAAGACGGCCGTTTTCCGGATTGCGCTTGACCAGTTCGCGAATATTCGACGTATTGATTGTGCATGGCGCGTGTCGAAACGTTTGCAGTGCAAAGGGCGATGGCGGAGGCGGCTGAATTTTGGGCTTGGCAAGTTACAGACGAACGATCAGTGAAACGAAACGGGCCTCTATTCTGGCGGCGGCGCGAGAGAACTTCCTGAGTGGCGGCTATAGCCGCGCCGCCATGGCCGACATAGCGCGGGATGCGGACGTTTCGACCGCAACTCTCTACAAACATTTCGCTTCGAAAGACGCGCTGTTTGCGGCGATCGTGGAGGACGCGACGACGACGGCCGAAATTCCTCTGTCTACGGACATCGAGGGCAAAGCCGCGCGCGACATCCTCCTCGCGATCGGCGACGCCTATGCCAATCAGCAATTCGACGGCCGCATGAACGAACTGCTTCGCGTCGTGATCGCGGAGGTGCCGACCGCGCCGAATCTCGCAAGGGAAGTCTACAAGAACGGCGTTCTCGGGCGGTACGACCAACTGATCGCGGTGCTGAACGCACTCGTCGCGCGCGGCGACCTGAAGCCGCACAACACCGGCGAGGGAGCCCTCCATCTGGCCGGCATGGTCAAGGAATTCGTCGTCTGGCCGGCCCTGTTCACGCCGCGCTTCGAAAAGCCGGCGGATCTCGCCGCCAAGATCGAGGCATGCGTCGACGCCTATCTGAAAATCTACAGCGCCTGAACGCCGAAGCAGCACCTGGAAGGAAGAATTGGGACTGCAGTCGCATCGACGGAAAATCAGTGACCGGAAGCGCGCCGCCATCATCGAGGCAGCGAAGGAACATTTTCTGGCACATGGCTACACGCATGCCGGCATGGCGGACATAGCCCGCAGCGCCGATGTTTCCACGGCAACGCTCTACAAACATTTCGAATCCAAACAGATCCTCTTCGCGGCCGTCGTGAAACAGGTCGCCCACGAAACCGGCGACTATTCGATGCCGTTTCAACCGGGCGACACCGCGCGCGACGTGCTCTACCGCCTCTGCCGCACATATCTGTCTGTCCAGTTCGACAAGAAGGCGAATGCATTGATGCGCATCGTCATCGCGGAAGTGCCGGGCGTTCCGAAACTCGCCGAAGACCTCTACGAGGTGCTGGGCAACCGGCGCAATGACAGTCTGATGGCCGTGTTCGACGAGATGATAAATCGAGGCATGCTGAAGCCGCACGACACGGCCTTCGCGGCGCGGCTCGGCGCGGGCATGCTGAAGGAAGTCTTCGTCTGGCCGGCGCTCTTCGAAGTCGGGATGGGACTTCCACCGGACACGGATGAAAAAATCCACCGTTGCATCGACGCCTATCTGGCGCTCTACGGGCCCGAAGGCCAGGGCTAGCGCGTCGCGAGAAAGGCGTAACGGTTCACGCTGAAGAAGAACTCGCCCCGCTCCGCCAGCCGAAGCTGATCGTCGTACCAGGCCTGTACCTCTTCCGCCGTCAGACCTTTCGCTGACGCATTGGCCCGCACATAACCGTGGATGGTGCGCATGATGCCCGCCGCATAGGAGACGGGCTGCCATTGCGGCGCGAGCATCGCCACCACCCCGACACGACGCACCTGAAACCCTGCCCGCGCAAAGAGCGGCCCGAGCTTCGCAGGCAGGTGCGGATCGGCGAGATGCCCGTCCCAGCACTCGAGAATGCGCGCCATGCGACGCTCGTCCGAGGAATGCCAGACGGTGCTGCGCCAGTCCGTATCGAGGATCAGCGCCCGTCCGCCGGGTTTCAGCACGCGATGAAGCTCCGCCATCGCCTTTGGCATGTCGGCGACATATTCATAGACCTGCGTCGACACAGCGGCGTCGAATGTCGCATCCGGAAAATCGAGCGCCGTCGCATTGCCGACGACGCAATCGGCCTGCGGCATGGCGGCGAGCCGCGTCCGCGCCATCTTCACCATGGGTTCGGCCATGTCGAGGCCGGTGACCCGGCCCGTTTCGCCGACGAGCCGCGCGAGATCCTCCGCGAGCAGTCCCGGCCCCACGCCGACATCGAGAATGCGCTCGCCGGGGCGCGGCGCCAGCAGGTCGAGCACGCGGGCGCGCTGCGCAACCACATCGGGCGTCAGATACATCGCCTCGAGCGTCTTCGCCGCGGCTTCGTTGAAATCGAGCATCTGGCTCATGGCGCATTCTTCCTGATGGCATCGTTGATGGCTGCGGCAACCGCATCCGCCGCGGCAAGATCGGCGAGGAGATGGCGGCGTCCCTCCCGCGTGACGAGGGCAAGCGCCCCGCCGCCCAGTTTTCGCTGCGCGACGGAGCGCCGCACCTGGGCAAGCGTTATATCCGAAAGCGGCAGCGCCACGTTACGCCGGAACGGAAAGCCCCAGCGGAGCCTCACTTCATCGGACGTGACTTCGGCGGCGAGAACCCGCGCCCGCAGAAAGGCGTGAAGCAGCAGCAGCGGCACCACCGCCACCTCGATGACGAGCGCGATGGCGGCGATCGCCGGGAGCGGCGGCACGCGCGACACGGCCCAGAAATAGGCAAGGCCCCAGGCGGCGGCCACCACAAGCGAGGGCAGATAGATCGTCCAGTGGGCGCCGGAGCGGACGGGAGATGGGCCAAGCTGATTCATGCAGGCGAGGATTGCAGATGCCCCGCGCGATGGAAAGCGGCGGCTGGCCGCGGATTTCGCGCTCTTGCCCGGCCCGTCCCGCGCCCTAGGTTCCTTCGCAAGGGAAACGATGCGAAAGGAGCTCTTCATGGCTGGTCTGGAGAAAGACAAGAACAGGGCCCGGCAAGGGGCGACGGGAACCGGCGCGCGCTATGTGCTCGGCACCTCGCTTGTCGCCATCGTGGTCTTCTTCGCCATCATCTATCTCTTCTTCTTCGGCTTTCCGGGCGGCGGCGGCACCGAACGGCCGATGGACCCCGATTCCGCGCCGCCCGTCGAACTCGACCGCGAAACGCCCGACTGGCAGGAGCCTGCGCCGGTCCAGCCGCTGCCCCAGACGCCGCAGCAAACCCCGCAACAGACGCCGGCCCCCTGACACCGGGTGTCAGGAGGGCCGCGCGCCCTCCCCTTTGAACGCGGCCTGACTCGGGCCATATTGAGCCCATGGCGAGAGACAAGTTCAAATCATTCGGGCGGGGCTCCGAGCGGCCGCTGCCGGGCGGCTTCGCGGAAGCGCCCGGCGCAAGTTTCATTCCTGCGGACCGGGAGGCGCTGGCGCAGGCCGACCGCGACTCATGGGCGGGCGCGCTTCAGGGCGACCCGGCAAGCTGGCCGCTTTTCGCGCCCCACCGCCCCGAACGCCCGGAAAAATCCGAGGGCGGCATCCGCTTCAATCTCGTCTCGGAATACCAGCCGGCCGGCGATCAGCCGACCGCGATCGAGGAACTTGTCGAGGGCGTAAAGAAGGGCGAGCGCGAACAGGTGCTGCTCGGCGTCACCGGCTCCGGCAAGACCTATACGATGGCGCAGGTGATCGCGCGGACGCAGCGCCCCGCCCTCATCCTTGCGCCAAACAAGACGCTCGCCGCCCAGCTCTATGGCGAGTTCAAGAGCTTCTTTCCGGAAAACGCGGTCGAGTATTTCGTTTCCTATTACGACTACTACCAGCCCGAAGCCTATGTGCCGCGCACCGACACCTACATAGAAAAGGAAAGCTCGATCAACGAGCAGATCGACCGGATGCGCCACGCCGCAACGCGCGCGCTGCTCGAGCGCGACGACGTCATCATCGTCGCCTCCGTCTCCTGCATCTATGGTATCGGCTCGGTCGAAACCTATTCGGCCATGACCTTCTCGGTGAAAGTGGGCGAGCGTCTCGATCGCAAGCAGCTTCTCGCCGATCTCGTGGCGCTGCAATACAAGCGCAACGATCAGGCTTTCGGCCGCGGCACCTTCCGCGTGCGCGGCGATACGGTGGAAGTCTTCCCGGCCCATTATGAGGACCGCGCCTGGCGCATCTCGCTCTTCGGCGACGAGGTGGAGGAGATCGCCGAATTCGATCCGCTGACCGGCCAGAAAAGCGCGAGCTTCCGCGAAGTGAAGCTCTACGCCAATTCGCACTACGTCACGCCGCGCCCGACGCTCAATCAGGCGATCGAGGAGATCAAGCACGACCTTCAGGTCCGCCTTCAGGAACTCAAGGGCCAGGGCAAGCTGCTGGAGGCCCAGCGCCTCGAACAGCGCACGCAATTCGACATCGAAATGATGGAGGCGACGGGAAGCTGCGCCGGCATCGAGAATTACTCGCGCTATCTCACGGGCCGCAAGCCCGGCGAGCCGCCGCCCACGCTCTTCGAATATCTGCCGGACAATGCGCTCGTCTTCGCCGACGAGAGCCATGTCACCGTGCCGCAGATCGGCGGCATGTTCCGCGGCGACTACAGGCGCAAATCGACGCTCGCGGAATATGGCTTCCGCCTGCCCTCCTGCGTCGACAACCGGCCCATGCGCTTCGAGGAATGGAACGCGATGCGGCCGCAATCCGTCTTCGTCTCGGCAACGCCGGGGCCCTGGGAAATGGAGCAGACGGGCGGCGTCTTCACCGAACAGGTGATCCGCCCGACCGGCCTCATCGACCCGCCGACCATCATCCGCCCCGTCGCCTCACAGGTGGACGACCTCATCGCCGAATGCCGCGAGGTGGCGGCGAAGGGCCAACGCGTGCTGGTGACGACGCTGACGAAGCGCATGGCCGAAGACCTGACGGAATACATGCATGAGCAGGGCATCCGCGTGCGCTACATGCATTCCGACATCGACACGCTGGAGCGCATCGAGATCATCCGCGACCTGCGCCTCGGCGCCTTCGACGTGCTGATCGGCATCAACCTGCTGCGCGAGGGCCTCGACATCCCGGAATGCGCGCTGGTCGCGATCCTCGATGCCGACAAGGAAGGGTTCCTCCGCTCCGAGACCTCGCTCATCCAGACCATCGGCCGCGCCGCGCGCAACGTCGATGGCCGCGTCATCCTCTATGCCGACAATGTGACGGGCTCGCTCGAACGCGCGATGGCGGAAACCGCGCGCCGCCGCGAAAAGCAGCAGGCTTACAATGAGGAACACGGCATCACGCCGGAGAGCATCCGCCGCAACATCGGCGACATTCTCGAAAGCGTCTATGAGCGCGACCATGTCCGCGTCGATACGGGCGCAGCCGATCAGGCCTTTATCGGCCACAACCTCCGCGCCCATATCGCGGACCTCGAAACCCGCATGAAGGAAGCCGCCGCCGACCTCGAATTCGAAACCGCCGCAAGACTCCGCGACGAAATCAAACGGCTGGAAGCCACCGAACTCGCCATCGCCGACGACCCGATGGCGCGGCAGTCCGCAGTGGAAGAAAGCGTCGCGCGGACGGTGAAGCCGAAAGGGCGTTCGACGTCAGGCAAGCCGGGGACAAGGGCGCGGAAGTATCCGGGGAAGAAGCGGTAGAACAAAGCCAATGACTCGCCCGGAGCAACGCAGGCAAGAAATGGATGTTGCCGAGTGGTTGCTTCGGCTTGAGGGCATCCACAAACCTAGCGGCATATGCTCCAATAAAGAGCCCTATCCCGACATATTGGCGAGAACCACAATAGGTGAAGTGGCAATTGAGGTAACACGTTATGCGTCTGATCCACCTCGCCTCGAAAAAGAAGCCACATGGGAAAAACTGCAGGCTGAGTTGGAATATCGTGCCGATGAAAAAGGATACTCGGATGTCTTTGGCATCCTAATTTTTGAGGATCGATTAATTCCGACAGGATTAAAAAAAGAACTTTTCATAAATGAGCTTTTCGACTTTGTCAGAGACATCCACACATCTCTTACGAGCGATTTACGCGAGTTCGCCTTTCATGAGATTCCGAGCCCATTGAGAGTGGAAATCGATTCCCTCTTATTAGCGCGCCGTACTCCTGCTGACGGGGCTTATTTCAGGTCGGATTTTGAGTCTCGAACCGTCTCCGAACTTGATCCAATACTTTCAGAGATAGTCACTAAAAAGACGTCCAAGTTTCATTCGACACAAGCAACGGAACACTGGCTTGTGATTCACTGCGGACGCACGATCTCAGCAACAATCGGTCAGATCTTTACGCGAATTTATGGGGATGGTTTGCCCCAAGTAGTGGGAGCATTTTTGTCTTCACCTTTCGACCGACTTTATATCTGCGGCATTTCCGAAGTTGCTGTGCTGGACCGAACGGGATACTGGCGGCTCATCCACACAATTTGATTTCTCGCAAACCCGTCCATCTGGACCACCCTCCCCCTGAGGGAGGGTCGAAAAATTCAAGCGCAGCGCAGGATTTTTCGGGGAGGGGTGAGCGGATGAAATGATGGCGCGCCATTGAAAGGCGAGCGGAGTCCCCCTCCCCAAAATTTGCGATGCAAATTTTGACCCTCCCTCAGGGGGAGGGTGGTCCTGACAGCAAGCGCGGGAGCATAGTCTCACGTTCCCGCCCCCTCACACCCCCATCACATACTCCACCGCATCCTTCGCATCGAACACCAGCGACACGATCATCGTCGCGAGTGCTGCCACGAACCAGACGCCATAGACGCTCCGCTTGTCGATGCGGCTCCAGCGGCGGATGAAGAGCAGCGCGACCGGCGTCCAGAAGACGAGATGCGTCACGCCCCAGAGCTTGTTCCAGCCGATCGTCATGCCGAGGCCCGTCGCCGCCACGACCGAGGCGAGGAAAGCGGCGAAGAGCCAGCGCGCCTCGGAGCGGAACGGCGAGAAGACGAGGCTGCCGAGCCCCAGCACGGCGAGCATCCAGTACATCCAGTAGTGAACCCAGACGGGCAGCGCCGCGATATACGCGTCCTGCGCGGCGCTCGCCTCGGCCAGCGCCTCCATGAAGCCGCTCATTCTCTCCTCCCTCGTCGATCGGTCCCGCCGGGCATATGGGTTGGGGCGCTCCCGCCCGCCAATCACGAATGCGTCAACCTGCGGGGGCGGGCCGGCGAGGGAAAGTGAATCAAAAAGGCAACGCTGCCCCGGGAAACGTCCCCGGCCCTGCCGGAAAGCCGCCGGGAGCCGGCACCGAGCGTTATACTTCTGTCGTTTCAATGACATAGAGATGCCGCGCCGATGCAGGACCGCACCGAGACAGGGATATTCGACAACCGCTGGGACCTCCGTGCCCTGGCGCTCTGGACCGGCGCGGCGCTGCTGCTGATCGGCTCGTGGTTCTTCGCGCCGACGCGCGTGGTCTGGGACGCGGTGGACCTCGCCTTCTTCCGGCTGATGAATGCGACCGTCGCGCTCGACCAGGCGGCGGCCTTCTTCTGGGCGCTGACCGGCGACCGCCGCTTCGACTATTTCTCCGCGCTCATCGTGCTCATCCTCTATCTCTTCATCATCTCGCGCGGCGACATGGAGCGGCTGCGCCACGGGATCGCCTTTGGCGGCTCGGTCTCGATCATCCTGCTCGTCGTCATCGCGTTGCAGCGCGAATGGATCGAATATCCGCGCATGTCGCCCACGCTCTCGGTCGAGGAAGCGCATTCGATCAACGCGCTCATTCCCTGGTCGCGGGCGAAGGAAGCCTCGGCGAACAGCTTTCCGGGCGACCATGCGACCGTGATGATGCTGCTCACGCTGTGCTGGTGGGCGGCATACGGGCGCCGCATCGGCCTTCTCGCGCTCGGCCTCACTGTCGCCTTCGCCCTGCCGCGCATGGCGGCCGGCGCGCATTGGCTGACCGATGCGCTGATCGGCGGCGGCTTCGTGACGCTGCTCACCGCCGCGCTCCTTTTCGGCACGCCGCTGCTCCACTACCTCAATCGCGCCATGCGCTTTGCCGCCGACCGCGCCGTCGATCTCTGGCTTGGCGCGGTGGAGCGGATCGGCAGCGCGGGCGAAGGCGGCCCGAGCCCCGTCGCGCCCTTCCTGCGCGGCGCCTTTCTGGGCGTGGCGCAACTCGTGCCCGGTGCGAGCGGCGGCAGCTTCGCACTGATCCTGGGCCTCTACCGCCGCCTGATGCGCGCCATGGCGAGTTTCGACATGGAGCTTCTCCGCCTCCTGCGCGCGGGCCGCTTCATGGCGGCGCTCCGCCATGTGGATTTCGTGTTCCTCGTCACGCTGATCGCGGGTGCCGCCGCCGGCATCGCCTTCTTCTCTCGCGTCGTACCCGTCCATCTTCTCTCGCAGGAACTGCCGGAGATCATGTTCGGCCTTTTCTTCGGCCTTGTCGCCGCCGCCACCGTGTCGCTGCTGCGCCGCCACGGCCCGCTCGAAGGCTGGAGCTGGCTCTGGCTCGCGCTTGGCGTGACGCTGGGCCTCTCCGTCGCGCTGCTGACGCCGGTCGACACGCCGAACGAGATCTGGTTCCTCTTCCTCTGCGGGCTCATCGCCGTTGTCGCCGCGATGATGCCGGGCATTTCCGCCGCGCTCATCCTGCTTGTGCTCGGCAAATATGCGGCGACCATCGAGGCCGTGGCGCAGGTCGACTTCGCCTATCTCGCGCCCTTCGCCGCCGGCGTCGCCGTGGGCGCGGTGGCGCTGTCCCGCCTCGTCACCGCCCTGCTCGCCCGCCACGCCCAGCCGCTGATGCTCGCCGCGACCGGCATCATGGGCGGATCGCTGCTCGCCGTCTGGCCCTTCCAGCACCGCGAATACATCGAGATCGGCGGCGAGCTGCGCCTCGTCGCCTCCGCGCCCTATCTCCCCGAAACCTTCGATAGCGGCGTCGTCATGGGCCTTGCCGCCATGATCGCCGGTGCACTCGCCTACCGCCTGCTGCAGCGCCTCGCCGCCCGCGACGACATGCCCGAAGCGCGCCCCAACGCCTGAGGCGGGAACCCGTCACCAAAGGTTCAAAAAAGCGGCAAAGAGCGGTAATGTGTCCGTCACGAATGTGACATGGAGACACGGGCGAGATGGCCGGCCGCGACATCGATATATTTGAACGCCGTTGGAACAAGGCGCACCTTGCTGTGTGGGGCGGACTGTCCATTCTGCTCTTTGGTTCCTGGCTTCTGCCCGCGACGCGCGAGATCTGGGACGTGATCGACGTCGCCTTCTTTCGCGCGCTGAATGAAACCGTCACCTGGGGCCAGGGCTTCGCCGCTTTCTGGGCGCTGACAGGCGACCGCCTGTTCGATGTCTTCTCCGCGCTTGTGCTTGCGGGCTTCTATCTCATCGTCATCACGCGAGGCGGCATGAAGGAGTTCCGCCATGGCCTCGCCTTCGGCGCAGCGACCGTGGTGCTGCTCGGCCTCGTCATCATGCTCCAGCGCGAGATGATTTCCTTTCCGCGCTACTCGCCTTCCATGGCGCTCGACACCTATCACTCGATTCAGGATTTCATCGGCTGGTCGCGCGCCAAGGAAGGTTCGAACACGAGCTTCCCCGGCGACCATGCGACCGTCTCCATGCTGCTGACGCTTGCCTGGTGGCTGGCCTATGGCTGGCGTGTCGGTCTGATCGCGGCCGGCCTCACCGTCATCTTCACGCTGCCGCGCCTTGCCGCCGGCGCCCATTGGCTGACCGATGTGCTGGTGGGCGGCGGCTTCGTCACCTTCGCCGTCGCCGCGCTCTTCCTCGGCACGCCGGCGCTGCATCATGCCTATGGCTTCTTCCGCCAATATACCGACCGCATGACCAATCGCGGCCTCGCCGCCTATGAGCGCGTCCATGCGCGGGTGCGCGGATAGGCATGGCGCCGCCGAAAAGACCCGGCAAGCGCACCCTCGCCAATCCCGAATGGGCGGAAGGCAACTGCCGCTGCGGGGCGGTGCGCTTTGCGATCATGTATCCCGCGCTCTGGGCCTGGCACGACCATTCCGCCGCCACGCGCGCGGCGACGGGCGCGGCCGCCATGACCTGGGTCGGAAGCTGGAAAAAGCGGTTCCGCCTCCTCGACGGCGAGGACGAAATCGCGCGCTACGAGGAGCCGGGCCTTGCCCGCAGCTTCTGCAGGCGTTGCGGCACGCCGCTCTTCTACGAGCGCGACCGCTCGCGCCACGTCATCAATATTCCGCGCGGCCTGTTTACCGGCCGCACCGGCCGGGAACCGCGCTATCATGCCGGGCTGAAGGACATGCCCGACTGGGCCTACAAGGGGGAACCTGTTGCTCCCTTGAAGGGTTTTCCCGGCATCATGATCGAGCGGAAACGCAAGAAAACCGCGCCTGAAGGCATGTTCTGACCTGCACGCTTTTGCCATATTTGCCGCCTATCTTGATGACGTGACCGGATCATTGACGGAGACGCACACATGCGCGCGATATTCGCCATCCTTGCACTGACGATTCCGCTGGCCGGCGCCCCGGCCCTGGCGCAGGAAAGCGATGCCGGCAAGGAACGCTCGCCCGTCGGCCAGGCCGTGGACGGCGTGAAGGAAGGCGGCCGCACCATCGGCCACGGCGCACGCGACGCGACAAGGGCGATCGGCCATGGCACCCGCGACGCGGTGCACACTGTGGGCGATACGGCGGACGAAGTGACGACTGAAATCGGCCATGGCACACGCGACGCTGTGAAGGAAACCGGCAACTTCTTCACCCGCATCGGCCACGCCTTCCGCGACGGCTGGAACGATCTCACCAATTGATTGCGGCCGATGACCGCAGCCCTTCTTCTCGGCACCACCGGCATGCTCGCCGCTGCGGCGCGCCATGCCGCCTTGCAGGCGGATGATTGCGTCCTCGTCTCGCGCAACGCCGGCGCCTTCTCCTTCGGCGACGCGGCGCTCGACGCGAAGCTCACGCGCCTCTCGCTCTCCTATGACGATGAAGCCGCCTTTCTCGAGGCGCTCGCGCCGCATGCGCCTTTCGATCTGGCGCTGACATGGATCAGGCCGCGCGCGGAACTGCTCCGCGCCGCGCTCGACGCATTGATCGCGCCAGGCGGCTTGCTGGTGGAAGTGATGGGCTCGCGCTCGATACTCACGGGAAGCAACGGCGAGCCGTCCATCGCCTCGCTCCGCGCCGACGCCCTCGCCCTGCAGCCGGACATTGCCTATGCCCAGCTGGTGCTCGGCTTCATGCGCGGGAACGGCGCCTCGCGCTGGCTCAATCATGACGAAATCTCCGCGGCCGCCATCGCCCAGATCGAGGCCCCGCAGGCGCGCCGCATCGCCGGCACGCTGGAACCCTGGGACGAACGCCCGCGCTGATCAGCCGCGTGCGTAGAAGGCGAAACGCCGCAAGCCGAGATGCAGCGCCGCACCGAGCGCAATGAGCAGCCCCGCCACGATGAAACGCGTCCATATCAGGCTGAACTGGAGATGCACCGGGAAGGCCTGTGTCTTCGACACCGAGCCCGCCTTCAGTTCCTCGATCTCCTCCGCATGCTCGGACGTGATCATCTCGAGAAGATCGCGAAAGCTCCGGTAGCGGACGATCGCCACTTCGTCCCAGCCCTCGAGACCGGCAGGCTCGATGAAGCGGGAAAAGGGCCGCCCGAGAAAGACCGGATGCCCGCCGCGCTTCAGAAGCTCCGGAATGATGAGACGGTTATAGGCCGCCGCGGCTTCCGCATCCGCCGGATCGTCGATGAGGTTCACCATGAAGAATTCGCGCCCGTCATCGTTGCGCGCAATGGATTCGATCGCGGCCCGGAGCGAGGGGTTGGGATGGGCATGCGCCCGCCCGTCGAGAAGCGCGAGATAATGAGCCGTCTCTTCAGCTGTGAGCGGCCTGCCCGCTCCGCCATACCAGTAGACGAAGGCCGCATAGAGGAGGGCGAGCGCCAGGCTCAGCACTCCGGGTCCGGTAACGCGCGGCATGATGCTCCCTCTCTGCCCTTCGACCGGAACAGACTAGGCGCGCCGCATTAAATTGGCAATATTAGTGTCACTTCTTGGCGAAGCGTTCGCGAATGTCCTGAAATGCCGACATGAGCCGCGGTTCGTTCTTCACGAAGCGCTTGAACGCCAGACCCTGCCGGAGTCCGAAGGCCGGCAACAGGCCGAGCAGCGTCGTCCCCGATACGAGATTGCGCATCTCGGTCGGCCTATCGCAGAAGCTCTCCTTGTAGGCCGCGTAACCTACGGAAAGATCGTAAACCTCGATGCCGCGCTCGATGCTCGCCTCGATCAGCTTCAGAAGGTGTAACCGGCCCGGCGAAAGCCTGGGCAGAATCTCGTGATCGTAGGTGTGAACCATCAGCGTCGCGCGGTTCCGCCAGACATGACCGACGCTGCCCGACAGGAACCTGCCATCGAGCCGGAGCTCCGCCACGTCGAGGAGCCGCCGTTCCTCCGGCAGCAGCGCCAGTTCGCGGAAGGCGGCAAGATGCCCCGCATCGGAAAAGATCGAAGAGATGCCCTGCGCTGCAAGCTGCGCCGCCTTGCGCGACAACACTTCTTCCGTCATCGCGAGCCTTTCCTCCGGCGTCGCGGCATAGCGGAATGTCACCTCGCCTTCCGCCTCGAGCTTCTTCAGCTTGGTGCGGTCGGACCGGCGCGTCTCCGCGCGGTAACGTTGCGAGAAAGTCTCAAAGTCTTGCGGCAGGTCGAACACATAGGCGGAATCCGCCGCCGGTTCTCCTCGCAGCAGGGCGAAGGGATTGCCGAAGGGCCGCTCCGGCGTACCGAGGGACACTGGCTGGTTCTGAAGCATTACCATGTCATGCGGCGGCAGGGCGCGGCGGATCTGCCGCCAGAGCGCCGGAAATTCCGCATTCGTCACGTGACGGGAAAAATCCTCCGCAACGAGCGGGCCCTTGTAATCGGCAAGCCGCCCGCCGAGCCAGACGAGGCGCCGCAGACCCGCCTTCCGCTCGACGCCGAGCGGCGCGAGAAGCAAGGTCTCGCCCTGCCGCGCGACCGTCACGATGGCGGGCTCGATGCCCTCTGCCGCGCCGACATGGGCGTGCCAGGCGGAAAGCCAGTCATGCGTCTGAAAGGCGGTGCCCCGCGCCCGCGCCTCGAATTCCCGCCAGGCCGGCGCCGCCGCCTCGAAACTCTCGAAGACCGTGATGCCACCTGCATGCGCAAGCCGCGCCCTGTACCCCGCCCGGAACCGCGCGCTCACGCCGCGCTTGCGCATGGGCCGCCCGGCCGCCGGAATGGTAAAATCTTCGCTCGAAACGCTCATCATGCCGCCCTGGAACAATTTGTCCCGTTTCGGGACGCATTGCGGAAAACTCGCTTGTTCCCAGCAATCTGCCGGCCAAGGCGGTGGTAGGATGCGGCAATGAGAAAACGGGAGGAATCGGAATGAAACCTGCGCTTGTTCCCTTCGACATCAAGGACCTGCGGCCGGAAAAAGGAAGTCCCGCACCCTACCGCATCGTGAAGGGCAAACCGCAGAACCGGAGCTGGAACCTCTACAGTTCCGGGGATGGCAAGTTTCACTCGGGCATCTGGGAAAGCGACCCGGGCGAATGGATCATCCGCTACACCGAGGACGAGTTCTGCCACATCCTCGAAGGGGTGAGCATCATCCGCAGCGATGACGGCACCTCCATGACGGTCCGGGCGGGCGACGCCTTCGTCATCCCGGCCGGCTTTTCCGGGAGCTGGGAAGTCGTGGAGCGCACGCGCAAGCACTACGCGATTTACGAGGCCTGACCCCCGCCACCCCGAAACGAGGGATTTCGGCGGCATTCTTGCCATATTGCCCTTCCGCCCCTATATGCCTTGGAACCGGGGCCGGGGGCGGACCTGCCATTGATGGAGAGGACGGGCGTCAATATGCGGGCTCAAAGCCGCATATATCGCTGCAATACGGCCCGCACGGGAGTGCCGGCACCGGACGTTCTTTCCCTGAACGAGGCGCGTTGATGTCCGAAATGTTTCTTCTGCTCGCAGGCGGCCTGCTCATATTGATCGTCTGCGGCGATTTTCTGGTTCAAGGGGCCTCCGCCCTCGCCGCACGCTACGGACTGTCTCCCCTTCTCATCGCCCTCACGATTGTCGCCTTCGGCACCTCCGCGCCGGAACTTCTGGTCAGCGTTCGCGCCGCGCTCGCCGGTGCGCCGGGCATCGCCCTCGGCAATGTCGTCGGCAGCAATGTCGCGAACATCCTGCTCATCCTCGGCATTCCCGCCCTGATCGCGCCGATCGCCTGCGCCGGCCGCACCGTTCCGCACAACATGATCGTGATGATGGCGGCGAGCGTGCTGCTGGTCGTGCTCTGCTTCGTGGGTCCGCTCGGCTTCTGGCAGGGCGTGCTGCTGGTTGGGCTCCTCGCCGCCTATCTCGTTTATTCGGGCTGGGATGCCCGCCGGAATCCCTATTGCGCCGAAACGGACTCCTGTTCCGGCCCCGCGCCCGACCGGCCGCAGGACGCCTTCTGCGATACATCGGGCATCAGCACCCACGACTTGCCGCATGGCGATATCGACCCGCCGAACCTCTCGCGCGGCGTCATCGCCTTCAAGATCATCGCCGGTATCGCCGGCTTGCCGCTCGGCGCGCGTTTCGTGGTCGATGGCGGCATCGATATCGCCGAACTCTTCGGCGTGTCCGATGCGGTGATCGGTCTCTCGCTCATCGCCGTCGGCACCTCGCTGCCCGAGCTTGCCACCTCCGTCATGGCGGTCTTCCGCCGCAACGACGACATGGTGGTCGGCAACATTATCGGCAGCAACATCATGAACATTCTCGCGATCCTCGGCATCACTGCCATCATCGCGCCGATTGCCATTCCGCCGGACTTCCTTACCTTCCACCTCTGGGTGATGCTGGGGGCCGTCGTACTGCTGCTTCCCGCCGCCATGATGGGCCGCAAGGTCGGGCGCGGCACGGCGATCGTCTTCCTCGCCGCCTATGGCGCCTATCTCTACGCCATGTTCGCCTTCGGCCACATGCCACCCGCCGCCTGAGGACCGCAGATGAGCGCCGCCCCGAAAAACGCTCTCGTCACCGGCGCCGCCCGCCGCATCGGACGCGAGATCGCGCTCGGCCTTGCGGCGGACGGATGGAGCGTCGCCATCCATCACAATAATTCGCATGACGAGGCCGAAAGCCTGGCGGCGGAAATCCGCGCCGCGGGCGGCCGTGCCGGCACTGTGCAGGCGGACCTGTCGGACCTCGCCTCGACGCAGGGCCTCATCGCCGAAGCGGTGAAATCCGTGGGGCCGCTCACCCTTCTCGTCAACAATGCCTCGCTTTTCGAGCATGACGGCATCGACATCATGACGGCGGAAAGCTGGAGCGCCCATCTCGACATCAATCTGCGCGCGCCCGCCTTTCTCGCCCGCGATTTCGCCGCGCAACTGCCGGACGGCGCCGAGGGCAATATCGTCAACATCGCCGACCAGCGCGTCTGGGCGCCGACACCGCGCTTCTTTTCCTACACGGTGAGCAAGATGGCGCTGTGGGACATGACGCAGGTGCTCGCCCGCTCGCTCGCGCCGCGCATCCGTGTGAACGCCGTAGGCCCCGGCCCTACCCTCGCCAATACGCGCCAGTCGGCTGCCGATTTCGAACGCCAGACCCGCGCGACAATTCTTCGCCGCGGCACCACGCCGGCCGAGATTTCAGCCGCCATCCGGTTTATTCTCGCCGCGCCCGCCATGACCGGCCAGATGATCGCGCTCGACGGCGGCCAGCACCTCGCTTGGGAGACGCCGGACGTGACCGGCATTTCCGAATAGGACGGAAGATGAACCAGCCCGACAATGTGACGCCGCTGAAAATCGCAAATGCCGACAAGGCGATCCGGCATGTTTTCGTCCGCGATCTCATGCTCGAGGCCCATATTGGCGCCTTCAAGCACGAGATCGGCAGCGCGCAGCCAATCCGCATCAATGTCGACCTTACCGTTTCGGAAGCCGCACATGGCGACGACCTGAGGAATGTCGTTTGCTATGCGACCGTGGTGGACAACATCAAGGCGATCGTCGCCGAAGGACATCTGAACCTTGTGGAAACCCTGGCAGAGCGGATTGCCGCCTCCTGCCTGGAGGACATGCGGGTGCAGGTCGCCCTGGTGCGCGTGGAGAAGCTCGCCGTCATTCCCGAGGCCTCCAGTGTCGGCGTCGAGATCGAGCGCCGGCGCCATCGTTCCTGAGACGGGAACCTCCCCGGAAAGCGATAATGGAATCAAATATTTGACGATTCCAAACGCCGCACACGGAGCGTTTGTGCACAGCGGGACCCATGCGCCTGAATTGGCCGAATATTACAGGCACCCATGATCGCCCGATCGGACGGGTTGCGGGATAGGTCATAAAAACCCATATGTTTCAATGCCTTAAAATGGAGCAGGGTTTTGGGGCCCGGTCATAAAAGGTAATTATTACAAGACCTTGACGGCCGGCCCGGGTTCCCGGCCCAAAGCTTTCAACAAACTTATCCACAGGCGCCGCACCAATATGGCGTGAGCGCCGGAACGCCCGCCGTCCCGCGCGGCGATGCTATACAGAAGCCCATGAACGATTCCGGCGACCACAGCACGAACGACGCCCCCGCCCCGGAAAAACCCGTGGGCGCGGCGCTCATTTCGGCCAAGGTGAAGCACCTGCCGGACAGTCCGGGCGTCTACCGGATGTACGACGCAGGCGGCGACCTGCTCTATGTCGGCAAGGCACGGAGCCTGAAAAAGCGCGTGGCGAGCTATGCGAAGCTCGGCGGCCATTCGAACCGCATCGCCCGCATGATCGCCACCACGGCGCAGATGGAGTTCATCACCACCGCGACCGAGACGGATGCGCTGCTCCTTGAGGCGAACCTCATCAAGCGGCTGAAGCCCCGCTACAACGTGCTAATGCGGGACGACAAGTCCTTCCCCTATATCCTGCTGACGGGGGACCACGACTTCCCGCAGGTACTGAAACACCGCGGCGCGCGCGCCCGGACCGGCGACTATTACGGCCCCTTTGCGAGCGCCGGCGCCGTCACGGCGACGCTCAACGCGCTGCAAAAGGCCTTCCTGCTGCGCTCCTGCTCCGACAGCGTCTTCGAAAGCCGCACGCGGCCCTGCCTTCTCTTCCAGATCAAGCGCTGCAGCGCGCCCTGCACCGGCGAGATCGACGCGGAAGGCTATGCAAAGCTCGTCGGCGAGGCGCGCGACTTCCTGAAGGGCCGCAGCCGCAAGACCCAGCGCGAACTTGTGACGCTGATGGACCAGGCTTCCGCGGATCTCGACTTCGAACGCGCGGCCATCTATCGCGACCGCATCCGCGCGCTGACGCAGATCCAGCAGCATCAGGGCATCAACCCGCAAACCGTCGCCGAGGCCGATGTCTTCGCCGCCTGGGCCGAGGGCGGACAGACCTGCGTGCAGGTCTTCTTCTTCCGCGCCGGACAGAACTGGGGCAACCGCGCCTATTTCCCCCGCCACGACAAGGAACTTTCGACGGAAGAAGTGCTCGACGCCTTCCTCGCGCAATTCTACGAGGATCGCCCGCCGCCCCGCATGGTGCTGCTGAGCCATGACGTGCCGGGGCGCGCGCTGCTAGCCGAGGCGCTGACCATCCGTGCAGGCCGCAAGGTCGCGGTCGGTCTGCCGCGCCGGGGCGAAAAGCGCGAACTCGTCGATCACGCGCTCACCAATGCACGCGAGGCGCTGGGCCGCCGCCTCGCCGAAAGCTCGACGCAGCGCAAGCTTCTCGAAGGCGTCGCCGAGGTTTTCGATCTCGACGCGCCGCCAACGCGCATCGAGGTCTATGACAACAGCCACATCTCCGGCACCAAGCCCGTGGGCGGCATGATCGTCGCGGGGCCGGACGGCTTCATGAAGAACCAGTACCGCAAGTTCAACATCAAGGGCGAGGATGTGCAGCCGGGCGACGACTACGCCATGATGCGCGAAGTGCTGACCCGCCGCTTCACCCGCCTCCTGAAGGAGAGCGAGGAAAACAAGACGGATGAAAATGCCTGGCCCGATCTCATCCTGATCGATGGCGGCGCCGGCCAGCTCAAGGTCGCGCTCGATGTGCTCGCCGAACTCGGCATCGACAATGTGACAGCGGTCGGCGTCGCCAAGGGGCCGGAGCGCGACGCGGGACGCGAGCGCTTCTTCATGGCGGGCAAGCCCGACTTCATGATGGAACCGCGCAATCCCGTTCTCTACTATCTGCAACGCCTGCGCGACGAGGCGCACCGCTACGCCATCGGCAGCCACCGCGCGCGGCGCTCGAAAGCGATCGGCGTAAATCCGCTCGACGAGATTCCAGGCGTCGGCCCCGGCCGCAAGCGCGCCCTGCTGCAGCATTTCGGTTCCGCCCGCGCCGTCTCCCGCGCCGGGCTCGCCGATCTCGAAGCGGTGAACGGCATCAGCGCCCGGGTCGCGCGCACCGTTTACGATCATTTTCATGGCAATCCCAATCCGGGCGCTTGAAACACACACCCGGGCACGACATTTCGGCTGGGAGTGTTAAACTCGGCCATCGACAATCGGAGCTGACTGCAGAATGGCCACCAACCTGCCGAACCTTCTCACTTATTTCCGCATCGCGCTGGTTCCGGCTGTCGTGCTCTGCTTCTACATCCCGGGCGATGCCTCGCACTGGGTTGCGCTCGCGCTCTTCATCGTCGCCGGCGTCACCGATTTCTTCGACGGCTATCTCGCCCGCGCATGGGAACAACAGTCCAATCTCGGCCGCATGCTCGACCCGATCGCCGACAAGCTGCTCGTCGCGGTCGTGCTGATCGCGCTGACCTGGCAGGACATCATCGCGGGCTTCTCGCTCTGGGCGGCGATCATCATTCTCTGCCGCGAGATTCTCGTCTCCGGCCTGCGCGAATTCCTTGCCGAGTTGCGCGTCAGCGTGCCGGTCACGCAGCTTGCGAAATGGAAGACGGCGATCCAGATGGTCGCGCTCGGCTTCCTGCTTGCAGGACCCGCCGCCGACAAGATCGTGCCCGGCGTCACCGAAATGGGCCTCACCCTGCTCTGGGCCGCGGCGATCCTGACGCTTTATACGGGCATCGATTATTTCCGCGCGGGCATCGTCCATCTGCGGGACGACAAGCCGGTGGAGCGGCCGAAACCGGCCCCGCCCACGGCCGTCACCAATCAGGAAACCCGGCCGTGAAGCTTCTCTATTTCGCATGGGTGAAACAGAAGGCGGGCCTCGCCGAGGAAGATGTGACGCTGCCCGCCGCCATTCGCGATGTGGCGGGCGTCATCGACTGGCTGAGATCGCGCGGCGAAAACTACGCCATCGCCTTTGCCGACCTCGCCGTCATCCGCTGCGCCGTCGACCAGGAACATGGCGACCTCGCGACGCCGGTCGCGGGCGCATCGGAAATCGCCTTCTTCCCGCCCGTCACCGGCGGTTGAACCCATGATCCGCGTAGAGACGCACGATTTCGACATCGGCGCGGAAGTCGCGGCACTCACGAAAGGCCGCACGGATATCGGCGCGGTGGTCACCTTTTCCGGCCTCGTCCGCGATATGAACGACGGCGCTGTCGCCTCGATGGAGCTCGAGCACTATCCCGGCATGACGGAAAAGGAACTCGCCCGCATCGAAGCGGAAGCGCATCGGCGCTGGCCGCTTCAGGCAAGCCTTATCGTCCATCGTGTCGGCAAGCTCCTCCCGGGCGACAATATCGTGCTCGTCATTGCCGCCTCGGCACACCGCGAAGCCGCCTTCGAGGCCGCCTCCTTCTTGATGGACTACCTGAAAACCCGCGCGCCTTTCTGGAAGAAGGAAGACCGGAATGGCAAGGCGCAATGGGTCGATGCTCGCGAAAGCGACGGCAAGGCGATGAAGAAGTGGGAGTGAGCCCTGCTTCCACGCCACAGGCATTGCGATAACGCCGCGTTCCGGCGGGCCACCGAGGGGGCTACGACTGATCCATTCGACATTTGCAAAGGATCAGTCCCATGACAGCCGTACAGAAATCGCCGCCTGAAGGCTTCGTCCCGCATTACCGCAAGAGCCCGCTTACCGATCCATGGGAGCCGCTTTATTCGCGGAACACGGGTAAGGCCGTTCATATCGGCCTCTGGCTCGATGAGCGTCACACCAATTCGCGCGGTCTCGCCCATGGCGGGCTCATCTCGGCGCTTGCCGACAATGCGATGGGGCTCTCCTGCGGACTTCATGTCGAGAATGTTGCAGGCCTCGTGACCGTCGGCCTTGCTATCGACTTTCTGAGTTCGGCGGCGGCCGGCCAATGGCTCGAAGTGGCGCCCGAAGTCGTGAAGGCCGGCGGCACGCTTGCCTTCGCCCAATGCCTCGTCACCGCCGACGGCAAGGTCTGCGCCCGCGCGAATTCGACCTTCAGTGTTCTCAAAAGCCGCGCCGCCTGAACCACCGGCAAATGAACCGCAAACAAAAAAGGCGGCTCACAGGGAGCCGCCTTTTTCATTCAAAGTGGTTCTCTCAGCCGTTTGCCGCCTTGGCGCGATGCTGATGCGCATGGACCGCGGCGACATAATCCTGGTGGAGATTGCTCGTGATCTCTCCCGGCGTGAACCTGTGCGGGCCGATCTCGCCCACCGGTGTCACTTCCGCCGCCGTGCCGGTGATGAAGCATTCGGAGAAATCCGAAAGCTCTTCCGGCATGATGTGCCGCTCGACAAGCTCGTAGCCGCGCGCCTTGGCAAGGCCGATCACCGTCTGCCGCGTGATACCGTCGAGGAAGCAATCAGGCTTCGGCGTATGGATGACGCCGTCCTTCACGAAGAAGATGTTGGCGCCTGTCGCTTCCGCCACATAGCCGCGATAGTCGTACATCAGCGCGTCGGCATAGCCCTTGTTCTCGGCCGCATGCTTCGAGATCGTGCAGATCATGTAGAGGCCCGCCGCCTTCGCCATGGAAGGCGCCGTTTCCGGCGAGGGCCGCTTGTACTGCGCGATGTCGAGGCGGATGCCCTTCTTGCGCTGCTCGGGATCGAAATAGGACGGCCATTCCCAAGCCGCGACCGCGAGGTTGATCTTGTTCTTCTGCGCCGAGACGCCCATCGCCTCGCTGCCGCGCCAGGCGACCGGGCGGACATAACCGTCAGTCAGCTTCTGCGCGCGCACCGCCGCGACACAGGCCTCGTCGATTTCCTCGACGCTGTAGGGAATCGTGAAGCCGAGAATCTCAGCCGACTTGATCAGCCGTTCGGAATGCTCGCGCAGCTTGAAGATTTCGCCGCCATACATCCGGCAGCCTTCGAATACGCAGCTCGCATAATGCAGGCCATGCGTCAGCACATGCACCTTGGCGTCCGCCCAGGGCACAAGCTCGCCATTGAACCAGATAAAGCCGTCGCGTTTGTCGAAGGGAACGTCTGCCATGACCAAGTTTCCTGATGCCGTTTCGCGCCGCGCCGGTTTTTGCCACTCTTGTCCGGTCGCCCGCCTCTCCCGTTCGGGAGAATTGCCGGAGACAGCCAGATCGCGCGAACATCCACTATACTGTCAGGCAGATTCGACCTGCCCGGCCTTTGCGCCCATTCTGTCTCAAGCGGTTTGAAAGGGGTAGCACTTGGCGGAAAATATGTCAACATGGCTGACATAAAATGACGGTCACGGCAAAAACATCTGGGAAAGCCGCAGCGCGTCCGGCGGAACGGGCGGCGCGCGATGTCTCCGCGCGGGAATCGGGGCCTCTGACCGAGGCGATCGAGCTGCTTTTCTTCGCCTATCGGGACTTCATCAGCGATCCGGACGAATTGCTGGCGAAATACGATTTCGGCCGCGCCCACCACCGGGTGATCCATTTCGTGGGCCGCCATCCCGGCATCACCGTCGCGGAACTGCTGAATATCCTGCGCATCACCAAGCAGAGCCTTGCCCGCGTTCTCCGGCAATTGATCGAGCGCGGCTTCATCGAGCAGGAAACCGGCAAGCAGGACCGCCGCCAGCGCCTCCTCTTCCTCACCCCTTCGGGCCTCGAACTGGAGCAGCGCCTGGCCGCGCCGCAGCAGGCCCGCGTCGCCGCCGCGCTGGCAAGCGCGGGCCCTGGCGCCGAGGCCGCCTGGCGGGCCGTGATGCTGGCGTTGGTGAACGAAGACGACCGTCCCGAGGTCGAACGGCTTGTCGCGGCGCGGAAGGCCCCGGCCGGGCAAAACTGAAGCCGGGCCATGAAGGAGACGGCATAGTGGCCGCAGAGCAGGAAACGACACTGGAAACGGCACGCGCACCGGTCGCAGACGACGCGCCGCATATTCTTGTCGTCGATGACGACCGGCGTATCCGCGAGCTGCTGAAGCGATACCTCGCCGAAAACGGCTTTCGCGTCACCACCGCCGAACATGCGGCGGAAGCCCGCGCCCGGCTCGAAGGTCTCGCCTTCGACCTCATCGTGCTCGACGTGATGATGCCGGGCGAAAGTGGCTTCGACTTCGCGCAATCGCTTCGCACCACCTCTACCGTGCCGATCCTCATGCTTACCGCGCGCGGCGAAGCGAACGACCGCATCATGGGCCTCGAACGCGGCGTGGACGACTATCTCGCAAAACCGTTCGAACCGCGCGAATTGCTGCTCCGCATCGGCACCATCCTCCGCCGCGCGCAGATGCCCGGCACGAGAAAGCATGATGAACTCGCGCTCGGCCCGCTGCGCTTCAACGTGACGCGCGGCGAGCTTCGGGACGGCGACCGGCAGATCCGCCTGACCACACGCGAGGTGCAGCTCATGCGCCTTTTTGCCGCCAATCCGGGTAAGCCTCTTTCGCGGCTCGACCTCTGCGACAATGAGGCGGCGGAACGCTCCATCGACGTGCAGATCAACCGGCTGCGCCGCAAGATCGAGGCCGATCCGAAAAACCCGGTCTATCTGCAAACCGTGCGTGGCGAAGGCTACGCGCTGCTGCCGGATTGATCCCGATGACAGCCACAGGCACAGACGAAAGACCGGGAACGGCGCCGCGCGCCGCGCGCAAGCGCATGGCGGGCGACCTCAACCCGCTTTTGCTGCTCAAGCGGCTGATGCCGAGAGGGCTCTACTGGCGCTCCCTCATCATCATCGTCGCGCCCATGGTGCTGCTGCAGGTGGTCGTCACCTATGTCTTTCTGGAGCGCCACTGGCAACTCGTCACCGAACGTCTCTCGGCCAAGACCGTCGCCGAGATCGCAATGCTGCTCGACGAATTCACCGAGGACCCGTCGCCCTTCCACGCGACACGCATATCGAAACGCGCGGGCGACCATCTCGGCCTTCCGGTCGCCTTCCTCGACGGCGAGACGCTGCCGGATACGCCCTCTTCCACCGGCGGCCTGCTCGCGGATTCGCTCAATGACGAAATCCGCGCGCGCATCGCGCGTCCCTACTGGATCAACACGCTGCGGCAGAACAGCTACGTCGATATCCGCATCGCCTATAATGGCGGCGTCATGCGCGTGCTGAGCCCCGCCTCGCAGGTCTATGCCTCGAACTCGCACATCTTCATCGTCTGGATGGTCGGCGCCTCGATCGTGCTCATCATCGTGGCGGTGATCTTCCTCAGGAACCAGATCCGTCCGATCGAACGTCTCGCCAGCGCCGCCGAATCCTTCGGCATGGGCCGCGATGTCGAGCGCTTCCGCCCGCAAGGCGCTTCCGAAGTGCGCCGCGCCGCACAGGCCTTCATGGATATGCGCGACCGCATCGAACGCCAGATCGAGCAGCGCACCGCCATGCTTGCAGGCGTGAGCCATGATCTGCGGACACCACTCACGCGCTTCAAGCTGCAGCTCGCCATGCTGCCCGACGGGCCCGAGATCGCCGAACTGCGCGACGATATCGCCGAGATGGAGCATATGCTCGAGGACTATCTCGAATTCGCGCGCGGACATCAGGGCGAGCCATCCGTCGAGACCGACCTTGCCGAACTCATCGGCGAGGTGAAGGACGACGCGCTGCGCAAGGGCCATGATGTGAAGCTCGACCTGCATGGCGACCTGACGCTGCCGCTCCGCCGCAACGCCTTCAAGCGCTGCCTCACCAACATCATCGACAATGCGGGAAAATATGCACCGCATGTCTGGGTGACCGCGATCCGCGACACCGACAGCGAGGATGACAGCAGCATCGACATCATCGTGGACGATGACGGCGAGGGCATACCGGACGAACAGCTGGAAGAAGTCTTCCGCCCCTTCTACCGGCTCGATGCGGCGCGCAATCTCGACACGGGCGGGACCGGCCTCGGCCTCGCCATCGCCCGCGACATCGCCCGCGGCCATGGCGGCGACATCACGCTTGCGCGCAGCCCCATGGGCGGGCTTCGCGCCATCATTCACCTGCCGGTCTGACAGCGAATGAAAATTCCCCCAATGGTCCTGAAATGGCAGGCCGCCTGGTCGAGCCTCGATCCGGAAAAGGTCGCAGCACTCTATGCCGACGACGCCACCCATATGAGCGCCGCCGTCACTGCGCGCATGAACCGCACCGACGGAACGCTGCACGGCCCCGCCGAACTCCGCGCCTATGCGGTGGAAGTTGCCAAGGTTCTCAAGAGTTTTCGCGCCGACATAACGAGCGTGATCGCCGAAGGAACGGACGAGGATGGACGCGCCGCGATCGAATACTGGCGCGTCGTGAACGGCGACGAGGCGGGCCGCAAGCGCGTCGCCGAAATCCTCGAATGGAAACAGGGCAAGCTCACCGCCTGCCGTGTGTTTCATTTCTAGGAGAATCTAGGCAGCTTCCTCCGCCTCATCGCGCCGCTTCGGCCAGAGACGCGACACGCGCTCCAGAAAGACTTGCGCATCGGAAAGCCGGCGGTCGAGAACCGCCATGGTCTTCGACTGGTCCTCATCATCATCGAGCCAGACCTGAAAGGCCGAGGCCCAGATAAGTGCAAGGCCCCGCGCGCGAACGGCGCCCGCAATGCCGGAAGAGTCGATCCCTGCCGCTTCGAGCATCCAGCTCATGGATTGCAGCACAGGCCGCGCCAGCGGCGCGGACAAAAGCGGCTCGCGGCGCATGTCCCGCGCAATGCTCTTCCAGGCCGCCTTGTCTGCCGCCATCGCATCGAAGCGCATCATCAGCACATCGAACAGCCGGTCGCGGGCGCTTTCGCCCCCCATCTCCTCGGCAGCGGCCTCGTCCAGCACCTTCGCATCGATCCGCCGTCCATAGGCGGCGAGAATGGCGGTCTTGGAGGTGAAATGCGCTGGCATATCGGAAAGCTTCACCTTTGCCGCTTTCGCGACATCGGCCAGCGTGATCTCGCGCCAGCCGCGCGATGCGGCAAGCTTCATCGCGGCATTGACGATCTTGTCTTCCGGGTCTGACTTGCGGGCCATCTTGTCCTCCTGACCGGGAGAAGATAGGCGCCCTTGTCCCTTATGGCGAGCCTACTTGCCGAGCTCGCGCGCCCGATCACGCGCTGCCACGGCCGCGCGGCGCATCAGCGGCGACAAGCCGCCCTCGCCCATCAGCACATCGAGGGCCGCGGCTGTCGTGCCGCCCGGCGAGGTCACATTGGCCCGCAGTTCCGAGGCAGGCTCCGGGAGACGGTGGAGCATTTCGCCCGCGCCGCTCACCGTCTCCCGCGCGAGCTTCATGGCAAGCGCCGGATCGAGGCCAAGGCCCTCGCCCGCCGCCGCCAGACATTCGACGAGATAGAAGACGTAAGCCGGGCCGCTGCCCGAAATCGCCGTCACGGCATCGATGAGCCCTTCCGCCTCGACCCAGCCGACCTCGCCCACCGCGTCGAGAAGCCCGTCCGCCAGCGCGCGCTGTTCCGCCGTCACATGGCGGTTCGCATGGGCAACCGTGATGCCGCGGCCGACCGCGGCTGGCGTGTTCGGCATGGCGCGGATCGCCGCGACATCATTGCCGAGCAACTCCTCGAGCCGCTCGAGCCCCGTGCCCGCCGCGATGGAAAGAAACACCGTCTCCGGCCGCACCAGCGCCTTGAGCTCCGGCAGCACCGCGCCCATCGCCTGCGGCTTCACCGCCAGAAGTACCAGCGCGGGCTGCGCAGCCGCGATCTCTTCAAGCCGCGCATTGAGCTTCAATCCCTTGGCGGCGAGCGCCGCGATCTCCGGCGAGGCCTGCGGGTCACGCACAAAGACCTGAGCCGGCGAAAGCCCGCCCTGAAGCCAGCCGGAAAGCAGCGCACTGCCCATCTTGCCCGCGCCCACCAGCACAAGCGGACGCTCGATCGAAACTGTCATCTCTGGAACCGTCTTCCGAGGAAACCTTCAGCGCCTCACGCGCTGCCCTGCGTCTCGAACATGGCGGCGGAAATGGCCTCCTCGGCCGATTTGCCTGCCCACATGACGAATTGCAGCGCCGGATAATAGCGTTCACACGCCTCCACCGCGAGCCGAAGCAGCGCCTCGCATTGCTCGGGCGTTGCGGCAGCCCCGCCACAAAGCAGCAGGCTGTTGCGGTAAAGCACCACGCCCTCATCCGACCAGAGGTCGAAATGGCCTGACCAGAGCTGCTCGTTGATAAGGGTGACGAGGTGGCGCATCACGGGCCGCTTTTCGGGCGGCACCCTGAGGTCGAGCGTACAGGCGACGTGAAGCCCGGAAATGTCGTTCCGCCAGTTGAGCGAAAGCTGGTAATCCCGCCACTCGCCGGCGACGCAGATATTCAGTTCGTCCTCATGGCTCCGCTCGAAGAACCAGTCGCGGATCGAAGCGACTTGCTCGAGAAGGTCGAGAGGATTGCCGTCGAATTCTTCGGCTTCGGCGACAGAGCCTGACATTCATCACCCCGCTCGGGTTGCCCCGGGCCCGGATACCCGCCGGACCCAACATCTAGTGGGCTGCCCGCCCCGTGAATACCAGACAACCGTGCCCGACACATTGAGTCGGCGCAACCCTGAGCGGTCCGATAGCTGGGGAAAGCCTGAGCGAATCTGTGGATGAAGGATGTGGCGGCGCTGCCCGTCACTCGTCGGCGCCGGCCGCCTTTTTTGCGGATTTCTTCGCCAGCGCCGCTTCCAGCGCCTCGATCCGGGTCTTCAGCGCCTCGTTCTCCTCGCGGGCAAGCTGCGCCATGGCGCGAACGGCCTCGAATTCCTCGCGGGTCACAAGGTCCATATCGGCAAGCAGGCGCTCGGCCTGCCCCTTGATGACCGTCTCGATCTCCTGCCGGACACCCTGGGCGGCGCCCGCCGCATTGGTGAAAAGCCGCCCGAGTTCGTCGAAAATCCGGTTCTGGGTCTGGGTCATGGGCCTGCTCCGCTCGCATTGTTTCAAGGCAAGATAGTCCTCCCGTCCCCAAAAAGCGAACCGCGCCGCTGCGGCGCGACGTCCCGTTGGCCGCGCCGGTTCCAATGCTAGACTTGCCGCCCGTTTGCCCGGACCAGAGAAGATGCCGAAGAACAGCAAGCCCGGCGGTACGCCCAGCATTCGCGACGTCCTCATCGCCGCGGCGAAAGGCATGCCTCCTTTCGCGCCGAAGGAAAAAGCGGCCGCTCCGGCTGCGGCGCCGCTCCGCGAAAGCGACGGCGTGCGCGCGAGAACACTTGCCGCCGCCATGCGGATTCTCGAGGAGAAGGGCGCGGGCGATCTGAGCCTGCGCGCCATCGCCGACAGCGCGGGCATCGGTCTTGCCTCGATCTATCATTATTTCGCGAACAAGGAAGAATTGCTGCTGCATCTCGCGATCACCGGCTTTCGCGAATTGCGCGAGGAGATGGAGCGTTTCCGCACCCTGCCCGAACACGCGCCCCCCATGCGGGCGAGCGCGCGCGGCTTCTTTAATTTCGTGCTGACGCGGCCCGCCCTTCTCTCGCTCATGTTCGACGAACAGCTGATGGCGGGCCATGAAAGCCTGCGCGAGGCCGAGCAGGAAACGCTGCTGACCTATCTCGCGGCGGTAGAGGATGACGGGCGCATCCCGCCCGCCTATCGCGAAAACGCCGCCCATGCGATCTGGGCGCTCGGCCGCGGCATTGCCGCCATCATCGCCTCCCACCCGCCGGGCGGCGTGCCGCCGGAGCGGATTGAAAAGCTCTTTGCAGGCGCCATCTATCTCATCGACCGCTCCGGCTGATCCGCCCTCACAGGCTTGCGGAACACTGTTCGAACGCCTCTCATGCCCGCAAAACATGTCGGAAGACCGGAGGACACCGCAATGAATGAACATGTATCCCGGGAGACCCTGGCCCGCGAGGCAGCCTATGCGGCTCCGCTCGAAACGCTCGACCCGGCCCAGCCCGCGCTTTTCGAAAGCGATACGGTTCTGCCCTATTTCGAACGTCTGCGCCGCGAGGACCCCGTCCATTACACGGCCGAGAGCGAATACGGCCCCTATTGGTCGATCACCAAGTACAACGACATCATGGCGGTCGACACGAACCACCAGGTCTTCTCGTCCGACTATATGAAGGGCGGCATCACCATCGGCGGCGGCCAGCAGAATATCGAGCCGCTGCCCATGTTCATCGCGATGGACCCGCCGCGCCACGACGTGCAGCGCAAGGCGGTCAGCCCCGCCGTCGCGCCCTCGGCGCTTGCGCAGATGGCGCCGCAGATCCGCGAACGCGCCGCCGGCATTCTCGACGGCCTGCCCATCGGCGAGGAGTTCGACTGGGTCGATCTCGTCTCGAAGGAACTGACCGCGATGACCTTGGCGACGCTTTTCGGCGCGCCGCAAGAAGACCGCCGCAAGATCACCTACTGGTCGGATGTCGTGACCGCCCTCCCCGCGCCGGGCGGCCTTGTCGAAACGCTCGAGCAGAAGCTCGAAATCTTCGGCGAGTATTCGGGCTATTTCAACAATCTCTGGAACCAGAAGGTGAATGCCGAGCCGGTGGGCGATCTCATCTCCATGCTCGCCCATCACCCCGAGACGCGAAACATGGAGCCGCGCGAATATTTCGGCAATGTCGTGCTGCTCACCGTCGGCGGCAACGACACGACGCGCAATACCATCTCGGGCTCCGTTCTGGCGCTGAACCGCAACCCCGATCAGTATGCGAAGCTCCGCGCCAATCCGGACCTCATTCCCTCCATGGTTTCGGAGACGATCCGCTGGCAGACGCCGCTCGCCCATATGCGCCGCACGGCCAACCGCGACATCGAATTCCAGGGCAAGAAGATTCGCGAAGGCGACAAGGTCGTCATGTGGTATCTCTCGGGCAATCGCGACGATGAAGTCATCGAACGCCCGAACGACTACATCATCGACCGCGAACGCCCGCGCCAGCACATCTCCTTCGGCTTCGGCATTCATCGCTGCGTCGGCAACCGCCTGGCCGAGCTCCAGCTCACCATCATCTGGGAAGAAATCCTGAAGCGCTTCCCGGAAGTGAAGGTGGTGGGAGAGCCGAAGCGCAGCTTCTCCACCTTCGTGCGCGGCTACGAAACCCTGCCCGTCATCATCCCGGCCAGGAATTGACGGCCGGGCGCGATACGGCAACAAGACGGGCGGCCCCATCGGCCGCCCTTTTTGTTTGCAACGGCGCGGCGCCTTCCCTTCCTTGACTTGGGGCCCGGCAACGCCAAACTGGCGCGCACCGCAAAGCCGAAAGCCGGAGCCTCATGCCCTTTCCCGACATAGACCCCATCCTGATAGAGATCGGCCCCTTCGCGATCCGCTGGTATGCGCTCGCCTATATCGCAGGCCTTATCCTCGGCTGGCGCTATGTTGTTCTCCTCGCGGAAAGAGATCGCCTCTGGGCCGGCAAGCCGCCCTTCACGAAGAACGACGCGGACGACATGCTGCTCTGGGTGGCGCTCGGCGTCATTCTCGGTGGCCGGCTCGGCTATGTGCTCTTTTACAATCCCGGGCACTACCTCTGGCACCCGGTCGAAATCCTCTATGTCTGGCAGGGCGGCATGAGCTTCCATGGCGGCGCGGCGGGCGTCCTCCTTGCCATGGTCTTCTTCTCGCGATCGAGAAATATTCCGCTTCTCTCGCTGATGGATGTGGCAAGCGCTGCCGCCACTATCGGCCTTTTCTTCGGCCGCATCGCGAATTTCATCAATTCGGAACTCTGGGGCCGCGTGACGGATGCGCCATGGGGCGTCGTCTTCCCGAATGGCGGCCCGCTGCCCCGCCATCCGAGCCAGCTTTATGAAGCCGCGCTCGAGGGGCTCGTCCTCTTCGCAATTCTCTCGTTCCTGATCTGGCGCCTCGGCGCGCTGAAGCGGCCGGGCATCGTCGCCGGCGCCTTCATCTGCGGCTATGGCCTTGCCCGCACTTTCGTCGAGTTCTTCCGCGAACCCGATGCGCAGCTCGGCTATCTCGCAGGCGGCTGGCTCACCATGGGCATGGTGCTGTCCATCCCGATGGCTCTCGCCGGCGCGGCGCTTGTCTGGTACGCCGCCACGCGCGCACCGGCAGAGAAGACCAGAGCCCCTGCCGCGAAGAAGAAATGAGCGGCAGCGCGCTTCGCGATCATCTCATTCGCCTGATCGGCGAAACGGGGCCCCTTCCCCTGTCGCACTACATGGCGCTCGCCCTCGGCCATCCCGAGCATGGCTATTACATCAAGCGCGATCCGCTGGGCCGCGCGGGCGACTTTACCACCGCGCCGGAAGTGAGCCAGATGTTCGGAGAGTTGATCGGCCTCTGGCTGGCCGACCGCTGGATCGCGAGCGGAAGCCCCGCCCGCTTTGCCCTCGCCGAACTCGGCCCCGGCCGCGGCACGCTGATGGCGGATGCGCTGCGCGCCATGCGCGCTGTGCCGGCCATGCTCGACGCGGCGTCCATCCATTTCGTCGAGACGAGCCCGGCGCTCCGCGAGGCGCAGCGCGCCCGCGTGCCGCAGGCAGAGGGGCACGCCTCTATCGACGAGCTGCCCGGGCTGCCGCTCTTCCTGATTGCCAATGAATTCTTCGACGCTCTGCCGATCACGCAATATCAGCGCACGGAGCGCGGCTGGTGCGAACGCTGCGTCGATTACCGCGACGGGAAATTCACGCCCGTCCTCGCTCCGGTCGCCGCGGCGAACGACAAGGCGCTCGCGGAGAATGTACGAAACGCACCTATCGGCTCGATCGCCGAAACCTGCCCCGCCGGCACCGCCATTGCGGAAGAGATCGCTTCCCGCATTGCGCGCGATGGCGGCGCGGCGCTCATCATCGACTACGGCCATGCGAAAAGCGCGGCAGGCGATACGCTGCAGGCGCTTCGCCGCCACCAATATGCCGACCCCTTCGAGGCGCCGGGCGAGGCGGATATCACCGCCCATGTCGATTTCGAGGCACTGGCCCATGCCGCCCGCCGCGGCGGCGCGCAACCGCATGGACCGGTGGAACAAGGCGCCTTCCTGATGTCGCTCGGCATCGCCGCCCGTGCGGCGCGGCTATCGCAAAACGCGACAGACGGGCAGAAGCGCGATATCGAGGCCGCGGTTGAGCGGTTGACCGGCGCGCAGGAGATGGGCAGCCTCTTCAAGGTGCTGGGGATAACACCGCCGGGCGCGGATGCGCCTGCCGGTTTCGCATGAGGAACGGAAGATGCTGACGGCGAAACCCCTCGACGTACTCTCGCATATCCGCCACGGCTTCTTCACGCGCGAGGGCGGCGTCTCCAAAGGCATCTACGCCTCATTGAATTGCGGCTACGGCTCGGACGACGCCACGGAGAATGTGCGCGAGAATCGCGCCCGCGTGGCCGAGAAGCTGAGCGTGGAGCGCGAGAAGCTCCTCACCGTCTATCAGATCCACAGCCCCGATGTGGTCGCGGTAACGGAACCCTGGACGCCCGATACCGCGCCGCAGGCCGACGCCATGGTGACGGCGACGCCGGGCATCGCGCTCGGCATTCTCACCGCCGATTGCGCGCCCGTTCTCTTTGCCGACAAGAAGGCCCGTGTCATCGGGGCAGCCCATGCCGGATGGAAGGGCGCGCTTGGCGGCGTTCTCGAGGCGACAGTGGAAGCGATGATCCGCCTCGGCGCGGAGCGGCAGGACATCGCCGCCGCCATCGGTCCCTGCATCTCGCAGGATGCCTATGAAGTGGGCCCCGAATTCCGCGCCCGCTTCATCGAGGCGGACGAGGCGAATGCGCGCTGGTTCGAGCCCTCGGACAAGGACCGGCATGGCATGTTCGACCTGCCGGGCTATGTCGAGGCGCGTCTCGAGGCAGCCGATATCGGCACGGTCTCCGTGCTCGGCCAATGCACATATCAGGATGAAAAGCGGTTCTTCTCCTTCCGCCGCACCACCCATCGGGGCGAAAAGGACTATGGCCGTCAGATCTCGGCCCTGATGCTTCGCCCGTGAGCCAAGGCCGCACCGCCCGGACGAATCGGAGTAAAATCCGAAAGCCTCAGGGAAATGAGGCGGGCAGCGGGACAAGCGCAAAGTGCAATCGGGAATCGAGCCAGTGCAGGTGAGGCAGGCGCCGGGCGGCGCCATGCGCCGCCTTCGCGCGGGCATCGCCCTGATCCTGCTTGCAGGCGCCGCCTGCGCCGACGACGCCGTGTCCGGCAAGGCGCCACCGGAAAATACGCCGAGCCCGCAAGAAGAGGCGGTCGCCAACCGCTCCATAGAGATCGTGCCGCTGGAAGCCGCGCGTCCCGGCGATGCCGCGCTCTTCTCCGCCTTCCTTTCCGAGGAGGCCGCGCGAAGCCCCCTTCCCTTGTCGATCCGCGGGGCGCTCGGCGCGGGCGAGGCGGAGGGCAACACCTATCTCGTCGCCGTCATCGAACTTGCCGACCCGGAAGGCAAAGCCCTTCACCGCCTCGTCCGGGAAGCAACGCTTGCGCCCGGAGCAGATCGCGAAGAGGAACTGGAGCGCCTCGCCGCCGCGACGCTCGGCGATATCGCCACCTGGTATGCGGGCTGGTCGCCACCCGCCCAGCCCTCCCTCGCGCTCAACACCCACGCGCCACTGACGGCGGATAGCGCGCTCGTCACCGGCAGCATCGCCACGCCGGCGCAGCCGCGCTTCGGCATTACCTTCGGCCCCGCTCCGGGCGACGGTGCCCGGGCGCTGACTGCCGCGCTCGACGCGGCGTTGAAAGAGCGCCTGAAGGACGCGCCCTGGCTCACCGCCAAGGATTTCAGCATCGAAGGCAGCATCGTCACCGCCTCGCGCGGCGATGGCCGCACCGACGTCTCGATCCACTGGCTGGTGAAGTCGGCGGACGGCCGGAAGCTCGGCGAAATCCACCAGAAGAATGCACTCTCCCCCGCCGTCATCGCTGGCGAATGGGGCGAGGTCGCCGAAACCGCCGCCCGGGCCGCCGCCGATGGCGTGATCGCGGTGCTGGAACCCGCACCCGCGCGGATTGCTGCAAATGGATAGGACGCCGCGCCCGGCGGATGCGAGAGGTTTGCAGCGCGAGTTTGCGTGTTTACAGGGGTTGGGGCCCTTGTTAAAACGCGCTCGCGCCGTCACCGGATATTCATCGAAGGGCGGCGTCTTCGGATTGGGGCACTCTTTCACGCCATCAGGCGGAACTCGGGCAATCGCAGGAATCTCGGAATGAAACTCGTCGCGGGCAATTCCAACAGGGCGCTTGCCGAAGCCATCGCTGCCTATCTGAACCTGCCCCTGACGAAATCCGTCGTCCGCCGCTTCGCCGACATGGAAGTCTTCGTGGAAATTCAGGAAAACGTCCGCGGCGAGGACGTCTTCGTGATCCAGTCGACCTCCTATCCCGCGAACGACCACCTGATGGAAACGCTGATCATCATGGATGCGTTGCGCCGCGCCTCCGCGCGCCGCATCACGGCGGTGATCCCCTATTTCGGCTATGCGCGCCAGGACCGCAAACCCGGCGCCCGCACGCCGATCTCCGCCAAGCTCGTCGCCAATCTCGTAACGACTGCCGGCGCCGACCGCGTGCTCACCCTCGATCTCCACGCCGGACAGATCCAGGGCTTCTTCGATATTCCGACCGACAATCTCTTCGCCGCGCCCGTTCTGACCCGCGATATCGAGCAGCACTACAAGACCGACAATGGCGTCATGGTCGTCTCGCCGGACGTGGGCGGCGTGGTGCGTGCCCGCGCCATCGCGAAGCGCATCGGCGCCGACCTCGCCATCGTCGACAAGCGCCGCGAGCGCGCGGGCGAGTCCGAAGTCATGAACATCATCGGCGATGTCTCGGGCCGCTCCTGCATCCTGGTCGACGACATCGTGGACAGCGCCGGCACGCTCTGCAACGCGGCCGATGCCCTTCTGAAGGCGGGCGCCACCGAGGTTTCGGCCTATGTCACGCATGGCGTGCTGTCGGGCGGCGCGGTTGCCCGCGTCTCCGCCTCGAAGCTCAAGGAACTCGTCATCACGGATTCGATCCAGGCGACCGAGGCCGTCCGCGTCGCCCACAATATCCGCGTCGTCTCCATCGCGCCCCTGATCGGCGAGGCCATGCGCCGCACGGCCGAGGAACGCTCGGTTTCGAGCCTTTTCGACTGATCCCTTAACTCCCCCCACGGGTTGAGTTTTCCCCCCTCAAGGGCTATAAGGCGCGCGATCCCGCACTTCCACACCCCTGGAGGAGACTTGCGGGCTATGCACGCGGGCCTCTAAGGCCCCGTTTTTATTGGAGAATTCCCTATGGCCGAGTCCCAGACGCTCAAGGCCGAGGCGCGCGAAAAAGGCAGCAAGGGGGCTGTCCGTTCGCTCCGCCGCGAAGGCCGCGTCCCCGCCGTCATCTATGGTGACAAGAAGTCCCCCGAGCTCATCACCGTCAGCTACAAGGATGTGACCGCTCTCTACCAGACCGGCACCTTCATGAGCCACACGCTGGATGTCGAGATCGGTGGCAAGACCGAGCGCGTCATTCCCCGCGACGTGCAGTTCGAGCCGGTGCGCGACTTCATCATCCATGTCGATTTCCTGCGTCTCGGCAAGAATGCGACCATCGTCGTGAACGTGCCCGTGCACTTCCACAATCACGAAGCCTCGCCCGGCCTCAAGGCTGGCGGCGTGCTCAACATCGTGCGCCACGATATCGAACTCAACTGCCCGGCGGATGCGATCCCCGAGCAGATCGACATCGATCTCAAGGGCTACGAGATGGGCGTTTCGATCCACATCTCGGCGGTCACGCTGCCTGCCAAGGTGACGCCGACCATCACCGATCGCGACTTCACCATCGCGACGATCGCCGCCCCTGCTGCCGTCGTCTCTGCGGACAACGAAGCCAAGGCGGAAGAAAAAGCTGAAGCCAAGGCAGAAGCGAAAGACGATTGATCTTCGCTGCCTGAAGGGAGGCGGCGATGATCTTGCTCGTCGGTCTTGGAAATCCGGGCGAGAAATACGCACGGAACAGGCACAATGTCGGATTCATGGCGGCGGACGCGATCGTTCGCCGCCATTCCTTTTCGCCGCCCCGCGCGCGCTTTCAGGGCATTGTCTGCGAAGGCACACTTGCGGGCGAAAAGGCGATCGTGCTGAAACCCACGACCTATATGAACGAAAGCGGCCGCGCCGTCGGCGAAGCGATGCGCTTCTACAAGCTGACGCCCGCCGACATCGTCGTCTTCTACGACGAACTCGACCTCGAAGCCGGCAAGGTGCGTATGAAGACCGGCGGCGGCGCAGCGGGGCATAATGGCATCCGCTCCATCGCCGCCCATATCGGCCCGGAGTTCCGGCGCGTGCGCATCGGCATCGGCCATCCGGGCGTGAAGGAGCGCGTGCTCGGCCACGTGCTCGGCGATTTCTCGAAGGCGGATGCGGCCTGGGTAGAGCCCATGCTGGACGCCATGGCGGATGCGGCGCCCCTTCTTGCAGAAGGCAAGGACGCGACATTCGCAAACAAGGTTCATCTCGCGCTCAATCCCGAGCCCGAAAAGAAGAAAACGAAACAGCAAGACAGCGACGGAGAGTAACGGGCCATGGGTTTCAAATGCGGCATTGTCGGACTGCCCAATGTCGGCAAGTCCACGCTGTTCAACGCGCTGACGCAGACCGCAAGCGCGCAGGCCGCGAACTATCCCTTCTGCACCATCGAGCCGAATGTCGGCGAAGTGGCGGTGCCCGATCCGCGCCTCGACAAGCTCAGCCAGATTGCGAAGAGCAAGGAAATCATCCCGACGCGCCTCACCTTCGTCGATATCGCGGGCCTCGTGAAAGGCGCATCGAAGGGTGAAGGCCTCGGCAACCAGTTCCTCGCCAATATCCGCGAGGTGGACGCCATCGCCTATGTGCTGCGCTGCTTCGTCGATGACGACATCACCCATGTCGAAAATCGCATCGACCCGCTCGCAGATGCCGAAATCGTCGAAACGGAGCTGATGCTTGCCGATCTCGAAAGCCTCGAAAAGCGCGTCGCGGCAAACGAGAAAAAGGCGAAGGGCGGCGACAAGGAAGCAAAGCAGCAGGTCGAGCTGATGAATCTCGCGCTCACCTATCTGCGCGATGGCCGCCCGGCGCGCATCGCCACTGCGGAAGGCAAGGTCTCGGATGAAGACATGAAGGCCTGGGAAGGCCTGAACCTTCTCACCTCGAAGCCCGTGCTCTACGTCTGCAACGTGGAAGAGGCTTCCGCCGCCACCGGCAACGACTATTCGAAAGCCGTGGAAGAGCGCGCGAGGGCCGAAGGCGCGCAGGCGGTCGTGATCTCCGCCCGCATCGAGGAAGAAGTGGCACAGCTCCCGCCCGCCGACCGCGATGAATATCTCGAAACGCTCGGGCTTGCCGAACCCGGCCTCTCGCGCCTCATCCGCGCGGGCTATGCCCTTCTCGACCTCATCACCTATTTCACGGTCGGCCCGAAGGAAACCCGCGCATGGACCATCACCAAGGGCACCCGCGCTCCGGCGGCCGCGGGCGTCATCCACACGGATTTCGAAAAAGGCTTCATCCGTGCCGAGACGATTTCCTATGACGACTATGTCTCGCTGAACGGCGAACAGGGCGCCAAGGATGCCGGCAAGATGCGCCTCGAAGGCAAGGACTACCTCGTCGCCGACGGCGACGTGATGCACTTCCGCTT
>JAHBYL010000140.1 GCA_019635955.1 Parvibaculum sp.
CGGCGCGCTGACCAAGATCCTCGCCCGCCTGATGGCCAGCCGCACGCTCAACCGCCTGCGTGAGGGCAGCAAGCGCATGATGCGCCGCGACGGCCACGCCTGGCGCTTCCTCAAGCGCTGGGAGGAACATGCCAAGGGCATGTTCATGCCGAGCACGCTGTTCGAGGAATTCGGCTTCCACTACACCGGTCCGGTCGACGGCCACGACATCCCGCAGCTGCTGCACGCCCTGAAGACCCTGCGCGAACTCGACGGCCCGCAGTTCCTGCACGTGATCACCACCAAGGGCAAGGGCTATGCCCCGGCCGAGCGCGCGCAGATCGACTACCACGCCGTCGGCCCGTTCGATCCGGAAAAGGGCCTGGCCAGGAAGGCACCCGGCAAGGCCACCTACACCGACATCTTCAGCGACTGGCTGTGCGACATGGCCGCCGCCGACGAGCGCCTGCTCGGCATCACGCCGGCGATGCGCGAAGGCTCGGGCCTGGTGCGCTTCTCGAAGGAATACCCGGCGCGCTACTTCGACGTCGGCATCGCCGAGCAGCACGCGGTGACGCTGGCCGCCGGCATGGCCTGCGAGGGCGCCAAGCCGGTCGTCGCGATCTATTCGACCTTCCTGCAGCGTGCCTACGACCAGCTCATCCACGACGTCGCCCTGCAGGGCCTCGACGTGCTGTTCGCGATCGACCGCGGTGGCGTGGTCGGCCCCGACGGCGCCACGCATTCGGGCAGCTTCGACCTGTCCTACCTGCGCTGCATCCCGAACATGGTCGTCATGGCGCCAGCCGACGAGGCCGAGTGCCGGCGCATGCTGAGCACGGGCTTCCACCACCAGGGCCCGGCCGCGGTGCGCTATCCACGCGGCAGCGGCATCGGTGTCGCGCCCGGCAGCGACCTCGACACCCTGCCGATCGGCGAAGCCGAACTGCGCCGGCGCGGCGAGGCCGTCGCCGTGCTCGCCTTCGGCGCCATGGTCGCCCCCGCCGAGAAGGCCGCCGCCGCACTCGGCGCGACCCTCGTCAACATGCGCTTCATCAAGCCGCTCGACGAGAAGCTCGTGCTCGAACTTGCGCGCAGCCACGCCGCCATCGTCACCGTCGAGGACAACGCGATCATGGGCGGCGCCGGTGCCGGCATCGGCGAACTGCTCGCCGCTCACGGCATCACCCTGCCCCTGCTCCACCTCGGCCTCGCCGACACATACCTCGAACACGCCAGCCGCGAGGAACTCCTCGCCGAATCCGGCCTCGACGCCTCCGGCATCGAAACCTCGATCCGCACGCGCTTCGGCGCACTGATCCCGCAGGCGGCGTTGCGCAGCGCGGGTTAATCCTTCGCCGTAGGAGCGCACCCTGTGCGCGATTGAAGCTCCACGCAAGAACGATCGCGCACAGGGTGCGCTCCTACGGAAGCCGCACTTTCGTAGGAGCCCGTTTACGGGCGATTGGGTCGGCACAGACCCAAAGCATCGCCCCTGAAAGGGCTCCTACGGGGAACCTCTAAAAACCCCTCAATCCCCGTCGCTCCGGCGAAAGCCAGAGCCCCGTGCCTTTGCTTTCAAAGCCTTAAAGGCACTGGATGACTCGCTGCGCTCGCCCCTTCGGAGCCGTCCTCCGGACGTTCTACGCGCTACGCGCTTGTCCGGCCTTCGCCGGGATGACGAGAAAACGAGAGGTTTTTCGAGGTTTCCTCCTGTGGGAGCGACTTCAGTCGCGATCTTTTCCATGTGCGCGCCGCTCTCCACTCTGGTGCACACCAATCATCCTGAGGAATCCGTCCTTGAAAAGGATTCTTCGTATCGTCTGGAACTCACCGGCATATAGCCCTGGACTCCCATGGGCCGCCCTGTTTCTGAACTCGACCAATCTCAACAACATCCCACGGGCCTCTTCGTTGGATACCCATGACGGACCAACGACCTCAATGGATCGGATCAACTCGTCTGGCAGCCTTGCCTGTCTGCGGCAAAGATGCTCAATGGTCCCCAGGGTGGGCTTCTCGCGCCTGTTCAACGACTTCTGGTACTCCACATAGGCATCACACCCGAATACGCCTGACCATTGCGAAACCAGCTCATGTTCCAACGCCTTGAAGTACCCCATCGCCAAGGACCCATGTTCGCCAATGGTCGTCCCCAGATCGAGATGGCATCTCGAGTACTGGATCTCGGCTTCCAGAAGCATGGTCTTGGTGGATGGCGTAAAGCTCATCCAGAATGCGACCCCAATCGAATCCCGCAGCCGTGCCTCGATATCGGACTTGGACTCACGCGCCAACAAAGCCCCCGTTCTTTGCTGGGATGGGACAAGAGACCGCAGCCATAGCGAGTC
>JAHBYL010000141.1 GCA_019635955.1 Parvibaculum sp.
AACGGTTGCCATCACCTCACCCTTCTCCACGCGGTCGCCAAGGCGCTTGTTTACGCTTGTCACGATGCCCGGAAAGCGCGGTACGACATGAACGAGCCTGTCGAGATCGGGGCGGACGGTGCCGAAAAGAGTGATCGAAGGGTGCAGCACTCCCGGTCCCGCTTTGGCGATTTCAAGCCGCGCGTTGCGGAGCTGCGCGGGCGTCAGCGTCACATGGCCGTCTTCATGCTCGTCGTCATGGCCGTGGTCATGCCCATGTCCGCTTTCGTCATGACCATCCTCTTCGTCATGGCCGTGACCGTCATGGGTATCCTCGCCATGCGTGTCGTGCGCTTCCTCGCTCTCGTTTTCGTCGCGATGGTCGTGGCGTTCCTCCACGGCGGTCTCCTCGCTGTGATCGTGGCCGTCATCGCCATGCGCTAACGCCGGAGCGAGCGCGAGGCCGAAAGCGAGCCCGAAGGCGAGTCCGGGGACGAGCGCCCGGCGAAGCAGGTTTTCAAGTCGGATCGTTTTCATTGTGCGTCTCCGTCGGTCCATTTCTCGTCATCGGAAAGGCCGGTCAGAATTTCGATGGAAGCCAGCGCGTTGCGGCAGGCGAGAATGGCTCCCGCTTCCTGCGACCGGCTGTCGGCATTTGTCTGCAATGCATCGAGAAGATCGAGCACGCCGAAGCGTCCGGCGAGATAGCCTTCGCGGATCGCGGCCGACGTTTTCACCGATGCGGGCACGATTGATTGACCAAGCCGTTCCGCCTCGCGGCAGCGGCTGCCATAGGTCTGATGCGCCTGCTGCAATTCGCGGGCGAGTTCCACTCTCGTCTGCTGCGCATCGAGACCGGCCTGCACGACCCGGTGCGAGGCGGCGTCGATATTGCCCTGATTGCGGTCGAAGACGGAGATGGGAATGGAAACCGAGAAAAGCAGGGCGCTTTCATCCGTTCCCGCGAAATGGCGCGCGCCCGCGCCGAGCGTCACATCGGGAAGGGCGTTCGATTTTTCGAGGTCGAAGGCCGCGCGGCGCGCGCCGATTGCCTGCTGCCCGCCCAGCACCGCCGGATGGGTGTCGAGCCGGGCTTCAAGCTCGTCGAGACCCGGAAGCGGCACTGCCGGAACGGCGAAAGGTCCGTCCCCGCGCAGCGGGCGATAGCTCCGTTCCGACCAGAGCGCAAGCAGCGCCTGCTGCGCCGTTCCGAGTTCGGCCTGCTTCGCGCCTGCCCTGATCTCGGCGAGGTCGAGTGCGAGCAGTCCGCGGTTGAGATCGGCCTCCGAGGAAGCGCCCCGCTCGAAGCGCTGACGCAGCGCGGGCACGAGGCCGCGAATTTGCGCTGCCGCCTCGGCGGATGTTTCCGCCTCGCGCTGCGCGGCAAGCAGCCCGTTGAAGGCATGTGTCACCGCCTCGCGCAATCGCCGCTCCACGGCATCCCGTTCGGCGGCTGCAACGGCCTCCGAAAGACGGGAGAACCGCTTTCTGTTTTCACGCTTGCCGCCCGTTTCTATGCGCTGGGAGAGGCCGAGCGTGACATCCGCCTCCTCCGTGCCGCGATAGGGGCCGGAGCCGAGTACATTCTCGACTTCGAGGCCGAGTTCCGGATTGGGCAGAAGCCCCGCTTGCCGCGCTTCTGCGGCACGTTCGCCGATTGCCTCGAAGGCGATGCGCGCCTGCGTGTTCTGCGACAGCGCGATGGCGATGGCTTCGTCAAGTGTTATGGATGCCGTGTCCGATGCGAGCGTCGGCATTGCGAGGCCCGCCGACATGAGAATGCCAGACATGGCTCTCCGCCAAGTGCGGAATGAACCTTTCATGGATCACCTTTAGATAGAAGATATCGGGCGCCCCGCAAGGGACGCGCTCAAGCTCAGGCGATCGCTATTTCAGGAGGAGGACCTTCGGGGGAAAGTGGCCGGCTTGCCGCCCGTTCATTGCCGGGAACGGGAACATCAATACCCTCAAGACCGGCGCGAACTTCGCCGCGGGGCACAAGCACGACATGCTGTAAAACGTGGCAGACATCGCAAGCGGCGGGAGAGGATGGATCGGCGAAAGCAGACTCCATACCCCATTCCGTTTCCGTCATCTGGATGAGAGCTTCGCCCGCTTCACCGTGAAGCCTACCCGCGAAGGCGCCGGTGGACAGGCATCCCCATAAAAGGCTGGCGGCGACAAACTGGGCGAGCAAACGGAACATGGTTTCAATTATGACCGGCTTCCGCGAAAGTTCAACCTGTTCGGTCAGAGCCGTCCGGTACGAACGCAGGATGCAGAATGTGAATTC
>JAHBYL010000142.1 GCA_019635955.1 Parvibaculum sp.
GCAGCATCAGCGTTTATGCCCAGGACCCACCGCCAACCCCGACGGAAACGCCCGCCGGCCCGCAGCGTCCCGGAATGCCCGGAGCACGTCCGGGCGGAGATTCGCAGGACCCGAAACCCTATGACCAGGTGATCACCAAAGATGCCGTTTCGAAAGACGGCATCTTCAAGGTCCACAAGGTCAAGGACAAATATTTCTATGAGATACCGGCCGGCGAGATCAACAAAGAGTTTTTGTGGGTGACGCAGATCGCCCGGACGACGCTTGGCATTGGCTATGGAGGGCAGGCACTCGGCCGACGCGTCGTCCGCTGGGAGCGGGTCGATAACAAGATCAATCTCCGCAGCATCAGCTACGACATCGTCGCCGACCGCAGCCACCCGATCGCGCAGGCCGTTTCCGCAGCGAATGAAGATATTATCCTAATGTCCTTCCCGGTCGCGGCATGGGGACCGAACGAGGCCGCCGTCATCGACGTTACGCGGCTCTTCACGACCGATCTGACCGAGCTTTCCGCCCGCCAACGGCTGCAGGCAAATACGCTTGATGCTTCGCGTTCCTACATCGAACGCATCGCAACCTATCCGACCAATATCGAAGCGGTCGCGACGCACACCTACGTCCGCAACCCCTCGCCGGCAGGATCTCCGGGCGGTGGCGGCGGCAACCCGTTCAATCAAGGAATGCGTCCCGGTTCGGCGACCGTTGTGCTCAACCACAGCATGGTCAAGCTGCCGGAGAACCCGATGCAGCCGCGGCTGTTTGACGAACGCGTCGGCTATTTCTCGGTCAGCAACATCGACTACGGCCGTCCCGAACATAAGGCAACGCAGCGGCGGTTCATCACCCGCTGGCGGCTTGAGAAAAAAGACCCGAACGCGGCTATTTCGGAACCGGTAAAGCCGATCGTCTATTACATCGACTCGGCGACGCCGAAATGGCTCGTCCCGTTCACCAAACGCGGCGTGGAGAAATGGCAGAAGGCATTTGAGGCCGCCGGATTCAAGAACGCGATAATCGCCAAGATGGCCCCGACGCCGGCGGAAGACCCTGACTTCAGCCCCGAGGACGCTCGCTACAGCGTTATCCGCTGGCTGCCCTCGACCATTGAAAACGCCTCAGGCCCGCATATCAACGATCCGCGGACCGGCGAAATTCTTGAGTCGGACATCCAGATGTATCACAACATCATGAACCTCCAGCGTTCGTGGTACTTCCTTCAGGCAAGCCCGAACGACCCGCGGGCACAGCGGCTCCCGATGCCGGATGACCTGATGGGTTATCTGGTCGAATATGTCGTCGCCCACGAGGTCGGTCATACGCTCGGCTTCCAGCACAATATGAAGGCGAGCTCGATGTATCCGGCCGAGAAGGTCCGCGACCGCAACTGGGTGAAGCAATACGGCCACGTTGCGACGCTGATGGACTATTCGCGGTTCAACTATGTCGCCCAGCCGGAGGACAAGATCGACCCGGTCGATCTGGTTCCGGGCATCGGTCCCTATGACGTTTGGGCGACGATGTGGGGTTATAAGCCGATCCCGAATGCGAAAAGCTCGGATGCCGAAAAGGTGACGCTCGATGAATGGGCACGCCAGCAGGACCAGACGCCGTGGTATCGTTTTTCGACCGCGGGCTCGGCCGGCAGCGATCCGGGCGAACTGACCGAAGCGGTCGGCGATGCCGATGCGATCTATTCCACCGAACTCGGCATTCGCAACCTGAAGCGGGTTGCGAGCTACATCGTCCCGGCAACGACCACTCAGAAGGGCGATCCCTACAACGACCTTTCCGAGCTCTATGGGCGTATGCTCGGCCAGTGGACGCTTGAGCTTAACCACGTCGCGGCGATCGTCGGCGGCTATAACTCGCAGCAGCGGCACATCGGGCAGAACGGCGTCAGGTTCGAGTTGATCCCGAACACGCGGCAGAAGCAGGCCGTCGCGTTCCTCAACGAGAACGCCTTCAAGACCCCGACATGGGCTCTTGATAAGGAGATACTTCGCCGCATCGAGCCGCTCGGTGCACTTAACCGCGTCCACAACGCTCAGAACAGCGTGCTCAACAATCTGCTTTCGAGCTCGCGGTTCGCAAGGCTCGTCGAGCAGCAGGCGCTTGACGGAGCGGCCGCCTATCACCCGGCCGATTTTCTGGCGGACGTCCGCAACGGCGTCTTCTCCGAACTCTCGGGCCAGAACGTTATGGTCGATGCCTATCGCCGCAACCTTCAC
>JAHBYL010000143.1 GCA_019635955.1 Parvibaculum sp.
TTGCTGCGCACGGTGGAGCGCGTCAAGACCAGCCTCAATCCGCGGCTCGACATTCAGGGCATCGTGCTCACCATGTTCGACCAGCGCAACAAGCTGTCGGACCAGGTGGCGAGCGATGTGCGCACCCATCTCGGCGACAAGGTCTATCGCACGGTCATTCCGCGCAATGTGCGCATTTCGGAAGCGCCCTCCTATGGCAAGCCGGCGCTGGTCTACGATCATCGCTGCGCCGGCTCCAAGGCCTATATGAGGCTGGCGGCGGAAATGATCCAGCGTGAGCGGGCGATCAGGCGCTCGGCTGCGTAACGGTCGGGCCCAAGGATTGGGGCAGGCGGTCTGACCTGTCTTAAGAAAATCTCTTAACCGTTTGAAACCATTTGAAAATGGGTCATACGGGGTAGGGCCGGGGGCGAGCGGGCCCCGATTTTCCGCCATTATTGGCGGGTAGGGCTGGCGCTACCGGCCGGATGGGCAAAGAATAGAGTATCGGGTAGAGGCGGACGGGATTTCGATGGAAGGCATTGGAAGGGAAGCGATGGCAATGGCAGAAGATACACCGAGCCGTCTTGGACGTGGTCTTGCGGCGCTGATCGGCGAGGACACCGCCTTCGCGCTTGGCGACAAGGAAGCGCCTGCCCCGCGCGGCGTGCGCGAGGTGCCGATCGAATTCCTGCGGCCGAACCCCTTCCAGCCGCGCCACACCTTCCGGCCGGAGGATCTCGAGGACCTCGCCAACTCGGTCCGCGAGAAGGGCATCCTGCAGCCGATCGTTGTCCGGCCCGTTGCCGGTGAGGCAAATGCCTTCGAGATCGTCGCGGGCGAGCGGCGCTGGCGCGCGGCCCAGGCGGCGCAACTTCATCAGGTGCCGGTCATCGTCAAGGAGCTGACGGATGCCGAGTCGCTCGAAATCGCGATCATCGAAAATGTGCAGCGCGCCGATCTCAATGCCGTCGAAGAAGCGGCGGGCTATGAGCGGCTGATGCAGCAATTCGACTATACGCAGGAGAAGCTCTCAAAGCTGATCGGCAAGAGCCGCTCCCATGTTGCGAATACGCTGCGCCTCCTCACGCTGCCGGACGGCGTGCGCGGGCTGATCGAGGAGGGCAAGCTCACCGCCGGCCAGGCGCGGCCGCTGATCGGCCATGACAGGGCGGAAGATTTCGCGCGCGAGATCGTGGCGAAGGGGTTGTCGGCGCGCGAGGCCGAAGCGCTGACGCGGAAAGGCGAGGCGCCGGCTTCCGGCGGCGCGCGGCCGAAGGCGCTGCCCGGGCCTGAAAAGGATGCCGATACGCGGGCGCTCGAGAAGAACATTTCCGACCAGCTCGGCCTCAAGGTGGAGATTTCCTTTTCGGGCGAGAAGGGCGGCGAGGTGACCATCGCCTACAAGACGCTCGAGCAGCTCGACGAAATCTGCCGCCGCCTCGCCGGCCGCCCCGCGCAGAAGATGCAGCACTAGGGGATCGTCCGGGTACGGAGGGATTCGGGTTCGGAGCGATGGAAGCGTTGGTCATAGAATGAAGCCGCGGGTCGCCATCGCGAACGATCATCACGGTGTGGCGCTGAAAGCGGCCCTGCTGCCGGAGGTGGTCGCCTGCGGCTTCGAGCCGCTCGATCTGGGCACGCATACGACCGAACCTGTCGATTATCCCGATTTCGGATTCAAGCTCGCCGAAGCCGTTGCCGATGGGCAGGTGGAGTTCGGTATCGCCATATGCGGTTCGGGCATCGGCATTTCCATCGCTGCCAACCGCGTAAAGGGTGTCCGCGCCGCGCTGTGCCACTCAGGCCTTGGCGCCGCGCTTTCGCGTCAGCATAACGATGCGAATGTGCTCGCGCTTGGCGCACGGATGATCGGTGATATGGAAGCGAAAGAATGTGTGAGGCGCTTCCTGACCACTTCTTTCGAAGGCGGCAGGCATCTGGCGCGGGTAGAACGGCTGGGCTGACGCCGCCCCGCACAGAAGATGCAGCATTAGGGGATCGTCCGGGTACGGAGGGTTGGCCCGCCACAGGACACGGCTTTGCTGACAGGCATTGCCACGGCCCCTCACCCTTCCGCCGTCTTCGACGGCTCCCTCCCTCTCCCCGGAGGGGAGAGGGAAAGATGAGCACAATTCAGTTCACACAGATCGTAAATCTCCCTCTCCCCAGCG
>JAHBYL010000144.1 GCA_019635955.1 Parvibaculum sp.
TGCGGTCGTCATGGGTTCCTGCACGGCGGGCGGCGCCTATGTGCCCGCCATGTCGGATGAGACGGTGATCGTACGCAAGCAGGGCACGATCTTTCTCGGCGGGCCGCCGCTCGTGAAGGCGGCGACGGGCGAGATCGTCTCGGCGGAGGATCTCGGCGGCGCCGATGTTCATTCGCGGAAGTCCGGCGTGACCGACCATTACGCGATGGACGACCATCATGCGCTCGCCATTGCGCGCCAGATCGCGGGCACGCTCAACCGCAAGAAGCAGATTTCCATTCCGCTCGCCGAGCCGCGCGCCCCGCTTTACGACATGGCGGAGCTTGACGGCGTGGTGCCGCATGCTCTGTCGATCCAGTATGACGTGCGCGAGGTGATCGCGCGGCTGGTGGACGGTTCGGATTTCGACGAGTTCAAGAAGCTTTACGGCACGACGCTTGTCTGCGGCTTTGCGCATATTCACGGGCTGCCGGTCGGCATCATCGCGAACAACGGCATCCTGTTTTCTGAATCGGCGCTTAAGGGCGCGCATTTCATCGAGTTGTGCTGCCAGCGCAAGGTGCCGCTGCTGTTCCTTCAGAATATCGCCGGCTTCATGGTGGGCCGCGAATATGAAACGGGCGGCATCGCCAAGGATGGCGCGAAGCTCGTGACGGCGGTCGCCTCCGCCAATGTGCCGAAGGTGACGCTCATCATCGGCGGCTCATACGGCGCGGGGAATTACGGCATGTGCGGGCGGGCCTATTCGCCCCGCTTCCTTTTCACCTGGCCGAATGCGCGCATCTCTGTGATGGGCGGCGAGCAGGCGGCGAGCGTGCTCGCGACGGTCCATCGCGACGCCGAAAAATGGACGCCGGAGGAGGCGGATGGCTTCAAGGCGCCGATCCGCGCGCAATATGAGGAAGAGGGGCATCCCTATTTCGCCACCGCGCGGCTCTGGGATGACGGCATCATCGCGCCCTCCGAAACGCGGCGCGTCCTCGCGCTCGCCTTCTCAGCCACGCTCAACGCCGAGATACCGGAGACGCAGTTCGGCGTCTTCAGGATGTGAGGGGAAAGCAGATGTTCAAATCCCTTCTCATTGGCAATCGGGGCGAAATCGCCGTTCGCATCATCCGCACGGCGCGGCGTATGGGGCTTCGCACCATCGCGGTCTATTCGGAAGCCGACGCCAATGCCTATCACGTCGCGGAAGCGGATGAGGCTTATTGCATCGGCGGGGCGGCGGCGGCCGAGAGCTATCTGCGCGCCGATGCCATTCTCGATGCCTGCAAGCGCGCGGGCGTGGATGCTGTACATCCGGGTTACGGCTTTCTCTCCGAGAATGCGGGCTTTGCGGAAGCTTGCGAGAAGGCAGGGCTCATATTCGTAGGGCCGCCGGCCGGCGCCATTCGTGCGATGGGGCTGAAGGATGCCGCCAAGGCGCTGATGGAGAAGGCGGGCGTGCCCGTGGTGCCCGGCTATCACGGCGACAATCAGGATGCTGCATTCCTCGCCGAGCGGGCCAAGGAGATCGGCTATCCCGTTCTCATCAAGGCGGTGGCGGGCGGCGGCGGTAAGGGGATGCGCCGCGTGAACTCGCCTGACGATTTCGAGAAGGAACTGAAAAGCGCGCAGCGCGAGGCGGGCGCGGCCTTTGGCGATGAGCGCGTGCTGGTCGAGAAATATGTCACGCGGCCCCGGCATATCGAAATCCAGGTCTTTGCCGACAGTCATGGACAGGCCGTCTCGCTTTACGAGCGCGACTGCTCGCTGCAGCGCCGCCACCAGAAAGTGGTGGAGGAAGCGCCCGCGCCCGGCATGCCGCCCGAAATGCGCAAGGCGATGGGCGAGGCGGCGGTGGCAGCCGCCAAGGCCATCGGCTATCGAGGCGCGGGGACGGTGGAGTTCATAGCCGATGCGTCGGAGGGGCTGAAGCCGAATGGTTTCTGGTTCATGGAAATGAACACGCGGCTCCAGGTCGAGCATCCGGTGACGGAGGCGATCACGGGCCAGGACCTCGTGGAGTGGCAATTGCGCGTGGCGGCGGGCGAGCATCTGCCGCTGACGCAGGACAAGGTGCCGCTCAAGGGCCATGCGGTCGAGGTGCGGCTTTATGC
>JAHBYL010000145.1 GCA_019635955.1 Parvibaculum sp.
TGGCGGACATGCAGCATGAAGGAGCAGCCGCCGACGCTGGTGCCGTCCACCCATGTCGGCGTGATGCCGAGGTAATGCGCGACTTCCACCGGGCTGTCGCCGGCGGTCGCAATGCCGTCGATGTCCTTCGCGGTGAGGCCCGCATCCTTCATCGCGTTCAGCGCCGCATCGGCGTGCAGCATGAGCTGCGAGGTGTTCGGGATCTTGCCCATTTCCGTCGTTTCGGCGGCGCCGACGACGACAACTGATTTCCGCTTCATCGTCTTACCCTTTCACTGGCCGGAATTTCGGCAGCGAGATGTCCTCGCTCGCCTTCTCGAAAGTGACTTCGAGGGGCATGTCGAGGACGAGGGCTTCCGGCGTCTGCGGGCAATCGACGATGTTCGTCATCATGCGCGGGCCTTCGGCCAGCGTGACGACAGCGATGGAGTGCGGCGCCTCGCCGAAATCGGGGCGGGGGCGATGGTTGATGACATAGGAATAGAGCGTGGCCTTGCCGCTCGCCTTGTAGATTTCCACCTCGCGCGAGCCGCAGGCCGGGCAGAAGGGACGGGGCGGGAAGTAGCTTTGCTTGCAGGAGGTGCAGCGCTGCAGCCTCAATTCGCCGTCCCGGCAGCCATCCCAGAAATGTTTCGTCTCGGGCGTGGGCGCGGGCAGCGGGCGATTATATTCCGCCATATTCTTGCTCCCTGACATTTTGTCGTTTTCGTTGGGCGCGAGGATAACGGCGGCGGAGGCTTTGGCAAACAAGGAAGCGGCCCCTGGCGCGAGAGGAAATCGCGGCCGGGGCCGTCCAATCGGGCGTCAGGTCAGCGGCTGTCGCGTTTGGCCTGGGCGACGCTGGCGGCCTTGCGCTGGCGGCCGAGCTCCATGGGGCGGACCAGATTTTTCCGTTTCCGGTTCGACACCTTGCGCATGCCCTGATGGGCGTAGCGGCTGTTGAAATCCGCGTCGTCATTTTCGGCGGCCTGCTTCATCGCCAGCGCACGTTGTGCAATTTCGGCTTGCGAGGAGCCGGCGGTCATCTTCCGGCGGCGCTCCTTCTCGTTGTTGAGGCGGCGCATGGCGGTTGCCAGAACGGCGTGCTTGAGCTTCGAGCCTTCATCGGTCGTGGAGGGGGTAGCGCCTTTCGGCGCGGCCTTGCCGCGCATTTCGCGGCGGCGCTGGTTTGCCCGGTCCTTTGCCTTGTCGCGGCGCTCGCGCATCCGCTTCACGAGGTCGGCCAGTTCCTTGTCCGACAGGGCCTGGATCTCCGGGTGATGGGATTTTTCCACAAGGGCGCGCTCGTCCGCATCCAGGGCCCGTATTTCTTGTTGCCGGGAAATTGCCATGGAAATCAATCCTTTCGCTGGGTAGGGCCGCCGGGGCGGAGAGGCGTGTTCGTGAGCCTAACCAACCGGGGAAAGGGTCGGTTCCATCCAGCCGGCTTGCGCGGCGGTGGGCGAGTATTGATCCCCGGGCACCGGGCCCTTATGTTTCAAAATGAAACAATCGCTGGAGCGAAAATGATCGCGCGTCTTCTTGTCGTCCTGAGCCTTGCGGCCGGCGGTGCCTTGCCGGCGGCGGCGGGCGAGGTGCGCTGGATCGACCCCTGGGGCCCGGAAGTCGAGCATCATGCGCTTGCGGGCGGGCCCGAGGCTTTCGATCCATGGGCAGGGGAGCGCGACGAGCGGCAACAGGCGGAGGTTGCCTCCGTTGTGACGGCGGGCTTCGAAGGCGGTGTCGGCAACCGGCAGACCTTCATCGCGATTCACAACGGCTTCTATTTCAAGCCGTCGCTGCCCGCTGGTCAGGCCCCGATGACGGGCGCCCGCGCCGCGCCTGTGCATCCGCGCGGCGGGGCGGGGTTCTAGGCCTTCGTCTCACTCAAATCCGTGGAAGGCGGCGATGCTGTCGAGGGGTTCGCGCTCGGCGATGAGCGTGTTCACGGGGGCGGTTTCGTCGGCATAGCCGAGCGACATGCCGCAAATGATGTACTGATCGTCCGGCACATTCAGCACGCGGCGCGTGACGCTCCAGAAATTGTTCCAGGCGCCTTGCGAGCAGGTGTCGAGGCCGCGCGCCTTCGCCGCCAGCATGATCGACTGCATGAA
>JAHBYL010000146.1 GCA_019635955.1 Parvibaculum sp.
GTGCGTGGGGCTTGCGCCCTATTGTGAAAATCGCGCGGCGGTGGAGGGCCGCTGCGCGCCGTCTCTCGTCTTTCGGTCCTTGATCGTTGCGGCCGCTCCTTCGTCCGCTAGATGGCTTCCGCGCCGGTTTCGCCGGTGCGGATGCGGATCGCTTCCTCGACATTTGAAATGAAAATCTTGCCGTCGCCGATGCGGCCTGTGCGCGCGGCTGCCTGAATTGCTTCCACGGCCTTCGCCACCAGATCGTCGTTCAGCACCACCTCGATCTTCACCTTGGGCAGGAAATCGACGACGTATTCCGCGCCGCGATAAAGCTCGGTATGGCCTTTCTGCCGGCCGAAGCCCTTGGCTTCCGTCACGGTGATACCCTGAAGACCCACTTCCTGCAGCGCCTCTTTCACTTCGTCGAGCTTGAACGGCTTGATGATCGCCTCGATCTTTTTCATTCGCTCACTTCCTTGTTCATGGGCTCGCCGCCCGCAACCACGTGCAGAGTGGTTAGCATGGCTCGTGCCAACCGCGTTCGGGACGGAAACGCTTTTATAATCAAAGACTTGCGTTCATGCGCGTTGCAGCCTGCTGCAATTTTATGCAGCATGAATGCACAAAATATAGGCGAGTTGTCTAAATTATCGGCTGTGAGTTAACCAGACCTTCCGGGGCGGGGCAAATCCCGGACATTTCGCGGGGCATCGCCGGATTGACAGCGGCAGGCAGCGCCGCGACAAGGGCAGACAATCGAACCTTCGCGAAACGGTGAGGCAGGCGGCATGAGGGCGGCAAACGGCACTTTTTCGGCTCTCGGCACGACCATCTTCACGGTCATGTCGGCGCTCGCCACCGAGCATGGCGCGATCAATCTCGGCCAGGGCTTCCCGGACGACGAGGGGCCTGACGATGTCCGCGCCGCCGCCGCCAGGGCGATCATCGACGGCCCGAACCAGTATCCGCCCATGATGGGGCTCCCCGCGCTCCGCCAGGCCGTCGCCGCAGCCAACAAGCGCTTCTATGGCCTCGATGTGGACTGGCAGAAGGAAGTCATGGTCACCTCCGGCGCCACCGAGGCGCTGGCCGATTGCCTGATCGCGCTGCTCAATCCGGGCGACGAGGCGATCGTCTTCGAGCCCGCCTATGACAGCTACCGGCCGGTGATCGAGGCAGCGGGCGCGAAGGCCGTCCCCGTGCCGCTCTCGCCGCCGGACTGGTCGCTCCCCTTCGAGAAGATCGAGGCGGCGTTCACGGAGCGCACCAAGCTCGTCCTCCTCAATTCGCCGATGAACCCGGTCGGCAAGGTTTTCTCCCGCGCGGAGCTTGCGCGCCTCGCCGAGTTGATCGTCCGCCACGACGCCTATGCCGTCTGCGATGAGGTCTATGAGCATCTCGTCTTCTCGGGGCATGAACATGTGCCGCTGATGACGCTGCCCGGCATGCGCGAGCGCACGCTCCGCATCGGCTCGGCGGGCAAGACCTTCTCTCTCACCGGCTGGAAGATCGGCTATGTCACTGGCCCCGCGCCCTTGATGGACGTCGTCGGCAAGACGCATCAATTCATCACTTTCACTTCGCCACCCGCGCTGCAATCCGCCGTCGCCTTTGGCCTCGGCAAGGACGATGATTATTTCGCAAGCCTTGCATCGTCGCTCGAGGCGAAGCGCGATCTGCTTTCGGCGGGACTGGCGGAGGCGGGCTTCGACGTGCTGCCCGCCGACGGCACCTATTTCGTGAGCGCGGATTTTCGCGCCCTCGGCTTCAACGGCACGGATGATGAGTTCTGCCGCGAGATCACCGTAAAGGCGAAGGTCGCCGCCATCCCGCTCTCCGCCTTCTATTCGACGCCCGATGCGCCGCGTCACCTCATCCGCTTCTGCTTCTGCAAGCAGGACGCAATCCTGAAGGAAGGCAGCGCGCGGTTGAAGGCTTATGCGAAGGGTGGTGCGGCGTGACGCTGAACGCGCTCCGCCGCGAGGCCGCCTCCGGCAAGGCCGAATGGCTCGTCGTCTTTCTG
>JAHBYL010000147.1 GCA_019635955.1 Parvibaculum sp.
CGGCAGCGACTTCAGGAACCAGATGTGGGCAACCGGCGCCGCGAGCTCGATGTGGCCCATGCGCTCGCGCCGGACGCGCGACAGCGTGACCTCGACCGAGCACTTCTCGCAGATGATGCCCTTGTACTTCATGCGCTTGTACTTGCCGCACAAGCACTCGTAGTCCTTGATCGGGCCGAAGATGCGCGCGCAGAACAGGCCGTCACGCTCGGGCTTGAACGTGCGGTAGTTGATGGTCTCCGGCTTTTTGATTTCGCCGTAGGACCACGACAGAATCTTCTCCGGCGACGCGATCGAAATCCGGATCTGGTCGAAGACCTGGGCCGGGGTCGTCGGATTGAAAAGATTCATAATCTCTTGATTCATGGTCTTCTCCTTGCGTACCGGTCGTCACCGGCAGCGAATTCGAAATTCTTGGGTCGTCATCGCGCCCTGTCCCGCTCGCGGGACAGGCGCGAATGCCCGGCGCTGACGCCGGGCAGAATGTCTTTCGTTACTCGGCCGCCTCGGAGGTGGGCGCCGGGCCCATCTTCGAGTTGTGCAGATCGACGTTGAGGCCGAGCGAGCGCATTTCCTTGACAAGCACGTTGAACGATTCCGGAATACCGGCCTCGAACGTGTCGTCGCCGCGCACGATCGCCTCGTACACCTTGGTGCGGCCGGCGACGTCGTCAGACTTCACCGTCAGCATTTCCTGCAGCGTGTACGCCGCGCCGTAAGCCTCGAGCGCCCACACTTCCATTTCGCCGAAGCGCTGGCCGCCGAACTGCGCCTTGCCGCCCAGCGGCTGCTGGGTAACGAGCGAGTACGGGCCGATGGAGCGCGCGTGGATCTTGTCGTCCACAAGGTGATGCAGCTTCAGCATGTAGATGTAGCCGACTGTCACCTTGCGGTCGAAAGCCTCGCCCGTGCGGCCGTCAAAGAGCGTGACCTGACCCGAGCGGTCGAGCCCGGCCATTTCAAGCATTTCCACGACTTCCGGCTCGCGCGCGCCGTCGAAGACCGGCGTGGCGATGGGAACGCCATTCGTCAGGTTCCCCGCCATTTCCACAAGCTGCTCGTCGTCGAGCGAGGCGATGGTCTCGTCATCGCCATAGATCTGCTGCACGAGGCCCATCAGATCCTTAAGCTTGTTCTCGCGGCGGTAGGATTCAAGGGCCGCATCGATCTTCTTGCCGAGGCCCGCACAGGCCCAGCCAAGATGCGTCTCGAGAATCTGGCCCACATTCATGCGGCTTGGCACACCGAGCGGGTTCAGCACGATATCCACATGCTGACCGTCCTCGAGATACGGCATGTCCTCGATCGGCACGATGCGGCTGACGACACCCTTGTTGCCGTGACGGCCTGCCATCTTGTCGCCGGTCTGCAGCTTGCGCTTCACGGCCACGAAGACCTTGACCATCTTCATCACGCCGGGCGGAAGCTCGTCGCCACGCTGCAGCTTGTCGACCTTGTCCGCAAAGCGCGCTTCGAGACGCTCCTTGCTTTCGTCGTACTGCTTCTTCAGCGCCTCGATCTCGGCCTGAGCCTTCTCGTTCTTGAGCGCAATCTGCCACCACTGGCCATGGCTCAGATTGTCGAGATCGGCCTGGGCGACCTTCGCATCCGCTTCCATGCCCTTCGGGCCCGAAGCGATCTGCTTGCCGAGTAGGATTTCCGACAGGCGGCCATAGATGTTGCGGTCGAGGATGCCGACTTCGTCGTCGCGGTCTTTTGCGAGACGCTCGATCTCCTCGCGCTCGATCGCCATGGCGCGCTCGTCCTTGTCGATGCCGTGGCGGTTGAACACGCGCACCTCGACGACCGTGCCGGTGACGCCCGGCGGCAGGCGCAGCGACGTATCGCGCACGTCAGACGCCTTTTCGCCGAAGATGGCGCGCAGCAGCTTCTCTTCCGGCGTCATCGGGCTCTCGCCCTTCGGCGTGATCTTGCCGACGAGAATATCGCCGGGGTTCACTTCGGCGCCGATATAGACGATGCCGGCTTCGTCGAGA
>JAHBYL010000148.1 GCA_019635955.1 Parvibaculum sp.
CGCGGCTATCGCTCTGCATGGGTTCCGGGTCCGGTTGATCTTCGCCCCGATATGGCGCTTCGGGGCCGCTTTTAACAGGCGGGCTTCCCGCCTTCCAGCGCAAAAGGCGAGGGATTTCATCGCCTTGGCGCGAATGACCGAATTATCTTGAATCACAATGCCTTATGAGGCGTTAACCAGTATTTCCGTGTTCTTCTCATCCGATACTTCAAGTTGTTCCGGATTTTCTTGCGATGCAAGAGCCAAGTTCTTGATTCAAATTGTTTCTATTGGTTTTTCATTGTGCCTGGTTTGCTGTGTCACACAATATATAGAGGGGAATTTCTGCTGGCGCCGCTGCACCCGGCACGCCATATGAAGCCCTGAAAGAAAGCTTGAGGAGCGCCCCCATGGCCTGGCAGACCCGCATGACCGCCGATCTCGCGCAATTCATCGCGACGCGGGATCATTTCTACATGGGGAGCGCCAATGCGGCGGGGCGGCCCTATATCCAGCATCGGGGCGGCCCCAAGGGCTTCCTCAAGGTGCTGGACGAGAAGACACTCGGCTTTGCCGATTTCGCGGGCAACCAGCAATTCGTGACGCTCGGCCATCTTGCCGAGAACGACCAGGTGTTCCTGTTCCTGATCGATTATCCGAACCGGCAAAGGGTGAAGATCAGGGGACGGGCGCGGGCGGTGAGCGACGATCCGGCGCTCACCCGGTCGCTCGCCGACCCGAACTACCGGGGCCGCGTCGAGCGCGCCATCCTGATCGAGCTCGACGAATGGGACATGAACTGCCCGAGCCATATCCTGCCGCGCTGGGACGCGGCGGACCTCAGCCCCGCCTTCGAGCGGCTCGAACGGCGCATCCGGGAACTCGAGGCGCAGGTCCGCGAGATGGGCGGCGATCCCGGCGAGTTTCACCTGCCGGAGTGAGCGGAACGCCGTCAGTAAAGGTTCTTTTTCGCGTCGTCTTCGAGCGCGGTGTCGATCAGCGCCGGGGCGAGGTCGAGTTTCATCTGGTCGCGCAGCATCTCGCCGAAGCTTGGCATGGTCTCGCGCGGCACCTGCCTGGAGGCATCCCAGAGGCCCGAGCGTTTCAGCGCCTTGGTGCAGTGGAGATAGACCTCGCGCACCTCGATCTTCATGACCGAGCGGGGCGGCTTGCCGTCCACCGTGAACCGCTCCATCAGCGCCGGTTCGACGCTTGTTCCGGCAATGCCGTTCACGCGCAGCATTTCCTCAAAGCCCGGCAGGAAGAAGAGAAGGCCGACAGAAGGCGAATGGGCGATATTGGTCAGCGTGTCGAGCCGGTTGTTGCCCGGCCGGTCCGGCATGGCGAGATGGCGCTCGTCGAGCACATGGACGAAGCCCGGCTCGCCGCCGCGGGGCGAGACATCGGCCAGCCCGTCCGGCCGCGCGGTGCCGATGCAGAGAAAGGGCGACAGCTCAATGAAGCGGCGCGAATGGGGATCGATCCAGTCGAGCTGCTTGCCGAGCGCGCCGCCCGAAGGGGCCGGATAGACGGTACGAAGCGCCGCTTCGGATTTCAGCTCACCGGACATGGAACTCTACCCCTCAATTGCGAGGCGTTATCAATTCAGCTTCCGCGACAGAAGACAAGCATTCATTCGAGCGGGCATTCGGGATGGCGCCTCAGCCCGGCCTTGACCCGCCGGTCCCAAGCGGCCACATGGTAGCGGCAGCCCACCCCGGCAACCTCAAACCGAAGGACAGACATGGCTTCCCCGCACGACCCCATTCAATGGCACGGCACGACGATCCTTTCGGTTCGCAAGGGCGGCAAGGTGGTGGTGGCGGGCGACGGGCAGGTCTCTGTCGGGCAGACCATCATGAAGGGCAATGCGCGGAAAGTCCGCCCGCTCGGCCGCGGCGACGTGCTGGCCGGTTTCGCCGGCGCGACGGCCGACGCCATGACGCTTTTCGAGCGGCTGGAAGCCAAGCTCGAACAATATCCC
>JAHBYL010000149.1 GCA_019635955.1 Parvibaculum sp.
ACGAATTTGGTTTCGGCGATCTCGCGGCACTGCGCGAGCGTCACCGTACCGGCGGAGGCGCGGCCCGGCGTCTTCGAGCCGGACTGGATCTTCGCCGCTTTCTTCAGGAAGTAGGACGCGGGCGGCGTCTTCATCGCGAAGGTGAAGGAACGGTCCGAATAGGCCGTGATGACGACCGGGATCGGCATACCCTGTTCCATCTTCTGCGTGGCGGCATTGAACGCCTTGCAGAATTCCATGATGTTGAGGCCGCGCTGGCCGAGCGCAGGGCCGATGGGCGGCGACGGATTCGCCGCGCCGGCCGGCACCTGCAATTTGATGTAGCCTTCGATTTTCTTCGCCATTTATATCCCCTGCCGGACGGAGCCGGACCTGTTGGGTTAGTGGTTCAGCAGCGCGCCGGAAACTTCCGCTTCCCTTGCGCCTCCCACGGACTTGCGGGAGGTACGAAAAGCCCTAGAGCTTCTCCACCTGCCCGTATTCGAGCTCGACCGGGGTTGCCCGGCCGAAAATCGACACGGCGACTTTGAGCCGCGCCTTTTCTTCGTCGACTTCCTCGACGAAGCCGTTGAACGAAGCGAACGGACCGTCCGCCACGCGAACCTGCTCGCCGATCTCGAACGTGATCGAGGGCTTCGGCCGCTCCACGCCTTCCTGCACCTGATGCAGGATGCGGTCGACTTCGCCCTGGCTGATCGGCTGCGGCTTGTTGTCCGCGCCGAGAAAGCCCGTCACCTTCGGCGTATTCTTGACGAGGTGATAGGCCTCGTCCGTCATCTCCATCTTCACCAGCACATAGCCGGGGAAGAACTTGCGCTCAGCATTGATCTTGCGACCGCGGCGCACCTCGACCACCTCTTCGGTCGGCACGAGGATTTCCTCGAACTGATCCGAAAGGCCCTGCTGCTCCGCCTGTTCGCGCAGGGACTCGGCAACCTTCTTCTCGAAGTTCGAGTAGGCGTGAACGATGTACCAGCGTTTAGCCATGCTTGCTTCCGAAGGAGCTTACGCTCCCTGACCTCAATTGCCGCCCAGACCGAGCAGGAGCGAGACGATATAGCTCAGCCCTGTATCGACCAGAAAGAAGAACACCATGGCGAAGGACACCATGATGAAAACCATCACGGTGGTGATCAGCGTTTCGCGCCGCGTCGGCCAGGTGACCTTGGAGGCCTCCGAACGGACCTGCTGGATGAATTCGAGCGGATTGGTCTTCGCCATGTTTCTCAGACGCCTCTTCTCAAATTCCCGCCGCGACACTTTTCCGGACTGATGCCGAAAACCGGGGCCTCTCCCCGGCCTGCCGCGCCGCCTTGCGGAGGGTGGCAGGAGTGGAGGGGCTCGAACCCCCAACCCCCGGTTTTGGAGACCGGTGCTCTACCAGTTGAGCTACACTCCTAAGCCTGCCGCCGAAGCGGCAAACCGTCTTACTTCAACACCTTGGAGACGACGCCGGCGCCGACGGTACGGCCGCCTTCGCGGATGGCGAAGCGCAGCTTCTCTTCCATCGCGATCGGCGCGATCAGCGTCACGTTCATCTTCACGTTGTCGCCCGGCATCACCATTTCCGTGCCGGCCGGAAGCGTCACGACACCCGTGACGTCCGTCGTGCGGAAGTAGAACTGCGGACGGTAGTTCGTGAAGAACGGCGTGTGGCGTCCGCCCTCTTCCTTCGTCAGGATGTAGGCTTCGGCCTCGAACTCCGTATGCGGCGTGATCGAGCCCGGCGCGCACAGAACCTGGCCGCGCTCCACTTCCTCGCGCTTCGTGCCGCGAAGCAGAACGCCCACATTGTCGCCCGCCTGGCCCTGGTCGAGGAGCTTGCGGAACATCTCGACGCCCGTGCAGGTCGTCTTCGTCGTCGGGCGGATGCCGACGATCTCGATTTCGTCGCCGACCTTCACGATACCGCGCTCA
>JAHBYL010000015.1 GCA_019635955.1 Parvibaculum sp.
TTCGCCGGAAACGGGGTTGCAGTCGATGCCGCCGACCTGCTGAAAGTAGGTGAATTGCGAGACTTCCATGCCGTCGCACCAGACTTCCCAGCCAAGGCCCCAGGCGCCGAGCGTCGGGCTCTCCCAGTCGTCCTCAACGAAGCGGATGTCGTGGTTCGCGGCGTCGATGCCGAGCACCTTCAGGCTTTCGAGATAAAGCGCCTGAATGTCCTCCGGGCTCGGCTTCAGGATCACCTGAAACTGGTAATAGTGCTGGAAGCGGTTCGGGTTTTCGCCGTAGCGCCCGTCGGTCGGGCGGCGCGAGGGCTGCACATAGGCGGCCTTCCAAGGCTTCGGTCCGAGCGCGCGCAGCGTGGTCGCCGGATGAAAGGTGCCCGCGCCCATCGCCATGTCGTAGGGCTGAAGGATGACGCAGCCCTGCGCGGCCCAGAACGCCTGCAGTTTCAGGATCAGGGACTGGAAGGAATTGTCGGGCTTCGCCGTCATGTGGGGAGGCGCTTTCAAGCGAAATCGGCCAGCGGAATCAGCACCCGCGAACGCGCTGCCCCGGGCGCGCGCAAACTAGCCGCCGCCCCGGACAGGGTCAAGTTCATGGCAGGAAAAGGGATTTGCGCCCGCGCGGGGTCTGCCGCCGGACGCTGAACCAGTTGCAGCCCGATCAATCGCGGCGGCTGTGCTCCGGCACATAGATGCCGTCGCCGCTGTCGCGGAGCGTACCGAGATCGCGGGGCTCCATGCGGTGCTGCGGCCGGGCGCGGGCAAAGGCCTCGCGCTGGCGCTGGGCCGCGCGCTGGACGGCCTGCCATGCGGCATAGAAGGCCAGCACGAAAACGGCGGCAAAGACGATCTTCGTCATCTCATCGTCCTTTCTCAAGGTTCCGGGGTCAGCGCCCCGAAGGCCCCATTAAAGGCCAAAACGGCTCCAAAGGGAACGCCTCTCGGCTGCGGCAATGAGCCCGTCGCCAAGTTCGGCCGCAAATCCGGCACCGAGACGGTGAAAAAGCCCCTCGGCCCGGCTGGAGCCGATGCCCCCGCCGCCGGAAGGCCGCCACCAGGGCGCCCGGGAGGTGACGAGCTTCAGCTTCACCTCGCTGCCGAACAGCTCGCGCATCTTGCTCCGCAGATCGGCAATGCCGTCGGCCAGACCACGCTCGACCGCGCCCGCGCCCGCCCAGAAAGCGCCCGAGAAGATTTCAGGGTCGTCCGCCTTCAGCCTGGTGCCGCGCGCTTCCGATACGAGCTTCTTGAAATAGGCATGTACATCGCGCTGCAGCGCCTCGAGACGGGCGACCTCTTCCGGCTTTTCCGGCTGGAACGGATCGAGCATGGCCTTGCTCTCGCCCGCCGTATGCACACGGCGTTCGACGCCCAGTTTCTCGATCAGGCCGGTAAAGCCGAACCCCGCCGAGACGACGCCGATCGAACCGAGGATCGAACTTTCATCGGCATAAATCTCGTCCGCGGCGCAGGCGATCATGTAGCCACCCGACGCCGCCACATCTTCCGCGAAGGCATAGACCGGCAGGCTCTTCTCTTCCGCAAGCACGCGAATGCGCTTGTAGATCAGCGAGGATTGAACGGGCGAGCCGCCCGGCGAATTGATGAGCAGCGCCACCGCGCGGACGCCGCGCATGGAAAAGGCGGCTTCCAATGCCGGGGCTACGCCCGCGAGATTGAGCCCGCCGCGCAGCGGCTGCGATGGGCCGATGGTGCCGCTGAGGCGGACGACGGCGACAACGGGCTTTGGCTGCCAGCCGGGGGCGATACGCGACCTGAGCGGGGCGGGAAGGAAGGGCGCTATGCGGTTTCTCATGGAACCATAGATAGGTTCAGGCAGCGCCGGCGGCAAGCGGGGCTCATGCCGGGAGGTCGAAATGGAGCGTCGCACCCTCGCGCAGCAGGGCTTCGGCGCGCTCGGTAAAACGGCCATCCTGCCCATGGAGGACGAGGCCCGGCCGGATGGTGAGCGGGGCGCGGGAATCGCGCTGGCCCCGCACGATGATGCGGGAGGCGGGCTTGCCCGCGGAGGGCCAGAGCGGGAAGACCTCGATGCCGCCCAGATGCCCCGACATGGCCGCGAGGAGGTTTGCCAGCGCGTCCGCCCGGTGGATGAAGGTGACCGTGCCCTTGGGCCGCGCCATGACGCAGCAGAAGCGCACCCAGTCGTCGATGTCCGAGCCGAGGGTCAAGTGGTGAGCCTGCGCCTTGCCTGCGTGGGGCGGCACAGGGCTTGCCGCCGGATCGTGAAAGGGCGGATTGGCGAAAACGTGGTGCCAGCTGTTGGGCTCGAACCCGGCTGCGGCGAGATCCCGCACCGGCAGGCCGATGTCGCCCTCGACGATCGAGACCCGCTCCGAAAGGCCGTTGCGATCGATATTGCGCCCGGCAAGCGCCACCAGCTCCGGCTGCACCTCGAGACCCGCCACATCAAGTCCACTCACGCGGGAGGCGAGGCAGAGCGATGCGACGCCTACGCCCGCACCCGCCTCGAGCACGCGCTCACCTGAGCGCGCCGGCACGGAGGCCGCCAGCAACACCGCATCGAGCCCTGCCCGGTAGCCTTTCACGGGCTGCAGAATCTTCAGCCTGCTGCCAAGGAATCCGTCATCCGTGACGTCTTCAGGAATGTCCGCCGCCGTGCCGTTCATCGGCCTCGCTCCTCTGAACTTCGTCGAGAATTTTCCGGGCGTCCTCATAGTCGGTGTCCACGACCATGATACGCTTCGGCAGGATGCCGAGCGAGCCCTCCGTGAGCGCCATATGCGCATCGAGCTCAAAGGGCTCAATCCCCTCCTCGCGCAGACGATGCGTGAGAAAGGACACGAAGACGGGATCGTTCGTTCGAATCAACTCCTTCATGCGTGTTCTCTCCCTTCGCATCGGCAGCCTGCGGCGAAACGCACCGCGCCGATCAAATGATCTAGGGCCGGCGGGCCTTGCCGCACAGGGGGTGTCAACCTATGCTCCCTCATGATGGCATTATTACACATGCCGAAGATGGACAATTCGGGCCGCTGCGCGGCTCTTCCCGGAGCAGGAGTGACGAGTGGGCGTTGTTGTTCCTCTTGATGAAGATCGCGGACGCGGGCAGAACGCGGTCGCCGAGTTGCAGGCGCTGGTCCGCAAGGAGATGGAAACGGTAGACGATTTCATCCGTGAACGGATGGCATCGGACGTACCGATGATCCCCGATCTTGCCAGCCATCTCATCAATTCCGGCGGCAAGCGGCTCCGTCCCATGCTCACCATCGCCGCCTCCAAGATGTGCGGTTACAACGGCAAGGACCATATCAAGCTTGCGGCGACGGTGGAATTCCTCCACACGGCGACGCTCCTCCATGACGATGTGGTAGATGAAAGCGACCTCCGGCGCGGCAAGGAAACCGCGCGCATGGTCTGGGGCAACCAGGCCAGCGTTCTCGTCGGCGACTTCCTGCTCGGCCGCGCCTTCAAGCTCATGGTCGAGACGAAATCGCTGCGCGCCCTCGAAATCATCGCCGATGCCGCCTCGATCATCGCGGAAGGCGAGGTCATGCAGCTTGCCGCCGCAAAGGACACGGGCACGACTGAAGATGCCTATCTGCGCGTGATCTCCGCCAAGACGGCGGCGCTCTTCGCCGCTGCGTCTGAAATCGGCGCCGTCATCTCGCAGCGCGAGGGCACAGAGGCCGCGGCCCTTCATTCCTATGGGCGCAATCTCGGCATCGCCTTTCAACTCGTCGACGATGCGCTCGATTATGGCGGACGCGCGGCCGCGCTCGGCAAGAATACGGGCGACGATTTCCGCGAAGGCAAGATCACGCTGCCTGTCGTCCTCGCCTTCCGGCGCGGCAATGCGGAAGAGCGCGCCTTCTGGCAGCGTACGTTGCAGGACGGCGACCGCAAGGAAGGCGACCTCGAACATGCGGTCGAACTGATGCACCGCCATTCGGCGCTCGAAGACACGATTGCGCGGGCGAAGCATTACGGCGCCATCGCCATCGACGCGCTGGCGATCTTCCCGGAAAGCCCCTATCGCGATGCGCTGACGAAACTCGTCGAGTTCTGCATCAGCCGTAATCACTGACCGGCGACGCGGCAACCCACCAGGCGGGCCTTGAGCTCGCCAATGCCGCCGCAGCTATGCGCGCTTCTTCTAGCGTCTCGTACAGCCCGAAGCAGGTTGCGCCCGAGCCCGACATGCGGGCAAGGCGGCAGCCAGCGGTCGCTGCGATTTCCCCGATCACGTCGCCGATCAGCGGCTCGAGTTTCCGCGCGGCCGGCTCCAGATCGTTCGGCTCCGTATGGAGCCACCGGACGAGTTCATCGAAAGATTTGAATTCCGGCACGGCGGGCGGCGCGAGCGATGTTGCGAGCGACGGGGCGGCGAGCGCGCGGAACACATCCGCCGTCGAAACCGGTGCACCCGGATTCACCAGCAGCATTGAAAATTTCGGCAAGTGGCCAATGCGCTCGATCCGCTCGCCGGTCCCGCACATGAGCGCCGGGGCCGCATCGAGGCAGACCGGCACATCCGCGCCAAGCGAGGCGGCGAGGCGGACCAGCGCACCATTCTCCGGCGCCACATCCCATAGCCGCATCAGCGCCCGGAGCGTGGCAGCCGCATCGGCCGATCCACCGCCAATACCGGAGGCGACGGGAAGGTTCTTTTGAAGTCCGATACGCGCGCCCGCCTTGACGCCGCAAAGATCGCGCAGGCCACGCGCTGCGCGCAGCACGAGATTGTCCGTTTCGCCCGACAGCGCGTCCGCGAAAGGTCCGCCGATATCGAGCGTCAAATCGGCGGCGGGATGCACTTCGATCCGGTCGCCGATTGCGGCGAAGACCACGAGGCTCTGCAATTCGTGATAACCATCAGCACGGCGGCCCAGCACGCGCAGGCTGAGATTGACCTTGGCGCGCGCCTCTTCCACGGCCCGTGTCACGATCCGGCCTGGGGTGCGGCCTTTGCCCGCTGCTCGGCGCCCTCGCCCGCCTCGAGGCCGAAATCGAGCTTGGTGCGCAGTACGTCCGCGCGGCCCGGTTCGGGATCCATCGACAATGCGTGACGCCACTGAAAACGCGCCTCGATGCGGCGGCCGACTTTCCAATAGGCATCGCCCAGATGCTCGTTGATCGTCGGATCGCCCGGCTGCAGCTCCACCGCGCGTTCAAGATACTTCACGGCAAGATCGTATTGCCCGAGGCGATAGCGTGCCCAGCCCAGGCTGTCGACGATATAGCCGTCATTCGGGCGCCGCTCGACCGCCTTCTCGATCATGTCGAGCGCTTCATCGAGCCGGTGGTGCTGCTCGATCCATGAATAGCCGAGATAGTTCAGCACCAGAGGGTGTTCGTCGGAGAGAGCGAGCGCGAGTTTCAGGTCCTTTTCCGCCTCCTCCCACTTGCCCATGCGCTCGAAACAGATGCCGCGGGCATAATAGAGCGTCCAGTCGCGCTCGGTCGGCTCGCCTGCAAGTTCGATGGCGCGCTGATACTCGGCGGCGGCTTGCGGATAATTTTCCTTGCCGCGATGAATATCGCCAAGCGCCACATAAGGCTCGATCCGGTCGGGAAGATCGCGCGCGAGGCGCCGTAGCATCGCGACTGCTTCGGCCTCGCGGTCGAGCTTGTCGAGCGCCATGGCGGACTGGATGCGCGCATTGAGATAGAGCGGCGACTCCTTGCCGATCTTGTCATAGGCATTGACGGCATCCTGCCAGCGCTTTTGCGCTTCATAGGCGCCGCCCAGCAGCGAGCGCGCAATGTCGAAATCGGGGCGCATGAAAAGGGCGAGGTGGAGATAGAGCTCGGCGAGATTGCTGGATGTGTCACCGGCAAGCGCGCTGCCGAGCCCGTACAGCGCCTCGGCGACACCCTCCTGTGCATTGGCGACGAGCGGCGGCAACGTCTCGCCCTGCGCGAGGCGGCGAAGTTCATATTCGGCCAGCGGGTGGGCGCCTGCCATCTCGAGGAAGGCGGCGAGCGTTGCGGCGGATTCCTCCGTCCGGCCATGGCGGGACAGATAGCTTGCATAGGCCTGCACGACGCGGATCGAACTGCCGCCGCTTGCTTCCATGGCACTGTCGTACGCGGCGCCGGCGCCTTCGCTGTCGCCCAGCACATCGAGCATGAGCGCCTCGTGATAGGCGCGGAAGAGCGCAAAGGCAGCCCGGCCCTCGAAGGCCGAAAGTTTCTCGATCGCAAGATCGCGGTTGCCGCTGCCGGCGGCCGCCCATGCCCGCGCCAGCGTGCCGACCAGAGCGGTGAAGGGGCCGGGCGCTGCCGCGTCCATCTCCTCCGATGCCGCTGCATAGCGGCCGTCGCGCAGGGCGGCGAGCGCAAGCGTCAACCGCGCCATGCGCTCGGAGGGTTCGATCGTGGAAAGGCGTTTCGCAAGAGGGATCGCCCGTTCCATGTCTCCCGCCGTCAGCGCCGCCGTGAAGGCGCGTTCGAGGATGACCGGGTCGTCCGGCTGGTCGCGCAGCGCGCGCTCGTAGAAGATCGCGGCCTGCCTGGCGTCATTCTCCGAGGCGGCGTGGCGGGCTGCCAGATAGGCGCCGAAGGGCGTATCGCTCTGCTTTTTGGAAAAGACGGAAAATCCATCCGTCCCGGCGCAGGCGCCGAGGGACGAGACGAGAAGGCCCACGGCGAGGGCCCTCGCCAGATGCCACAACGGCGCCCTGCCGCTTCGCGCCGCTCCGGAACTCTTCATATCGGGGCCTGCCTTCACGCCTTCGGATTCCGCCGCACCACGGGCGGCACAAGATACGGATATAAAAGCAAAAAAAACGGGGGCCGGATACAGCCCCCGTTTCGTCGACAAGCCGGTAACGCGGGAACCGCGTTACATATTCGGGTAATTTGGCCCCCCGCCGCCTTCGGGCACCGTCCAGTTGATGTTCTGGGCGGGGTCCTTGATGTCGCAGGTCTTGCAGTGGACGCAGTTCTGCGCGTTGATCTGGAATCGAGGATTCGAGCCGTCCTCGTCGCGCACCACCTCGTAGACCCCGGCCGGGCAGTACCGCTGGGCCGGCTCGGCATATTTCGGCAGGTTGTAGGCAATCGGAATCGCCGGATCTTTCAGCTTCAGATGGACCGGCTGGTCCTCCTCGTGGTTCGTCGCGGAGATGAACACAGAGGAGAGCTTATCGAAGGAAATCTTGCCGTCTGGCTTGGGATAGTCGATCGGCTTGCAGTCCTTCGCTTCCTTGATCGACTCGTAGTCAGCCTTCTTGTGGCGGAGCGTGAAGGGCAGACCGATGCCCAGATTGTTCATCCACATATCGACGGCGCCGAGGCCGATGCCGATGAAGGTGCCGAGCTTCGACCAGAGCGGCTTCACGTTGCGGACGCGCTTCAGGTCCTTGTAGACCGGGCTCTTCTCATAGGCTTCCGGATAGGCGGTGAGTTCGTCGCCCTGCCGGCCATCCTTCACGGCCTCGAAGGCCGCTTCCGCACCCATGATGCCGGTAAGGACCGCGTTGTGGCTGCCCTTGATGCGCGGCACGTTGACGAAGCCGGCCGAGCAGCCGATCAGCGCGCCACCCGGGAAAACAAGCTTCGGCACGGACTGGAATCCGCCTTCGGTGATGGCGCGCGCACCATAGGCGATGCGCTTGCCGCCCTCGAAGGTTTCCGCGACCGCCGGATGATGCTTGAAGCGCTGGAACTCGTCGAAGGGCGAGAGATAGGGGTTCTTGTAGTTCAGGTGAACCACGAAGCCGACCGAAACCAGATTGTCGCCGAAGTGATAGAGGAAGGAGCCGCCGCCGGTCGAGTTGTCGAGCGGCCAGCCCATCGTGTGCTGAACCAGACCCTTGCGGTGCTTCGACGGATCGATTTCCCAGAGCTCCTTGAGGCCGATGCCAAACTTCTGCGGCTCGGAACCTTCATCGAGCTTGTACTTGCGGATGAGTTCCTTCGACAGCGAGCCGCGCACGCCTTCGGCGAAGAGCGTATATTTGCCGCGCAGCTCCATGCCCGGCGTGTAGCTGTCCTTGTGCTCGCCCTGGCGGCCGACACCCATGTCGCCGGTCACGACGCCGCGCACCGAGCCATCCTCGCCATAGAGCACTTCGGCGCCCGCGAAGCCCGGATAGATTTCGACGCCGAGGGCTTCCGCCTGTTCGGCGAGCCAGCGGCAGAGATTGCCGAGGCTGCCGATATAGTTGCCGTGATTGTTCATCAGCGGCGGGAAGAGGAAATTCGGAATGCGGAGGCTGCCGGCCGGGCCGAGGAAGAGGAAATGGTCCGCCGTGACTTCGGTGTCGAGCGGTGCGCCCTTTTCGCGCCAGTCGGGCATCAGCGTGTCGAGGCCGATCGGATCGATCACCGCGCCGGAGAGAATATGCGCGCCGACTTCCGACCCCTTTTCGATCACGCAGACCGAAATGTCGAAATCCTGTTCAGCCGCGAGCTGGCGCAGGCGGATCGCCGCAGACAGGCCCGCAGGACCGCCGCCGACGATTACGACGTCATACTCCATATATTCGCGTTCGGCCGCGTCGCTCATTTTCCATCTCCCTTGGCCGGCATTGCGGGACAGATTTGCCGTGCCGGACCGCCGCTAAAATCAGGGCTTCCTTATGGTGCGAATGCCCTTGATGGTCAATATATTGGGCCGCACTCCTTCGGCGGGCCAGTTGCATGTTATTCTCAACAAGATGCGCATGGCCCTGTATGAGCGACGAGTGTAGGGTCGCGCATGTGACCGTCAACGCGACGGCGGCGGCGATTTCACACCATCGACAGGAACTTCCGGCCCCGCATGAGCCCGTCAGGCAACGAACAGTCCAGCTTGTCGCGCGAACAAGCAGCCGCACTGCTCGCCTTCTATCTGGAAGCGGGCGTCAGCGATGCGCTGGGCGAAGAGCCTGTGGACCGCTATGCGCTTGCCGATGCCGCATCTGCCGCCGCATCGCCGCGCGAGACCGCCCGGCCCGAGGCTCAGCGCGGTGCACGGCCCGATCCGCGGGGCGAGGCCGCGCCGGATCCCGCGCCCGCGCCGCGCGCCGCCGCGCCCTCCTCCATTCCGCTCGAGGACGCACAGGCCGCAGAGAGCGCGCGCGAAATCGCCACGCGCTGCAGCACGCTCGACGAATTGAAACAGGCGCTTGGCACGTTCGAGGGCTGCCCGCTGCGCTACACGGCGAAGAACCTCGTCTTTGCCGATGGCAATCCGCAGGCGCGGATCATGCTGATCGGCGAGGCGCCGGGGCGCGACGAGGATCTGCAGGGCCGCCCCTTTGTCGGCCGGGCCGGCCAATTGCTCGACCGGATGCTGGCCGCGATCGGGCTCGACCGGACAGGCGTCTATATCGTCAACACCCTGCCCTGGCGCCCCCCCGGCAACCGGACACCGACCCCGGCCGAACATGCCGTCTGCATGCCCTTCGTGGAGCGGCATGTGGAACTTGTGAACCCGGACATTCTGGTGCTGCTGGGCGGCGTCTCCGCAAAGCAGATGCTCCAGACCGATACCGGCATCATGCGGCTCCGGGGAAAATGGGCCAGTGTGGAGGTTAACGGACGCTCCGTTCCGGCGCTGCCGACGCTCCATCCGGCCTATCTGCTCCGGCAACCCGCCCAGAAGCAGCTCGCCTGGCGGGACCTGCTTTCGCTCAAGGCCAGGCTGCAGGGTTAACCTCGCCGTCCGAATTCGGCACGATTCAACCTATACGGGCTTGTGAGCCCCGGTTCGCCCGCTAAGATGGCCGCCATGAAACGGGGGGCTTTTCACCTTTCCGCCGCGCGCGCGGCGGGCCGGCTGGTTTGTGCGGCTGCGATGGCAGCGGCGGTTCTGGCTGCATCTCCCCTTCCCGCCTCAGCGGACACCTTCTCGCCGCAGGTTACCGGGCGCGTCTGGAGCCCCGAAGTCCTCGACGGCAACGACCGCGAAACCTACCGCAAGCTCTTTACGGCTGTAGAACGAGGCCGTTTCGCCGACGCAGACAAGCTCGCCGCGCAGCTCCGCGACAAGCGGCTGATGGGCTATGTGCTGCACGCCAAATATCTCGGTCCTCATTATCGCACGAGCTATGCCGAGCTTCGGGACTGGCTTGCCAAATATAACGACCAGCCCGGCGCGGCCGACATCTACAAGCTCGCGATGAAGCGCCGGCCGGCTTCCGCAGCTGCGCCCATGCGGCCCGAACCGCGCCGTTGGCGCCAGCCCGTGCACACGACCTACGCCGTAGACGACGGCATCATCGAAGCGACGTCGCAGCGTTTCCGCGACATGGACGATGAAGTGCGCAAGATGCTGCGCACGGAGAGCGCAGTTCACGCGGAAGCCTATCTCCGCCGGAAGAATGCGCGCAACGCGCTCAACAGCGCGGAATTCAGCAAGGTCCGCGAGCGCATCGTCGCCTCCTATTTTCTCGAAGGCGAAGACGAGCGGGCCTACAAGCTCGCATCCGAAATCCTGAGCACCCATGCGCGCGATGTTCCACTCGCAGACTGGTATGCGGGTCTCGCCTCATGGCGTATGGGACATTATGCGAGTGCCGCTCGCCATTTCGAATCCCTCTCGAACAGCCAGCGCATCTCGCCCTGGACGAAAGCAGCGGGCAGCTTCTGGGCGGCGCGTGCCTATCTCGCGGAAGGAAAGCCCGAGAAGGTGGCGCCCCTGCTCGAGACGGCAGCCGATACGGGCGCGACCTTCTATGGCATTCTGGCGACGCGCCAGCTCGGCCGCGATCTCCGGATCGAATGGGCGGAGCCGCGGCTTGATGAAGCCTCCTTCCGGGCTCTCATCGCGACGCCGTCCGTCGGCCGCGCCGTTGCGCTGACGCAGACCGGCAGACACGACCTTGCGCGCGAAGAGTTGCTGCGCGCCCATGCGCTGATCGATCCCTCTCTCGATCAGGCCATGATCGCCCTTGCAATCGCCTATGACCTTCCCGCGGTTCAGCTGCAGGTGGCAAATGCCGCACATCTTCCAGCCACCGCCGCGAAAGGCGGACGGATTGCACTCAATGCCGGGCTTTTCCCGCTCGCGGACTACAAGCCGAGCAATGGCTACAAGGTGGATCGTGCCCTTCTCCTCGCCTTCATGCGGCAGGAAAGCGGCTTCAAGCCCGACGCAATGTCATGGGCCGGTGCGCGCGGGCTGATGCAGATCATGCCGGCGACGGCGACCCACATCACGCAGGACCGCTCGCTTGCGGGTGACAATCGCGACCGGCTGCTCGACCCGACTTTCAACGTCACGCTCGGGCAGGAATATATCGCCGAGCTGATGGGCTCGGGCGGGCCCAACGATAATCTCTTCATGCTGACCACCGCCTATAATGGCGGGCCCGGCAATCTTTCGCGCTGGCTTTCGAGCATCGACTTCCGCGGCGATCCTTTTCTCTTCATCGAGAGTATCCCCGCCGCCGAAACACGCGGCTATATCGAGCGCGTCGTCACCAATTACTGGATTTATCGCGAACGGCTGGGACAACCCGTCGGCTCGCTCGACGCGACCGCGTCCGGCACCTGGCCGGTCTATGACGGTATCGGCCGCTAAGGCCCGGCTTCAATCAGGCCAGACCTTCATCGCCATTTCAGCGACCTGCTTCAGTTCCCTGGCCGTGGCGCCGCCCGCTGCCTGCACCGACATGCCGCGCAAGACGGTGGTCACATAACGCGCGAGAGCGGCGGGGTTCGCGGTCTTCGGCAGGTCGCCTTCGCGCTTTGCCCGTTCCAGCCGCTTTCTGATGTCGTCTTCACCCGCCTTCCGGCGCGCGGCTAGCTCCTCGCGGATGGCGCTCGATTCCTCGTCGCCGGAAAGCCCCGCCGTCACCAGCATGCAGCCTTGCGGGTGGCCTTCCTCGCAATGCTTCGAGGCGGCGTTGCAGAGTAATCGCTCGACCGCCTCTCGCGCCGTCGGCGCCGCGAGCGCCTCATCGATGAAACAGCCTTGCTGTTCCTCATAGCGGTCGAGGGCGCGGCGGAACAGCCGCTCCTTGTTCCCGAAGGCGGCATAAAGGCTTGGTGGATTGATCCCCATTGCAGAGGTCAATTCAGCCAACGACGCGCCGTCATATCCCTTCCTCCAGAAAACGACGAGCGCCTTGTCGAGCGCCTCGTCGGCATCAAACGCGCGGGGACGTCCCACGGCCATGGCGGTATCCTCCGTGAATTTTTTTAGTTTCCGTTACATAAGCACCTTGAAGGGTGGCCTTCAAGGCCCATATGCGTAGCCTTCGCTACAGAATCCACTACAAAATTACCCCTCAAAGCTCGTCACCCGCCGGCCCCTCCCCGCCCCTTTCGTGCCGGTTTTCTTGTTTCAGTTCAGGGCCTTGGCCCAGGAGTTCGCCATGTCACGCTTTGCCCCCCAGACACTTCGCGGCCGCCTCGCCGCCGCCGGCCTCGCCGCATCCGTCCTCGCGCTCGCCACCGGGCTGAGCGCCGCCGTTTCGGGCGCGGAGCCCGAAGCTCAAGCCGAACTGCCGCAAGCAGCCGTGGTTTCGGTCGCGACAGTCGAACCTCTCGACCTCACCTCCTGGAATGAATTCTCGGGCCGCCTTGAAGCGGTGGGCCGGGCCGACATCCGGCCGCGGGTGGCCGGCCTCATCGAAGAGGTTCATTTCCGCGAAGGCGCGCTCGTCCAGAAGGGTGACCTGCTTTTCACCATCGACAGGGAGCCCTATGCGGCAGAGGTTGCCCGCGCCGAAGCGGAGCTTGCCTCCGCGACCTCGCGCTACGGCTTCGCTCGCACCGATCTCGCGCGCGCACGACAGCTTGTCGAGAAGGGTACGATCTCGAGGCGGACCCTCGACGAGCGCGCCAATGCCTTTGGCGAAGCGGAAGCCGCGCTCAATGCGGCGCAGGCGGCGCTGAAGACCACGAAGCTCAATCTCGAATATACGGAAGTGCGTGCGCCGATTGCAGGACGGGTGGGCAAGGCGGAAATCACGGCGGGCAACCTCGTCTCCGCCGGGCCGAATGCTCCGATCCTGACGACACTGGTTTCCGTGAGCCCCATTTATGCAAGTTTCAACGCCGATGAACGTGTCGTCACGGAGGCGCTGCAGGGGCTCAAGGGAACGGATGCCCATGCCGAGGTCAACCGCATCCCGGTTCGCATGGGGACATCTTCGTCCGAGGGAACGCCGATCGAAGGCCGCCTGCAGCTGATCGACAACCAGGTCGACATACAGAGCGGGACGATCCGGGTCCGCGCCGTTTTCGACAATGAAGACGGCAGCCTCATTCCCGGCCAGTTCGCCCGGCTCCGCATGGGCACCGCCACGTCGCGCCTCGTCCTTGCGATATCCGAGCGCGCTGTCGGTGCGGATCAGGACAAGCAGTTCGTTCTGGTTGTCGATGGCGAGGACAAGGTGGTCTGGCGGGAGGTAAAGCTCGGCGCGAAGGTCCAGAATCTTCGTGAGGTCACGAGCGGACTTTCCGCGGGCGAGCGGATCATCGTCAACGGCCTGCAGCGCGTCCGGCCGGGCGATATTGTCGAGCCGCAGCTCGTATCGATGACACCGCCTTCGCAGTTCGCCTCGGCGGGCGACAGCACAGCACGCCAGGCGCAGTAAACGAAACGGCGGGCCGGATCAGGACGGCCCGCCGGACACGCCCTTTCCCATCAGCGAACGAACCGGGCAGCACGCTGCCTGCGAATGAGAGATGCTGCCATGAACATTTCGCGCTTTTTCATCGACAGACCGATCTTTGCCGGCGTGCTGTCGATCCTGATCTTCCTCGCGGGGCTGCTCTCGCTCCCCAATCTTCCCATCTCCGAATATCCCGAAGTCGTGCCGCCGACCGTCGTGGTGCGGGCGCAGTATCCCGGCGCCAATCCCAAGGTGATCGCCGAAACCGTGGCGACCCCCATCGAGGAAGCTGTGAACGGCGTCGAGGACATGCTCTACATGTCGAGCCAGGCGACCACCGACGGGCTGATGACGCTCACCGTGACGTTTGCGCTCGGCACCGACCCCGACAAGGCGCAGCAGCTCGTCCAGAACCGCGTCGCCCAGGCCGAGCCGCGCCTGCCTGAAGAAGTACGCCGTCTCGGCATCACCACGGTGAAGAGTTCGCCCGACCTTACGATGGTCGTGCATCTCACATCGCCGAACGGCCGCTACGACATGACCTATCTGCGCAATTATGCGGTGCTCAATGTGAAGGACCGTCTCGCGCGGCTGCCGGGCGTGGGCGAGGTGAGCCTGTTCGGGTCTGGCGACTATTCCATGCGCATCTGGCTCGACCCGCAAAAGATCGCGGAGCGAGGGCTGTCGGCAAGCGACGTGGTGCAGGAGATTCGGGCGCAGAACGTGCAGGCGGCCGCCGGCGTCATCGGCGCCTCGCCGATGCTGCCCGGCATCGACCTGCAGCTTCCCGTCAATGCGCAGGGACGTCTGCAATCTCCCGACGAATTTGCCGAGATCATCGTGAAGACCGGCGAGAATGGCGAGGTAACGCGGCTCAGCGACATCTCGCGGATCGAGCTCGGCGCGGCCGAATATGCGCTGCGCTCGCTGCTCAACAATGACAGCGCCGTCGCCATTCCGATCTTCCAGGCACCCGGCTCCAATGCCATCGAGATTTCCGACAATGTCCGCGCGACGATGGCGGAACTGAAGGAAATGATGCCGGAAGGCGTCGATTACGACATCGTCTACGACCCGACGCAGTTCGTGCGCGCTTCCATCGATGCCGTCATCACCACGCTACTCGAGGCGGTGGCGCTCGTCGTTCTCGTCGTCATCATCTTCCTGCAGACGTGGCGGGCCTCGATCATTCCGCTTCTTGCGGTGCCGGTATCCATCGTCGGCACCTTTGCCGTGATGTATCTTTTCGGCTTCTCGGTGAATGCGCTCAGCCTGTTCGGCCTTGTGCTTGCCATCGGCATTGTCGTGGACGACGCCATCGTCGTCGTCGAGAACGTCGAACGGAATATCGAGCGAGGGCTGACGCCGCTCGAAGCGAGCTACCGCGCGATGCGCGAGGTCTCGGGTCCCATCATCGCCATTGCGCTCGTGCTGGTTGCCGTCTTCGTTCCGCTTGCCATGAGCTCCGGTCTCACCGGGCAGTTCTACCGGCAGTTCGCCCTCACCATCGCGATCTCGACGGTGATTTCAGCCATCAATTCGCTGACGCTTTCGCCGGCACTCGCGGCGCTGCTGCTCAAGGGTCATGATGAACCGAAGGACCAGCTGACGCGCGGCATCGACTTCGCCTTTGGCTGGTTCTTCCGCCGGTTCAATGCCTTTTTCGGCGCAAGCTCCGAGGCCTACGGGCAGGGTGTGGCGCGCATCGTTTCGCGCAAGGCCATCACGATGGGCGTCTATCTGGCGCTGATCAGCCTTACTTGGGGCGTCTTTCAGGCGGTACCGAGCGGCTTTGTGCCCGCGCAGGACAAGCAGTATCTCGTCGGTTTTGCTCAGCTTCCCGACGGGGCGACGCTCGACCGTACGGAAGATGTGATCCGCCGCATGGGCGACATCTCGCTCGGCGAGGCCGGCGTAAAGAACGCTATCGCTTTCCCGGGTCTGTCGATCAACGGCTTCACCAACAGCGCCAATGCCGGCATCGTATTCCTGGGTCTGGACGAATTCGGCGACCGCAAGGACGCCTCCCTCAGCGGCTTTGCCATTGCCGAACGACTGAACGAAAAGTTTGGCCAGATCCAGGATGCCTATATCGCGATCTTTCCGCCGCCGCCCGTTCAGGGCCTCGGCACGATCGGCGGATTCAAGCTGCAGATTCAGGATCGCGCGGGCCTTGGCTACGCGGAACTGGACCGGGTTCTGAAGGAGTTTCTTGCCGCGGCCGAGCAGGCGCCCGAACTCACCGGCCTTTTCACCAGCTATCAGGTGAATGTGCCGCAACTCTATGTCGATCTCGACCGGACCCGCGCGCGCCAGCTTGGCGTGCCCGTGACCAGCGTGTTCGAGACGATGCAGATCTATCTCGGTTCGCTCTATGTGAACGACTTCAACCGCTTCGGCCGGACCTATTCGGTTCGCGTCCAGGCGGATGCACCGTTCCGTGCGCGCGCCGAGGATATCGGCCAGTTGCGCGTTCGCTCGACGAGCGGCGAGATGGTTCCGCTGTCTGCGCTTGTCAATGTTCAGCCAAGCGCGGGGCCGGAGCGCGCCATGCGCTATAACGGCTTTCTCTCGGCGGACGTGAACGGCGACGCGGCGCCCGGCTATTCCTCGGGCGAGGCGCGCGCCGCCGTGGAGCGCATCGCGGCAGAGACCTTGCCCAAGGGCTTCTCCTTCGAATGGACGGAGCTCACCTATCAGGAAATCCTTGCCGGGAATTCGGCGCTCATCATTTTCCCGGTGGCGATCCTGCTCGTCTTCCTCGTGCTTGCGGCACAGTATGAGAGCCTCGCGCTCCCACTCTCGATCATCATGATCGTACCCATGAGCCTGCTGGCGGCGATGACCGGCGTCTGGATGACAGGCGGCGACAGCAACATCTTCACCCAGATCGGCCTGATGGTCCTCGTCGGATTGTCGGCGAAGAACGCCATCCTGATCGTCGAATTCGCGCGTGAACTTGAATTCGCAGGCCGTACGCCCGTTCAGGCGGCGATCGAGGCGAGCCGGCTGCGGCTCCGCCCGATCCTGATGACCTCCATCGCCTTCATCATGGGGGTGTTGCCGCTGGCGATCTCGAGCGGCGCGGGCGCCGAAATGCGCAATGCCATGGGCATCGCCGTGCTTTTCGGCATGCTCGGCGTGACCGCCTTCGGCATTTTCTTCACGCCCGTCTTCTATGTGCTGCTGCGCAAGCTGACAGGCAACCGGCCTCTCCGCCAGCATGGGGAAACGCTCACCTTCGACGAGCCGATCCCCGATACGGCGCATGGCAAGACGCCGGTCCCGGCGCCGGCGGCGTCCTGATCCCGCCGGTGTGCCTGAGCCGCCGCGCCGTCTTCATGGCTGACGGCGCGGCGGCGATGGCGCTTTGCTTTACGCCGGGACACCCTGACCGATTTCCGCTATATGATGCGGCCATCTCCCCGCGAAAGGTATTTTCATGCCCGGCATCGACGAGACACGCGACTTCATCCCCCTCAATATCGCCGTGCTGACTGTCTCCGACACGCGCACAGCCGAGGACGACAAGTCGGGCGATACGCTGGCCGAGCGTATCGAGAAGGCGGGACATCATATCGCTGCGCGCCGCATCGTGCCGGACGACACGTCGCTCATTCGCAGCACGCTCAAGACCTGGATCGCGGACGACAAGGTGGACGTGGTGATCTCGACCGGCGGCACCGGGCTCACCGGGCGCGACGTGACGCCGGAGGCTTTCAAGTCGGTCTACGACAAGGAGATCGACGGGTTCTCGGCCCTCTTCCACCGCGTCTCCTACGACAAGATCGGCACATCGACGATCCAGTCGCGAGCGACAGCGGGTGTCGCAGGCGGCACTTTCCTCTTCGCGCTGCCGGGCTCGCCCGGCGCCTGCAAGGACGGCTGGGACGAAATCCTCGTCCACCAGCTTGATTTCCGCTACCGCCCCTGCAATTTCGTCGAGATCATGCCGCGCCTTGAGGAGCACAAGCAGCGCAAGTGAACGCCTTCAGCCTGCGATCGCCTGCTCGAAAAGAACGGCATACTCGCCCCGGTTGACACTCCGCGGATTGGTGAAGGTGCAAACATCCTTCACGGCGTGCTCCGAGAGATAGGGGATCATGTCGGCGGTAACGCCCATCGCGCCGAGGCTTTGGGGAAGGCCGAGCCGGATATTCAGCGCTTCGATCTCGTCGGAAACATCTGCGCCCTGCGGCAGTCCCATTGCCGAAGAGATGCCCTGCAGGGCTTCCCCGATCTTTTCGTGATTGTAGCGCAATATACAGGGAAGACAGACGGCGTTCAACGTGCCGTGATGGAGACGCAGGCCCGGCAGGGAGCCGCAGGCATGGCTCATCGAGTGAACCGCGCCGAGGCCCTTGGTAAAGGCCATGGCGCCTTCGGTCGAAGCCATCATCATGTTCCAGCGCGCCTGCGCATCGGCACCGTCGGCGACGGCACGCTCAAGATTGCCCAGGCCGAGCGCGCGGCGAATACCGTCGAGCCCCACTGCATCGGCCGGCGGATTGATCTGGCGTGAACATACGGCCTCTATGCAATGGGCAACGGCGTCCATGCCCGTCGCGGCGGTGAGGAGCGGCGGCAGGCCAAGCGTCAGATCGGGATCGCAGATCGCGATGCGCGGCACCAGGTGTTTGCTCGCGAGAATAAGCTTTTCGCCATTCGACATGATGACGACGGCACCGGTCGAGACCTCGCTGCCCGTGCCGGCGGTCGTCGGGACGGCGACGAGGGGCGCCACAGGACCGATTTTCTGCGCACCGCCGACACCGGCCGTGAATGAGATCATATCGCCTTGATGCGTAACCGTGAGGGCTACGGCCTTGCCGAGGTCCATGGAGGAGCCGCCGCCAAGCGCAATGATCCCGTCGCAATCAGCCTCGCGATAGAGGGCGGCGGCGGCGAGGACTGCCTCTTCTGTCGGATTCTCCGGCGTGTCGTGGAAAATCGTCGCCTGAAACTCGTTCGACATGGCGCCGCGCACCTTGTCGACGACACCCGCACGCACAAGCCCCATATCGGTGCAGATGAGCGGGCGAGAAATGCCCTGCCCCTTCAGGGCGGAACCGAGCTGGTTGATTGCACCGTGATCGAAAACGACCGTCGTACAGAATGTAAGCGTTGCCACCTTAGTTTTCCCGTTCAGTTGCTGCCCCATGCATCTTCGTCTGCATGATCGAAGCGCGTGAGGAAGAGTTCCCAGAGTTGTTCGTTCCCGCCTTGGTCGAGCAGCTTCAAGCGTCCGCGCAGGGAACGCCGTGTAAGCTCCCCCTTTCGGAAGCTCTCGATGAGATCGAGGAACTGCGATGCCTGATCGCGCGACAGACGGACAAACTGCATTTTGCTTTCCTAGTGATCCGCCGGGCAGCCGCAGATTTCACCCGCCGGGGTCAGGCAGAGAAGAAGCCGGGTCATGCCGGTGCCGAGGATCGGCGGCGAACGGTGCAGAACGCCGCCAGAGGCGCAATTCCGCCCTTCGAATATGCCGACCGCGAAACGCGGCAGCTCATTGACCGTGCCGCGAAACCCATGCTGCTCGCGCAACGCCTGTTCCGCTTCGTCACCGGGGACCCACTGCGTGCCGGGGCCGCGATAGGCGCAGAGCAGCCGAAGCGACACATGATCGCGATGGAAGCGGCTGCAGGCATCGTCATCGATGCGATCGAGCCGCACCTCCAGTTCGCGGCAGCCTGCCCGCACGGCAAAGCTGCGAGCCAGATTCGCAATGTCCATGCGCAGCCAGGGCGCGCATTCCCCGGGGAGCAAACCGGCCACATCTTCCGCGCGCGCGACGAAACGGGCCGACGGGAGGTCGTCCGGCGCCAGGGCGTCGAGCCATTGCAGAACGGATTCCGGCACCTGCCGTATCAGGATTTCAGGCGCAGCGAGGTGCGGCGCAGGTTTCGCGAGGGCTTTCATCTCAGGCTGCCGCGTCTCTGCTCCAGACCGGGAAAGGATCGCGGAGCTTGTCCCACGCCTTCCAGTCGAATTTCGGCCTTGCGTCCGAACCGAGAAGGCAGGCGTCGAGTTCACGCCTTATCCACGCTTCGTCCATTTCACGAGCGATGCCGATGAAGACGATTTCCTGGCGGCGGTCGCCCCAGACCTCGTGCCAGTTCTTGTCCAGTTGCGCGCGCCATTCGGGATTGTCGGGCCAGCGGTCGCGCGGCAGCACATCCCACCAATAGCCGATCGCCTCGTTGCGGACGAGCGCGCCTGCCTGGCTTACCTCACCGACCCATTCCGGCCGTGTGGCCAGCCAGAAGTGCCCCTTAGCGCGGATGACGCCCGGCCAGTTCGAATTCAGAAAACGGTGGAACTTCTCAGGGTGAAAGGGACGCCTCGCACGGTAGACAAAGCTGCGAATGCCGTATTCTTCGGTCTCGGGCGTGTGATCGGCAAAGCCGAAGAGTTCCTTGTACCAGAGGGGGTGGCGCTGGGCCTCCTCAAAGTCGAAAAGGCCCGTATCCAGCACCTCCGCGAGCGGCAGGCGCGCGAAATTCGTTTCCACGATCCTCGCATCCGCATTGAGCGAGCGGATGATGCTCCGGGCGAGCTCGAGTTCCTGCGGGCTCGCCTCGTCCACCTTGTTCAGGACGATCACATTGGCAAACTCGATCTGCTCGACGAGCAAACTCACCAATGAGCGCGTGTCGTCCTCGCCAAGGCTTTCTCCGCGATCGGCAAGAAAGTCGCTCGATGAATAATCCTTGAGGAGGTTCGCCGCATCGACCACCGTCACCATCGTGTCCAGTTCTGCGACATCGCCAAGACACTCGCCCGCCTCATCGCGAAAGTCGAAGGTCGCCGCGACGGGCAGTGGCTCCGATATGCCGGTCGATTCGATAACCAGGTAGTCGAAGCGCCCTTCCTCCGCCAGCATGCGGACTTCCTTCAGCAAGTCGTCGCGCAAGGTGCAGCAAATGCAGCCATTGGTCATCTCGACGAGCTGCTCCTCAGAGCGGGTGAAGGCGGCATCACCCGCCCGGACGAGATCGGCGTCGATATTCACCTCGCTCATATCGTTGACGATGACGGCGACGCGGCGCCCCTCCCGATTGTTCAGGATGTGATTGAGCAGGGTCGTCTTTCCCGCACCGAGAAAGCCGGACAGGACAGTCACAGGGAGTTTCCGCTCAGACATGGGATACCTCGAATATCGGAATGTTATAATATAACATTACATTTCAGGCCGATGCGCAAGGCCGCCTTCCGGTTTCTTTCCCGTTGTGCCTTTCTCCGGCGCGCGGCACGATTCCTGCCTCAGAAGGAATCACCGGGACGGAGGTCAGCCCAAATGCTCAAGGAATTTCGCGAATTTGCCCTGAAGGGCAATGTGCTCGACATGGCGGTCGGCATCATCATCGGCGCGGCTTTCACGACCATCGTGCAGTCGCTCGTCAATGACGTCATCATGCCGCCGATCGGCGCGATCATGGGCGGGGTCGATTTCAGCGATTATTTCATCGCGCTCACACTGGCGGAGACTGCACCTGCTTCCGTGGATGCAGCGAAGGCGGCGGGTGTCCCGGTTCTCGCCTATGGGCGCTTCATCAACGCCATCATCCAGTTCACCATCGTCGCCTTTGCGCTATTCCTCGTCATCAAGCAGATGAATGCGCTGAAGGCCCGCATCGCAAAGGGCGAGGCGCCCGCACCTTCCGCGCCGCCACGCCAGGAAGTGCTGCTCGAGGAAATTCGCGACGCGATCAAGGCGCGCGGCTAGCCCTTCAGCCGCATTACATAGAAGACATAGGAATACTGGCCGGGATTGTTCTCGAAGAGGGCAATCTCGGCCTCCGCTTCGGCGAGAACGGGTTCGACTTCATCGCCATATGTCTCGCGCATGTCCGCAATCTTCCGCCGCATGGGCACATAGTAACCGGTCCGCCAGTCTTCCGGTGGCAGCACCTGCGTGCCGATCACCTCATAGCCTGCGCGCTCCGCCGCCGCGGCATTCGACGCGATCGTGCCCATTGCCGGATAGGCCGCGTCCCAGAAGGTGCGAGCCTCGTCCGAGGGATTGCCTGTGAGCCAGGTACATTCCGTGACGGCGACATGGCCTTCCGGTTTCAGAAAACGCCGCCAGAGTTTCAGCCCTTTGGCGAAACCGATGAGATAGATGGCGCCTTCCGACCAGATGAGGTCGAACTCGCCTTCATGGAAAGGCAGTGCCTCCATGTCGGCGCGCTTGATGACGAGGCGGTCGTCGCCGATACCTTCGCGCGTGGCGCGAGCGTTCATCTTTTCGAGGAAAGGCTCATAGAGATCGATGGCGGTAACGCGCGCATTCGTCAGCCGCAGCAGATCGAAGGTAGAAGCCCCCTGCCCGCAGCCGATATCGAGAATTTGCGCGTTTTCATCGAGCGGCGGCACAAGCGCAAAGGCGGCCTCCGTTGCGCGGCTACTCCCCGGCCCGTTGCGCGGCAGGGCGAGCTGCAGCTCGAGAAATATCTTGAACGGATCGAGATCGCTCATCTCCCTCGCCGCCATTTTCTGAAGTCGTCGCCGGTGTCGATATCGGCGAGCGTGCCGATGACCGCAAGGCTCAACGCCTGACTGCGGATGTTTTCTGCCGTGTCGCCGAATGTGTGTTCGCTCGACCAACGGACATTCCCGAAGATTTCCGCGACACGCGGGCGGCGGCGCAGCCCCACCAGCCAATAGCCGCCATCGTCGGCCGGACCGAGCACGGCATCCCGATTGCCGAGTGCGGCGAAGGCACATGCGACATGCGCACGCGTGATGCCCGGGATATCCGCGCCGATGATGACCACAGGGCCCGGAGGCAATTCGCGGAAAAGGCGGCCCATGCGTGCACCGAGATCGCCGCCCCCTTGCGGCACGCGCGGAATATCTGCCGGCCAGATGCCTCGATCATGCGTCGCTTCGTCTGGAGCTACGGCAATCACGGTCTGCCAGCGGGGATCGCGCGCCACGCGGCGAATGAGCGAGGCGCTCGCGCTCCTGAAGAAGCGCAGTGCTTCCGCCGCGCCGATGTCGCTCGCCAAGCGCGTCTTCACACGGCCGATCTGCGGCCGCTTCGCCATGATGACGAGTTGTGGATCGAGCTGCATGGGAACGGCGCTCAGCCGTACATCCGCGCAATAAAGCGGGGCGGCACGCGAAGATAATAGAGCGTGAGGCAGAAAGCGTTGCGGAGTGAACGTGCGAGGAACCCATCGCGAATATAGCGATGCGGACTCGTGAGGGCGGCCGTTCGCAGCATGACGAGCTTGCGGCGCGGGATGCGGCGCACGAGGTCCACATCCTCCATCAGCGGAATGTCGCGGAAGCCGCCCACTCGTTCATAGAGCCTGCGGTTTACAAGCAGCCCCTGATCGCCATAGGGCAGGCGGAACAGCGCGCAGCGCATTGCCACCATGCGCTCGAGCAAACGTGCCCAGCCAGAAAAGTCGTCCAGCGCAAAGCGGAAGGCCGCCGCCATTTCTCCATCGCGGAAGCGGCCCTTCTCGATCTGCTCGAAGAATTTTTCGACTTCCGGTATCCAGCCAGGCTCCAGCACCGTGTCGGCATGAAGAAAGAGAAGCCAGTTACCCTTCGCGACGCGCGCGCCTGCCGCCAGCTGCTGGCCTCGGCCCCTTGGCGCCTGGACAAGCTTCGCGCCCGCCGCTTCGACGATTTCCAACGTCTCGTCGATCGAGCCGCCATCGACCACGATCACCTCCTGAAGAAGTCCGCGCACGGCTGCAGGCACCAGCGGCGCCAACGTCCGCGTCAAGGTCTCTTCGGCATTCAGGGTCGGAATGATGACACTCAGCATGGCGCGCAAGATAGCGGCGGCACGGGAAATCTCAAAATTCGGCCGGCTCCGTCATCTCGGCCGATGCTCGGTGCCAAGGCCCGTCGTGATGAAGACGGCGGTCGCCGTTCCTTCTATATCGGCCGTATGCCAGACGCCGGGCGGATTGACCGCATATTGGCCGGGCTCAAGCGCGACCTTCCTCACGCCTTCCGGCAATTCCTGATGCAGCACCATGCGCCCTGAAACGCAGAGAACGACCTCCGCTCCCGCCGGGTGCATTTCCCAGCTTTCCCAGGGCGCGGTGAAAGTGAACATCGAGACGAGCCTTCCCTCAACGCCATCTTCGTCATGGCGCTCGCCATAGGCCATGTACCAGTCCATGCCGCCCGTGAACTCAGGCTGCACCGCGGCTTTGCCGCCTGGTCCCAGGTGAACCGGGTTTTTCGACATATCGAGGACGCTCATTCCTACCTCCCTCGGAAACGCTCATTTCAGCCGCAGTCAGTCTAGGACGCATGAGGAACAAGAACAATGTTCTTGTTATGTTCTCATTGTTCGCTATACTTCTCTCATGACGACGAGTCGCGAAACAGCGCCCCCCGGCCACCCCGCGCCCCAAGCCAATTCCCCGGTTGGCAACCGCGCGGCCAAGCGGCCCTACGGGCTCACGGACCATCGCCCTGTCCCCCGCAGGGCGCCCCTCGTACCCCCGAGCGTCCGCGAGCCTCATTTGCCCGAGAGCGGCCGCCGTGGCCGGGGCGCGCTGACCAACCGGAGCGGACGCTACGAACCGCAATCCCGCGAGCTTGTCGATGACGGCTGGGACAACCTCGAAGACGTACCGGCGCTCAAGACGCAGGTGACGGAAGAAGCCGCGCGCCACATCATCACGCGCAATTCCTCGCCCGACATCCCATTCGACCGTTCGGTCAATGCCTATCGCGGTTGCGAGCATGGCTGCGTTTATTGTTTCGCGCGGCCGACCCATGCCTATATGGGGCTCTCGCCCGGTCTCGATTTCGAAAGCAAGCTCTTTGCAAAGCCGAATGCGGCGCAGCTTCTGGAAAAGGAGCTGGCGAAGCCCGGCTATGAAGTCGCGCCCATCGCCATGGGTACGAATACCGATCCCTATCAACCGATCGAGCAGCGCTACCGCATCACGCGAAGCCTGCTCGAGGTGCTGTCGGCCTATAACCACCCCGTCACGATCCTCACCAAGTCGGCACGGATCGTGCGCGATATCGACATTCTCTCCTCGCTCGCGGAACGCAATCTCGTTCGCGTGGCGCTTTCCGTGACGACGCTCGATCCGAAGCTTGCCCGGGCGCTCGAACCGCGCGCCTCCACGCCGTCGCGACGCATGGAGGCGATCAGGCTTCTGTCGGATGCAGGCATTCCTACCGGCGCAATGATCGCGCCCGTCATTCCGGCGCTCAACGACATGGAGATCGAGAAAATCCTGACCGGGCTTTCCCATGCCGGCGCGCGGGAGGCGAATTTCGTCATCCTTCGCCTGCCGCTCGAGATCCGGGATATTTTCGTCGAATGGCTCAACGAGCATGTGCCGGACCGTGCCGCGCATGTTCTCTCGCTCATCCGCCAGATGCGCGGCGGCAAGGATTACGATGCGAAATGGGGCGAGCGGCAATCCGGCACCGGACCTTACGCCTGGCAGATCGCGCGGCGCTTCGAAATCGCAACGAAAAAGCTTGGCATCGGCTATGGCCGCGGCGAGTTCCGCTCGCTCGACTGTTCGCAGTTCCGCGTGCCGGGACGAGGCAAGCAGCTGGATTTATTGTGACGGCAGTGCGGCGCGGCTAATTCGCAGTAAATCGGCCTAGCTCTCGCTGCGGACTCGCGGCACACTCGCGGCCATGCCGCCCGTAAAGAAGAATGCTGCGAAGAAGAAGAAGCCCGCGCCGAGTCCTGCGCCTCGCCTCCTGCGGCCGGACTATGCCCTCGAAATGGAAGCGGGCGCGCCTGCGCATCTCGTTTGCGGCGTGGACGAGGCCGGGCGTGGGCCGCTTGCCGGGCCGGTCGTTGCAGCGGCGGTCATCATCGACTTTTCGAACTGTCCGGATGGTCTCGACGATTCCAAGAAGCTCGACGCGATGCGCCGCGAGGAACTTTTCGCGGCGCTCGCAAGCTGCGCCGAAATCGGCATCGGCGTCGCGAGCGTCGAGGAAATAGACGAGGTCAATATTCTCCAGGCGACCATGCTCGCGATGACGCGCGCTGTCGCCGCATTGCCGCGCGCGCCGCAATTCGCGCTGATCGACGGCAATCGCTGCCCGCCCGACCTCGCCTGTACTTCACGCGCGGTGATCGGCGGCGACGGCTGCGCCCTGTCGATCGCGGCGGCCTCGATCGCCGCCAAGGTCACGCGCGACCGCATGATGGCCGAACTTGCCTTTGCCCATCCTGGCTACGGCTTCGAGCGTCACATGGGTTATGGCACACCTGCGCATCTGGAGGCGATTTCGCGGCTCGGCCCATGCGCGCATCACCGCCGCAGCTTCGCGCCGATACGCAACATATTGAGTCCGGCCGCCGCAGGGGGACTCGATCTTGTGTCCGCCGAATCCGTTAACTTATTGATTCAAAAAGATTATTGACCGCGAATCCGCACTGACTCATGATCGCCGCCTTGTCATTTCCAAGGGGTAGTTCGAGTGGGGCGCGTCAGCGAGAAGTCCGGGGCAAAAAAAGAAAACCCGGCGGAAATCATCATCCAGGGCGACTGCATCGAGGCGATGAATTCCTTGCCCGAGAAGTCGGTCGACCTGATTTTCGCGGACCCGCCCTACAACCTCCAGTTGGGCGGCGAACTTACCCGGCCCGATCAGTCCAAGGTCGACGCCGTGGACGACGACTGGGACAAGTTTGCGAGCTTCGCGGATTACGACACCTTCACCCGCAACTGGATGGCTGCGGCACGCCGCGTGTTGAAGGATACGGGCGCGATCTGGGTGATCGGCTCCTATCACAACATCTTCCGCGTCGGCGCGACGATGCAGGATCTCGGCTACTGGATCATGAATGACGTGGTGTGGCGGAAGTCGAACCCGATGCCGAATTTCCGCGGCACGCGCTTCACCAATGCGCATGAGACGCTGATCTGGGCGACGCGCGACGCGGAGCAGAAGAAATACACTTTCAATTACGATGCCATGAAAGCCCTCAACGACGACCTGCAGATGCGCTCCGACTGGACGCTGCCGATCTGCACGGGCGGCGAGCGGCTGAAGGACGACGAAGGCGGCAAGGCGCATCCGACGCAAAAACCGGAAGCATTGCTTCACCGCGTGCTGCTCGCCACGACCAATCCGGGCGACACGATCCTCGATCCCTTCTTCGGCACGGGCACGACCGGCGCCGTCGCGAAAAAACTCGGCCGCAAGTTCATCGGCATCGAACGCGAACAGCGCTACATCAAGGTTGCGCGCGAGCGCATCCGCCAGGTGAAGGCGGGCGATGCCGAAGACCTGAAGGTCACGACATCGAAAAAGGCCGAGCCGCGCGTGCCCTTCGGGACCATCGTGGAGCGTGGCCTTCTCGAACCCGGCACCGTCCTCACCGATCCGCAGCGCCGCCACGCCGCGCGCGTCCGCGCAGACGGCTCTATCGTCTGCCGCGACGCCACGGGCTCCATCCACAAGATCGGCGCCCATGTGCAGGGGCTCGATGCCTGTAACGGCTGGACGTTCTGGCATTTCAAGACCGACGGGAAACTCAAGCCCATCGACATCCTGCGCCAGAAGGTGCGGGCGGAGATGGGCGAGGCGTAATCACCGCTTCGCGAAAAGCGGCCCCGCATCGGGCATGGCGTGGGCCGCGACCTTCCGCATCACGGTCGGAAGGGCTTCGCCGGCGAGACGGTCGAGCGGCACCCATTCACCGCCGCCGGGCACGGATTTCTTTCGTGTCGTCGCGGTGTAGACGTCAAGCATCAGATGGAAGTGGGTGAAGGTGTGCTCGACCTTTCCGGGCACGCGCTTCCACCCGGCATCGAGCGGCGCGTGATCAAGACCGGGCTTCGCGCCTTCCGCCTCGCGGCTGTCCCAAGGCGAGCCCGGCACTTCCATCATGCCGCCGAGGAGTCCCACTTCCGGGCGGCGGCGAAGCCAGACATGATCGCCCTTCATCAGCCAGAAGCAGGCGCCGCGCCGCACCGGCCTTTCCTTCTTCGGCGCCCGGGCGGGCAGCAGCGCCGCAATGCCTTCCGCCTTTGCGTCGCACAGGGCTTCGATCGGGCAGCGGTTGCAGGCCGGGCTTTTCGGCGTGCAGATGGTGGCGCCGAGATCCATCATCGCCTGGGCGAAGTCGCCTGCACGTTTCAATGGCGTCAGCGTCGCCGCCTTTTCCCTGATTTCGGGCTTCACTTGCGGCAAGGGATCGCGCAGCGCGAAAAGCCTTGCCACCACGCGCTCGACATTGCCGTCCACAACCGTCGCGGGCTTGCCGAAGGCGATGGCGGCGATCGCGGCCGCCGTATAGGGGCCGATGCCCGGCAGTTTCGAGAGGTCTTCCAGGTTTTCCGGGAACTTCCCGCCATGCTCCGCGGCGACCGCTCTCGCGCAGGCATGGAGGTTCCGCGCGCGGCTGTAGTAGCCGAGCCCCGCCCATTCCTTCATCACCTCTTCCACCGGCGCGGCGGCAAGCGCCGCGACATTCGGCCAGCGGGCAAGGAAGCGCATAAAATAAGGCCCGACCGTTGCAACCGTCGTCTGCTGCAGCATGATTTCGGAGAGCCAGACTGCATAAGGGTCGGACCATTCGCCCTTGCGGGCGCGCCAAGGCAGCACGCGGGCGTGTCTGTCATACCACGCGAGCAGCGGCGCGGCGGCGGGCTTGCTCCCGGTTTCGGGCGGGTTTTCGAGGCTCTTTCCCATAGGCCGGTTGTCACCCGCCCTGCCCCGGCTAGTCAATTCGCCTTGGCAATTCGCGCTTGGGCTGATTTCGAGTCAGAATGCGCCCCATGACAGGATATGGCCGCCCCGTTGCCTCAATGCGCTACCGCCCTGCCCCCATCGGCGCGCGGGTACTCGGCGTTGCGCGCTCGGCCTTTACCAAGCGCGGCTTCAGCGAGGCCCATATCCTCGCGCGTTGGGCAGAGATTGTAGGAACCGGGCTTGCCGAGTATTCCTCGCCTGAAAAGCTAGTCTTTCCAAGAGCTTCGGGCGAAGACACGCGGATGCGGCAGGGCGCCGTGCTGACCGTGCGCGTCGATGGGCCCGTGGCGGTCGAAATCCGCCATCTTGAGCCGCAGATCGTCGAGCGCATCAATTCCTATTACGGCTATGCTGCCGTCGCCAGGCTGAAGCTTGTGCAGGGGCCGCTGCCGCCCAAACCCCGGCCGCGCTACCGCCGCATCCGGGCGCTTGCGCCCGAAGAGCGGCAGGTGCTCTCCCAAGAGCTTGAAAATATTGAGGAACCGGCGCTGAAACGGGCTCTCGAGAAGCTCGGCGAAAATGTGCTCGGCGCAGCCCGGAAGAAATAGCCCCGCGAGTCCCGATTCTCGTGCCAAGGCAACAGAAAGGTTTGGTTGAGGGCTCCTGCCCTCGCCGCCATAATGCCCCAACATCTGGTAGGAAGCTGTTCCCGTGAATCAAAATAAAGCAGTCATTGCAGGCGCCGCCGCCATTCTCGCCGTCGTGCTCGGCGTGCTCGCCTATCTCTTCATCGGCTCCAACGGCGCCCCGGAAGGCCGCGCCGGGGCCACCGCCTTCGAGCGGGAACTGCTGGTGCCCGGTCCGCTGGGCGACATGACGAAGGGCGACCCCAACGCGCCGGTGACCGTGATCGAATATGCCTCGCTGACCTGCAACCACTGCGCGAGCTTTGCGGTCCACACGTTGCCGCTCCTCGTGGAGAATTATGTCGAGACGGGGCAGGTCTATTACATTCTGCGCGACTTCCCCTATGACCCGGTTGCGACGGCGGGCTTCATGCTCTCGCATTGCGCGGGCGAGGAGCGCTATTTCGGCTTTGTGGACACGCTGTTCGAGCGGCAGACGCAATGGGCTTTCACCCAGACGCCGCTTGAGGACCTCAAGGCCATTGCGCGGCAGGGCGGCTTCTCCGAAGAACGCTTCGACCAGTGCATGCAGGACCAGAACATCTTCAACCATGTCCGCGACGTGGCAATGCGTGGCCGCGATACCTTCGGGGTCCGCTCCACGCCCACTTTCTTCGTCAATGGGGAGAAGGTCGAAGGCGCGCTGCCCTGGGATGAGTTCGAGCCGATCATCAAGAAGGCGTTGGCAAACCGCGGCGCGCCCGCATCCGGCGCCGCACAGGAATAACCGCAGAGTGGCGGGGCGCTTGCCCCGCCTCCGCAACACAGAAGATCGAGACAGACAGTGAAGTTCAACCGCCTCCGGCTTTCAGGATTCAAATCCTTCGTCGACCCGACCGATCTCATCATCGAGCCGGGCCTGACCGGCATTGTCGGGCCGAATGGCTGTGGCAAGTCGAACCTGCTCGAAGCCATGCGCTGGGTGATGGGCGAAAACTCGTTCAAGAACATGCGCGGCTCGGGCATGGAGGATGTGATCTTCGCCGGCACCACGGGCCGGCCCGCGCGCAACCATGCGGAAGTGGTGCTCTATATCGACAATTCGGACCGCTCTGCGCCGGCCGCCTATAATGAATTCGATGTGATCGAGGTATCGCGCAAGATCGAACGCGATCAAGGCTCGACCTATCGCATCAACGGGCGCGAGGTGCGTGCGCGCGACGTACAGCTTCTCTTCGCAGACGCGTCGACGGGCGCCCATTCGCCGGCGCTGGTGCGGCAGGGCCAGATCGCCCAGCTCATTTCCTCGAAGCCGATCAACCGCCGCCGCATCCTGGAAGAAGCGGCGGGCATTACCGGCCTCTATACGCGCCGCCACGAAGCGGAACTTCGCCTCAAGGCCGCCGAGACCAATCTCACGCGCCTCGACGACGTTGTTGCGCAGATCGAATCGCAGCTTGCTAGCCTCAAGCGGCAGGCGCGGCAGGCTGTGCGCTACCGCAATCTGTCGGGCCAGATCCGCGAAACGGAGGCGATCCTTCTTCATTTGCGCTGGACGCATGCCGTCACATCACTGAAGCAGTCGGAAGAAAAGCTCGCGGATACGGATCGGCGTGTTGCCGAACTCACGCGTGAAGCGGCCGCCGCGACGACGCTTGAGGCAGAAGCCGCCGACAGGTTGCCGCCGCTCCGCGAGAAGGAAGCGGAAGCCGCGGCGCGGCTCCACCGCCTCACGGTCGCGCGCGAAAATCTCGATGCGGAAGAAGCCCGCGCCCGCGAACAGGCGGCGCGGCTGACCGCGCGCCTCGACCAGATCGGGCAGGACCTCGGCCGCGAGCGCCACCTGATCGAGGACACGCAAGGTGCGATGTCGCGCCTCGATGCGGAAGCCCAGGAGCTCCGCGCAGCGGAAGAAGGACAAGGCCAGGCGCAGGAAAAAGCGCAGGCGCGCGTCGAGGAAACGCGCGTGACGCTGGAAACGGCCGAAAGCGAGCTCGATCGCATCAACCAGGAAATTGCCGCGCTTCATGCCGAGCGCACGAGCCTTGTCCGCCATGTTGAGCAGGGGCGGCAGCGCATCGAGAAGCTTGAGCGCCAGCTTGCCGAGATCGAGCGCGAGCGCGAAACGCTCTCGGATGCGGAGGAGAAAAAGGCGCAGATCGCGCTGCAATCCGCCGAACTCGACACTGCGGCAGCGCAGGTGGCCGAAGCGGAACGCCACGCACTTGAATCGGAAGAATCTCGGCGCAACGCACAAGACGCCGAGAAGGCGGCGCGAGAGCCGATGCAGGCAGCCGAGCGCGCCGCCGGCGACCTCGCAGCCGAGGCGAAGACACTTGCCGATCTTCTCGCCGTCAGCGAAAGCGACCTCTGGCCGCCGGTGATCGATGCGATCACTGTCGAGCATGGCTATGAAACCGCACTCGGTGCAGCGCTTGGCGACGATCTGTCGGTGCCGGAAGATCACGCTGCACCCATTCACTGGGGCACACTGGCGCCTTTCGCGACGCCCCCCGCCCTTCCCGAAGGTTCGACACCGCTTTCCTATTTCGTGAAGGCACCGGCCTCGCTGGCGCGGCGTCTGTCGCAGATCGGTATCGTCGTTTCGGTCGAGGACGGCCAGCGCCTGCAGGCTTCGCTTGCCCCCGGCCAGCGGCTTGTCACACAGGGCGGCGCGCTCTGGCGCTGGGACGGCTACACGGCGGCCGCCGATGCACCGACTGCGTCCGCACGCCGGCTCGAACAGCGCAACCGCCTTACCGATCTCGAGATGGAACTCGCGGATGCGCGAGCAAGGGCCGCCGAAGTGCGCGCCGCCTTCGATGCGGCCCATGTCGCCGCCGAAGAAGCGATGCAGCAGGAGCAGGCCCGGCGAGCGGCGCTCCGCGAGGCGCAAGGCAATCACAACCGGATTCGCGAAGCGCTGGCCGCTGCCGAGCGCGCGGCCTCCGCGCAGCTGTCGCGGCTCGCGGCGCTCACCGAGTCCCATGAGCGGCTTTCGGGCGACAAGGTAGAAGCCGCCCGCGCGCTTGAGGAAGCCGAAGTTGCGCTGCAGAACCTGAAGCCCGACGAGGAACCCCGCGCCAAGGCCGCGGAACTGCGTGACCGCGTGGCCGCGCTCCGCCTTGAGCTTTCCGAAGCGCGTGCCGAGCATGAAGGTCTGCGCCGCGAGGCCGATCAGCGCGCGCGGCGTCTGTCCGCCATCGCGCAGGAGCGCGACGCCTGGCAGCTTCGCGCCACCAATGCCGAGCGCCAGATTGCGACGCTCGAAGAGCGCAAGACGGAAGCCGAGGCGGAGCTCAAGACGCTTGAAGGCGTGCCGGCGGAGATCGAGGAAAAGCGCCGCGCCCTGCTCACCCATATCGCGGAAGCGGAAACCGGCCGCAGCGAAGCGGCAGACGCGCTTGCAGAAGCCGAGAAGCATCTCGCCGAAGCGGTGAAGCATGCGAAGGACGTCCAGCAACTGCTTGGCGAGACGCGCGAGGAACGCGCCCGCGTGGACGGGCTCGTCGAAGGCGCGCGCGAGCGGCGGGCCGAAGCCGAGGAACGCATACGCGAGGTGCTCGAATGCGAGCCGGAAGCAGCCATCGCACAGGCCAATCTGGAGGAAGGCGCCGAACTTCCCGAACTCGAGCAGATCGATGCGAAGCTCGAGCGGCTGAAGCGCGAGCGCGAAAGCCTCGGCGGCGTGAACCTGCGCGCGGAAGAAGAATCGCGCGAGCTTGCCGAGCAGCTGGAAACCATGACGAGCGAGCGCGAGGATCTCGTCAGCGCGATCGCCAAGCTCCGTCAGGGCATCGGCAGCCTCAACCGCGAGGGACGCGAGCGCATGCTCGAAGCCTTCGAGAAAGTGAACGCGAATTTCTCGCGCCTCTTCACTCATCTCTTCGGCGGCGGCGAGGCACATCTGAAGCTCACCGAATCGGACGATCCGCTGGAAGCGGGCCTCGAGATCATGGCGCGCCCGCCGGGCAAGCGGCTCCAGGTCATGTCGCTGCTTTCGGGCGGCGAGCAGGCGCTCACCGCCATGTCGCTCATCTTCGCGGTGTTTCTCACGAACCCCTCGCCCATCTGCGTGCTGGACGAAGTGGACGCGCCGCTCGACGATGCCAATGTGGAGCGTTTCTGCGACCTGATGGACGAGATGACCCGGACGACGGAAACCCGCTTCCTCATCATCACCCACCACGCGCTGACCATGGCGCGCATGAACCGTCTTTTCGGCGTGACCATGCAGGAGCGCGGTGTTTCGACGCTCGTTTCGGTCGATCTCGATGTGGCCGAGACGCTTCGCGAGGCATCGTAAAGCTTGGCCCTCCATAACGAGCACAGATGAAGCCTTGGGCAATCAAAACCAGCAGAATTGCTCAGAACCTCTGCGGCTGGTTGCTCGTCTATCTCAGCGTCGGGGCGGTAATCGGAATTCTGTTGGAACGTCCCTACACCGATGCCCCAACTTGCCTCCCATTCGTGTCCGTGTTCGGCATTCTGGAGAGCCGCTGCCCCAGTGAAGCGGTAAACTTCCTCTGGGCGGTCGTCGGCGGCGTTCCCAGACTGGCGATTCTTCCGCTCGTCCTGTCATTTTCTCTTTTTCTGGCGAGCATTTCGCAGGGCGGCCACTGGTGGCTCAATGCGATGGTCTGGCTACTCATGTCGGCGCCTCTGCTTCTTGTGGCCTATGCCGGTTTTCTCTACTGGCGACGCCGGTCCGTCTGGCTGGCGCTATCTCCCTTGGCCGTTTTGGGTGTCGCAATCGTCTATCTCGGGACGCGGATGTAAGGCCGCCCGCCCCCCTGCTCCGTTTGCGGCCATGCGCCGCGAGGCAAGCTTACGCAAGGGAAAGGCCACCGCTTCCGGGGCCTTTTTCATGCCCTCGGGAGAGCGCAAAAGAGACTCGTGCGCGGCCGCTAGCGAGGCCGAATGACGCAGGCGCGAAAGGTGCTCGAAAAGGTTTTTATTTCAATGACTTAAACCCCTGTCTGCGGTCCTTGACAGCGTATGACCGTGACAGTAGGGTGCGCGCGGTTTCGGTCCGGGGCGGGCTCCGAAAAAGCATGTCTGACGGCAGGGCTTCGCTGTGAAACGGAACGAGGACGCCGGCACTCCCACGGATGGCGAGAAGGCCGCCCAGAAGAGAGAACTCGATCTCCTGGACAGCCGCATCGCGGCCGCGCGCGCGGCCCGGAAAGATATCCGGGCGGGCAGCACGAGGCCGGCGCCGACGGGCAAGATGTCCGATATGGGGGTCGCCATGCGGCTTTCCTCGGAACTCGTGGCCGGAGTGCTCCTCGGAGCCGGTCTCGGCTGGTTCGTGGACTGGCTCATCGGCACGCTGCCAATCTTCCTGGTGATCTTCACCGGGCTTGGAACGGTGGCAGGCGTAAAGAATGTGCTTCGCACGACGCAGGCGATGAACGCGACGGCGAAGACGACAACGGAATCATCCGGGCAAGCGCCCGGCGACGCAACGGCCGGGCAAAAATCCGGCGACAAGAACTGAGGCTGAGGCAATACCGTGGCAACAGGCGCCGAACAAGCTGGCGGTTTTCCCGTCGATCCCCTGCACCAGTTCGTTGTGCAGCCCCTCATCCCCCTGAACATTGGCGGCCTCGATGCCTCCTTCACCAATGCCAGCCTCTGGATGGTGGTGACGGTCGTGGCCATCACCCTCTTCACCACGCTTGGCATGGGCAAGGGCTCGATGGTGCCGGGCCGGATGCAGTCGGTGGTCGAGGGCTTCTATACCTTCCTCGCCGACATGGTGCGCGACAATGCCGGCCATGACGCGATGCGCTTCTTCCCCTTCATCTTCTCGCTCTTCATGTTCATCTTCTTTGCGAACATGCTGGGGATGCTGCCCATCGCCTTCACGGTGACGAGCCATATCGTCGTCACCTTCACGCTCGCCATCACCGTTTTCGTCGGCGTCACGCTGACCGGCTTCATCCTGCACGGTCCGCGCTTCCTCAAGGTATTCGTGCCGAGCGGCGTGCCCATCGCGCTTCTGCCGCTCGTCGTCGCCATCGAGGTGATTTCCTATTTCTCCCGCCCCATCAGCCACTCGGTCCGTCTTTTCGCCAACATGCTGGCGGGCCACATCATGCTGAAGGTGTTTGCGGGTTTCGTTCTGACCTTCATGGCCATGGGCGCGGTCGGCTTTGTCGGCATGATCCTGCCGCTCTTCATGATCGTCGCGCTGACGGCGCTCGAGTTCCTCGTCGCCGCCCTGCAAGCCTATGTCTTCACCATTCTGACCTGCATGTACCTTCACGACGCACTGCATCCGGGCCACTAAGGCGCGGGCGCGGGGCGCCAGGCTAAACAACGAAATGGTTGCGGCTCCTTGGCCGTTCCCTAACCTTCCAAACGTCCTAACAGGAGCACCTGATCATGGAAGCAGAAGCAGCAAAGTTCATCGGCGCCGGTATCGCCTGTCTCGGCATGGGTGGCGCAGCCATCGGCGTGGGCAACATCTTCGGCAACTACCTCGCCGGCGCCCTCCGCAACCCCTCGGCCGCCGACGGCCAGTTCGCCCGTCTCATCTTCGGCTTCGCCGTGACGGAAGCGCTCGGCATCTTCTCGCTGCTCGTCGCGCTGATCCTGCTCTTCGTCTGATCCATCGCGGTTCGGCCGGCCGGCTGTTCCTTGAGGGGCAGCCGGCGGCAGGCCGCCAGACCGACCGGAGTTTCCAATGATCGACGAAGCCATGGCGCAGGAAGCGGGCGAGCTGACGACCGGAACGGAAGTTCCGGCGGACGCACATTCGAGCACGTTCCCGCCTTTCGATTCCGCCACCTTCGAATCCCAGATCGTCTGGCTGGTTCTGAGCTTCGTTGCTCTTTACCTGCTCATGTCGCGCGTGGCGCTGCCTCGCATCGCCACCGTGCTGGAAGAGCGCCGCGACCGGATCGCGGACGATCTCGACCAGGCTGCCCAGTTCAAGCGGCAGACGGACGAGGCGATCGAAGCCTATGAAAAGGCCCTAGCCGAAGCCCGCGCCAAGGCCCAGGGCATCGCGCAGGAAACACGCGACCGACTGAAGGACGAAACGGAGCGCCAGCGCCTCGAGATCGAGGCCCGGCTTGCCGAAAAGATCGCCGATGCGGAAAAGAAGATCGCGGCGACGCGTGATTCCGCTCTGCAGAATGTCCGCACGGTTGCCGTGGATGTGGCCGATGCCATTGTCGGCCGGCTTCTCGGCGATAACGATCGCGGCGCAGCCGAACGCGCCGTCGACCGCGAACTCGCCTGAACGAAGGAGAGAGACACATGTTCGCCTCTGCTGAATTCTGGATCTTTCTCTGCCTCTTCGCCTTCTTCGGCATCCTTGCCTATTTCAAGGTCCACCGCACCGTGGCAGCCACGCTCGACAAGCGCGCGGCGGACATCGCGGCGGAGCTCGACGAGGCGCGCCGCCTTCGCGAGGAAGCGCAGCAGCTTCTCGCCTCCTATCAGCGCAAGCAGCGCGAAGCGATGAAGGAAGCCGAGGACATCGTCGCTCAGGCGAAGTCCGAGGCCGAGAATCTCGCCAAGGAGACCCGCGCGAACATGGAAGCGCAGGTTGCCCGCCGCACCAAGATCGCGGAGGACAAGATCGCCCAGGCCGAAGCCCAGGCGCTCAACGATGTCCGTTCGGTCGCGGCCGAGGTTGCCATCGGCGCGGCGCAGCGCATCATCGCCGAGAAGGTCGATGCAGGCGCCGATGCAAAGCTGATCGAGAAGTCGATCGCCGATCTCGCGGCGAAGCTTCACTGACACGACAAGGACCTTCGGGTTCGACCAAACCCGCCCCGGCGAAAGCCCGGGCGGGTTTTTGTTTGCCTTTTGCCGGCGGTCTCCGTTTCAATGACCGGGGCAAAACGGGGAGCGGAACATGCTGGAGCGATATCGGGCGACGTCCTTCACGCATGAAGGCGAGACAAAACCGGTCTATACCCGCGGCAGCGGGCCTGCGGTCATCGTGATCCATGAGATACCGGGCATCACCCCGGAGGTGATCCGCTTCGCGGACTGGGTGGCGGATGCCGGTTTCCGGGTCTATATGCCCCTTCTCCTTGGCGAGGCCGGACGGCCCCTGACGCCGCTCTATGTGGCAAAATCCATCGCCCAGCTCTGCATCCGCCGCGAATTCCACATCCTTGCCTCGAACCGCTCGAGCCCCGTCACCGGCTGGCTTCGGGCGCTTGCGCGCCATGCCCATGAGGAAGCGGGCGGCAAGGGCGTCGGCGCCATCGGCATGTGCTTCTCTGGCAATTTCGCCCTGTCGATGATGATGGAGCCAGCGCTCATGGCGCCTGTCCTGTCGCAGCCTTCGATGCCCTTCCCCGCCGGCGCCGCGCGACGGGCGGCGCTCCATGTCTCGCCGGAGGAGTTGGCCTGTGTGAAGGCCCGCTGCGCGAAAGGCGACAAGGTGCTGGGACTCCGCTTCAAGGGCGACCCGATGTGCCCGCCGGAGAAATTCGCGTCCCTCCGCCGCGAACTCGGGGATGGTTTCGAGGGGATCGAACTCGACGACGATACAGCCAACCCTGACTCGCCTGCGCCAAAGCCGCACAGCGTGCTCACGGTCGATCTTATCGACCGTGATGGCGAGCCGACGAAGGAAGCGGCAAAGCGCGTCATTTCCTTCCTGCGCGAGCGGCTTGCCACCTAGGCGGGTAACACGGTCAGCTCCGGCCACATGGCCTTCCAACGCGTCGCTTTTTCGACGTAGCGCTCCGCGCTGAAATTCGGCGCGCGGTTGGGGCGGATGGTCACGGTCTCGATGTCATCGAAACCATGAGGCGCGTAGACGCTCATGTCCGGCGCTATGCCGACCATACAGGCCGGCGCAAGAAAGCGGTCGATACCTTCGCAGGAGGAGCGGAGCGGCGGATAGGCCGTGCCGAACTTCGCCTCATACCAGAGATGGACGCGCGCCTGATTGCGCAGCTCCACCTCGATCCCGAGCGGCGCGAATAGCGCATGGGCGCGCGTAATGGCGCGGTCCTCCGCCTCGAAGCTCGTGTCCGCATCGAAATAGAAGACATCGTAATCCTTGATGCCATATTCCGGGTCGCGGCCCGAGAGCCCGTTCCAGACCGACTGAAAGAGCGAGCCCGAGACGAGCCAGCAATCTTCAAGGCCGAGCTCGGGCAGGCGCCCGACGATCTCGCGGTTCCTCTCATTGGCGAGCGCCAGCGAGAGGAACCGCGTCTCGTTCATTACTCCGCGGCCTGCGCCGGAGCGGGCGGCGACCACTTCAGCACGGGCTTGCGGGCGGCCCCCGTCTCGTCGAGGCGGCGGCGCGGCGCCATTTGGGGTGCCCCGGTGAAGCGGGCCTTGTCGTTCGATTTTGCCGCGCGGGCGAGGTCCTTCAGCGTCGCGATGAAAAGATCGACCGACTGCTTCGATTCCGTTTCCGTCGGCTCGATAAGCAGCGCGCCATGGACGACCAGCGGAAAATACATGGTCATCGGATGGTAGCCCTCATCGATCATCGCCTTGGCAAAATCGAGCGTCTCGACGCCCGTGCCCTTCAGGAAGCGGTCATCGAACAGCGCCTCATGCATGCACGGCCCTTCAAAGGACGGCGAGAGGTCGTCCTTCAGCGAAGCGAGCACATAATTCGCGTTCAGCACGGAGTCTTCCGCCACCTGGCGCAACCCGTCGCTCCCATGGCTCAGCATGTAGGAGAGAGCGCGGGTGAACATACCCATCTGGCCGTGGAAGGCTGTCATGCGGCCGAAGGGTGTCGTGCCATCGGCCTTTGCATCCGCTTCCGACTCGACGAGGCGGAAGCTGCCATCCTTCTCCTTCACCACATAGGGCAGCGGCGCGAAGGGCGCGAGCGCCTCGGAGAAGACCACCGGGCCCGCGCCCGGACCGCCGCCGCCATGCGGCGTCGAGAAGGTCTTGTGGAGATTGATGTGCATGGCGTCGATGCCGAGATCGCCCGGCCGTACCCGGCCGACGATCGCGTTGAAGTTCGCGCCATCGCAGTAGAAATAGGCGCCCGCTTCATGCACCGCCTTGGCGATTTCCACGATATCGCGTTCGAACAGGCCGCAAGTGTTCGGATTTGTCAGCATGATCGCCGCAACATCCGGCCCGAGCTTCGCCTTGAAGGCTTCGAGATCGACGCGGCCCTCGGCATTTGCCGGGATGGCATCCACCTTGTAGCCGAGAAGGGCCGCCGTCGCCGGGTTCGTGCCATGGGCCGATTCCGGCACCAGTACGCGCGAACGGCTCTCGTCCTCACCACGCGCAATGAGCGCAGCGCGGATCGCCATCATGCCGCACAGCTCGCCATGCGCGCCCGCTTTCGGCGAAAGCGTTACGCCGGGCATCCCCGTCAGTTCCTTCAGCCAGTGGCCAAGTTCATACATGAGTTCGAGCGCGCCCTGCACCGTCTTCTGCGGCTGCAGCGGATGCACGTCGCCGAAGCCCGGTAGCCGCGCCATCTTCTCGTTGAGGCGCGGATTATGCTTCATGGTGCAGGAGCCGAGCGGATAGAGCCCCGCATCGATCGAATAATTCTTCGACGAGAGCCGCACAAAATGGCGCACCACTTCCGGCTCCGATACGCTCGGCAGGCCGATACGGCCCTGCCGCGCAAGGTTGCCGAGACGCGAGGTATAACCCTCCGGCTCGTCGAGATCGACGCCGCAGGCACCCGGATTGTCGATCTCGAAGAGCAGCGCCTCTTCAAGTTCCAGCGCCTTGTTGCCGGTGAAGGTATTATGCGTTCCGCCATGCGCGGTATTCGCGATGGAGGTCGGACGGCCTTGCCTGTTCATGCCGGACATCACAGCACCTCCCTCAGCGCAGCTTCATAGGCGGCGCGGTCTTCTTCCGTGTTGATTTCGGTCGAGGCGACGATCAGCAGATCCTCTACCTCCTTCACCCCCGGCAGCAGGCGCGAGGCGCGCACGCCTCCGATCACGCCCTTGTCCGCCAGCGCGTCCACGACTTCCACAGCCGGCTTCGGCGTGCGGAGCGTGAATTCGTTGAAGAAATTGCGATTGAGGATTTCGACGCCCGGCACTTTGGCAAGTCTGTCTGCAAGGTTCGAGGCCGCCGCATGATTGATGCGCGCGAGGCGCTTATAGCCCTCCTCACCCAGGAGCGACATATGGATCGTGAAGGCGAGGCAGCAAAGACCGGAATTGGTGCAGATATTCGAGGTCGCCTTCTCGCGGCGGATGTGCTGTTCGCGCGTCGAGAGCGTCAGCACGAAGCCGCGATTGCCATCCGCGTCCACCGTCTCGCCGCAGAGGCGGCCCGGCATCTGACGAACATATTTTTCGCGTGTGGCGAAGAGACCCACATAGGGCCCACCGAAATTGAGGCCGTTGCCGATCGACTGGCCCTCGCCCACCACGATGTCGGCGCCCATCTCGCCGGGCGGCGTCACCGCGCCGAGCGAGAGAATTTCCGGCACCACCGCAATCAGAAGCGCGCCCCTGGCATGAGCCGCTTCGGCGATGGCGCGCAAATCATGCAACTCGCCGAAGAAGTCTGGCGTCTGGATGACGACACAGCTTGTCTTGTCGCAGATGCGCGAGGCAATATCCTCGGCCTTGCCCGGCAGCGCCGGCGGCATGATTTCGAGTTCGTAGTCGGCGAAGTCCGAAAGATTCTTCACCACTTCGGCATATTGCGGGTGAAGCGAGCCGGACAGCACCGCCTTACGCCGCTTCGTCACACGATGCGCCATGAGCACCGCCTCGCCGCAGCCCGTCGAGCCGTCATACATGGAGGCATTCGCCACATCCATGCCAGTGATCATCGCCACCATGGTCTGGAACTCGAAAAGATATTGCAGCGTGCCCTGCGTGATCTCCGGCTGATAAGGCGTGTAGGAGGTGAGGAACTCCGAACGCTGGATCAGGTGATCGACCGAGGCGGGAACATGATGGCGATAGGCGCCTGCACCCACGAAGAAGGGCACGGAGCCGGCGGCGACGTTCTTCCCCGCCATGCGGCCGAGAATGCGCTCCACCTCCAGTTCGCCCTTTCGGCGCGGCAGATCGACGAGCCCGTCGCGCCGCGCGCTTTCCGGCACGTCGCGGAACAGATCGTCGACGCTTTTGACACCGATAACGCCGAGCATGTCGCGCCGGTCGGTTTCGGTCAGAGGCAGATAACGCATGGTGCAGTTGTCCTTTCGCCCGTCAGGCGGTTACCGACTATTCGAGGCTGGCGACGAATTCGGCATAGGCCGCTTCGTCCATGAGCTTGTCGAGTTCAGAAGCGTCGCTGAGGCGGAGCTTCACGAACCAGCCATCGCCCATCGCATCTTCGTTGACGCCGGCGGGAGTTGCCTCGATCTCGCCATTCACGTCGACCACTTCACCGCTCACCGGCGAATAGACCTCGCTTGCCGCCTTCACACTTTCGACAACCGCCGCTTCATCACCCGCGGCAAGCTCCTTGCCGACTTCCGGCAGCTCCACGAAAACGACGTCGCCAAGCTGTTCCTGCGCGTAGTCGGTGATGCCGATGGTCGCGATGTCGCCGTCGACTCGTACCCATTCATGCTGATCCGTAAAACGAATATCGCTCATGACTTCCCCTGATCCTCTTTGCCGGCGCTACTTCGCCGGTTTGTGAAAACGCTTCTGCACGAAGGGCATGGCGGCGACTTTTGCCGGCCGCCCCTTGCCGCGCACCATCAGTTCGACCGCCGTATCGGTCTTCGCGAGGGCGGCCTCGATATAACCCATCGCAATGGGTCCGCCGACGCTCGGCCCATAGCCGCCGCTCGTGATCTTTCCGATCACGCGGCCCGTGCCATCGGTGATCTCCGTGCCCTCGCGGGCCGGTGCCTTGCCCTCCGGCAGCAGGCCCACGCGTTTGCGCGCCGCGCCGCCCGCGATCTGCTCGAGAATGATCTTCGCACCGGGGAAGTTCGCTTCCTCCCTGCGGCGCTTGCCGATGGTCCAAGTGAGAGCGCCTTCGACCGGCGTCGTCGTCTCGTCGATATCATGCCCGTAGAGGCAGAGCCCGGCTTCGAGGCGGAGCGAGTCCCGCGCGCCAAGCCCGATGGGCTTCACTTCCGGTTCCGCGAGCAATTTCGTGGTAAGCGAAACGGCCTCCGCCTCCGGTACCGAAATCTCGTAGCCGTCTTCGCCCGTATAGCCGGAGCGGCTCACGATGCAGGGAATGCCGGCCACATCCATTTCCACACCGGTCATGAAGGCCTGATCTGCGGCCTGCGGCGCCAGCCGGGCGAATACCTCCGCCGCCTTCGGCCCCTGCAGCGCGATCAGCGCGCGTTCGGGCAGACGTTGAAGCGACACGCCGGCAGGCAGATGCTTTTCGATATGGGCAAAATCCGCATCCTTGCAGGCAGCGTTCACGACGAGAAAGAGCACACCGTCCTTCGCCGTACGCGTCACCATCAGATCGTCGAGAATGCCGCCCTGCTCATTCAGCAGCAGCGTGTAGCGGATGGCGCCGAGCGTGAGATCGCGGATATCGCCGGGCACCAGTGCCTCGAGGGCAGCGGAGACGGTGGCGTGGTCCGGCCCCTGCAGAAAAGCCTGGCCCATATGCGACACGTCGAAAAGGCCGGCTGCCTCGCGCGTGTGGAGATGCTCGGTGAGAACGCCTGCCGGGTATTGCACCGGCATGTCATAGCCCGCAAAAGGAACCATCTTGGCACCAAGCTCGATATGGAGCGCATGGAGCGGCGTGGTCTTGAGCGGTTCCGCGTTCGGGCTGTCCGTCATCGGGCTTTCCAGGTTCCGTTCCGAGGGGTTTGCCCGTTGGAACTTTGCGAATCGAGTTGGCGGCCACCCGGCGGATTCCTCCGCCTGCGGCGCGCCCCACTCTGTCGCTGAAACCTGAGAGATTTCGTGCCGGGAAAGAGCCCGTCACTTACGCCCTTCGGTGAGGCCGGACAGTCGGGTCCGGCCTGCTTTCCAGAGATTCATCCCCCTGCGGTCCTTTTGCCTGAGAGTTTCCGGGGCGGTTGCTCCTTCGGCGCCGGATATGGCCCAAAAGGGCCGGGTTCCGGTCTCTCCCGCAGAGTTCATCTGTGTAGAGGGGATAATATGGCCCGGCCTGCCAGAGTCAAACGCGATGGCCCCGGGATGGCCGAAAATACGCCGATTTCCGGGGATAAATCCCTCACCGGATGGGGGTATAGGGAACCGTCCGGTTATATTCGAGCTGCTGGGCGGTGAGCTGGAAGCCGATCAGGATCTGGTAGATGCGTCCATCGGCCTGACCGCCATAGGGAAGCACCGTTCCGTCGATATTCTGGACGAATCGGACGCGGTTCTGGCCCGGCTCGAAGGTGACCGGCACCTGATAGACCTTCTTGTTGTCGAACGCATCGAAGCGCCGGGTGACGGCGACGAAAGTGTCCAGAACCATGGAGCGCGATGTGGCGGCCGGCCCGAGTTCCGCGATACCCTCGAAGGCAATATCGACCGTGATGGTCGAATCGCTGGTGTTGTATTCGCATTTCGAGACGACCCGGCCGAGTTCGGCTTTGGCCATCACATCGGTGAGGTCGGCGCCCGCACCCCTGAGCAGGGTGATGTGATCCGTGCCCTGGAGCACGCCGACCGACGGACAGGGATATTGCGTGGTGCCGCCCTGCTGCGTGTCGCTGCCGAACATGCTGCAGCCAGCAAGGGCGAGCGCGGCAAGGGCCGCTGCGGCGACAGGCAGGCGGGAGCGGAAATTCGGCAGGCGGCGAAGCGCGGTCGGAAGCGGCATATGGATCACTCGATCTGTTGGCTGGACGGGGCCCGAAGCGGCGGCAGGCTTTCTTGACTTTCCTTCGGCAGACCCCTCTATTACCCGGCGTGGACAGCCCTAAAGCCTTGCATTTCATAGGGTTAGGCAAGGCCGGGTCCGAGCGGGCGGCGCCGAAACTCTATCGGAGCGGACCGGAACTCACAAGCTGGACGCTGGGCCTCCGAATCACGAAATTCTGCGGGCTTTCTTTTGCGCCCCGCGAGCGAAAGACATGAGCGAGACAAAGGCCCATATGCGGGCAAAGCCCCCTCTGACGCTGCTGCTGGCGAGCCCTCGCGGTTTTTGCGCCGGTGTGGACCGGGCTATCCAGATCGTGGAGCTTGCAATCGAGAAATTCGGTCCGCCCGTCTATGTCCGCCACGAGATCGTGCACAACCGCTACGTGGTGGAAGAGCTGGAGCGGAAGGGCGCCATCTTCGTCGAGGAACTGGACGAGGTGCCGGAGGGCGCGAAGGTGATCTTCTCGGCCCATGGCGTGCCGAAATCCGTGCCCGAGGCGGCGAAGGCCCGCGAGCTCTTCTATCTCGATGCGACCTGTCCGCTCGTTTCCAAGGTTCACGTGGAAGCGGAGCGGCTGCATGCGCGCGGTCTGGAAATCCTGCTGATCGGTCATGCCGGGCACCCGGAAGTCATCGGCACGATGGGCCAGTTGCCAGACGGTGCGGTGAAGCTCATCGAGACGGTGGCGGATGCCGAAGCCTTCCTGCCCGCCGATCCGGAGAAACTCGCCTTCGTGACGCAGACCACGCTTTCGGTGGACGATACAGCGGAGATCGTGTCCGTCCTGCGCCGCCGCTTCCCTTCCATTGCGGGCCCGCACAAGGAAGACATCTGCTACGCGACAACGAACCGGCAGGAAGCGGTGAAGGCCATTGCACCGCGCGCCGAAGCCATGCTCGTCATCGGCGCGCCGAATTCGTCGAACTCGATGCGGCTTGTCGAAGTGGCTGAACGCGCCGGCTGCCGCTATGCAGCGCTGGTGCAGCGTGCAAACGATATCGACTGGGCGGCAATCGGCGATGCGAGATGCGTCGGCCTCACTGCCGGTGCAAGCGCGCCCGACGTGCTGGTGGAAGAGGTCATCGCCGCTTTCCGCGAACGTTTCGATGTGACGGTGGAAGAAACGTCCGCCGCCCGCGAATCCGTGCAGTTCAAGCTGCCGCGCGCGCTCGCAGGCTGACGGGGGACAGATGGCCGTCTACACGGAAGTGCCCGACGAGGAGCTGGAAGCATTCCTCGCCAATTACGAGATTGGCGCGCTGCTTTCCTACAAGGGGATTGCGGAAGGCGTCGAAAATTCCAACTACATGCTGCATACGGACAAGGGCGTCTATTTCCTCACCCTTTATGAAAAGCGTGTAGCCGCGGGCGACCTGCCCTTTTTTCTCGGGCTCATGGACCATCTGGCTGAAAACGGCATCAATTGCCCGACACCGATCCGTAATCTGAAAGGCGAGATGCTGGGCGAGCTGGCGGGGCGACCAGCGGCCATCATCAGCTTCCTCGAAGGCGTGCATGTGCGACGGCCGCAACCGCGCCATTGCGTAGAGGTGGGGCGCGCGCTGGCGCAGATGCATCTCGCCGGCGAGGGCTTCGGGCTCGCGCGTCCGAATGCCCTCAATGTCGACGGATGGGGACCGCTGTTCGATTCATGCCGGGCGGGCATCGACGGCTATATGCCGGGGCTCGCGCCGGAGCTCGATCGCGAACTCGGCATCCTGATGCGCGACTGGCCGCGCGATCTTCCCTCCGGCATCATTCATGCCGATCTCTTTCCCGACAATGTGTTCTTCATCGGCGACCGGCTGTCCGGCCTCATCGATTTCTATTTCGCGTGCAACGACGCCTTCGCCTACGACTTGGCCATCTGTCTCAACGCATGGTGCTTCGAGATCGACGGCTCGTTCAACATCACCAAAGCGCGCGGCCTTCTCCAGGCCTATACGCAGGTCCGCCCTCTCAACGCTGAGGAACTTGCGGCACTGCCGCTTCTCGCGCGCGGCTCCGCCATGCGTTTCCTGCTGACGCGGCTCTACGACTGGATCAACCATCCGCCGGGGGCCTTTGTGCGGCCCAAGAACCCAAAGGAATATCTGATCCGCCTGCGCTTTCATCGCAGCGTCACCTCGCCCGCGGGCTATGGGCTCGACGCATGAGCGATGCCGTCGATCTCTATACGGATGGCGCCTGTTCGGGCAATCCCGGGCCGGGCGGCTGGGGCGTTCTCATGCTCTACAAAGACAATGAGCGCGAGCTTTGCGGCGGCGAGGCGGCCACGACCAACAACCGGATGGAGCTGATGGCCGCCATTCAGGGCCTTGAGGCACTGAAGCGCGGCGTGAAGGTGCGGATTCACACGGACTCGACTTACGTGAAGGACGGCATCACCAAGTGGATTCACGGCTGGAAGAAGAACGGCTGGAAGACCGCCGCGAAAAAGCCGGTGAAGAATGCCGAACTCTGGCAGCGCCTCGAACTCGCGATCGAGCGGCATGACGTGTCATGGCATTGGGTGAAGGGCCATTCCGATCATCCGGAAAACGACCGCGCCGATGCCCTGGCGCGTCAAGGCATGGCACCTTACCTCGCCGCCAAATGAAAAGGGCCTCGCAAGCGAGGCCCTTTCCCGGTTCCGCACCCAGCTTCAAAGCTGGCTCAGGATGTTTTCCGCACCGGAGATTTTCGCTTCGCCCGGGTTCTGTTCCTTGTTGAGGCTCTTCACCACGCCGTCATCGACCAGCATCGAATAGCGCAGCGAACGCGTGCCCATGCCGAAGCCCGATCCGTCGAAGTCGAGGCCGAGGGCCTTTGTGAAGTCGCCGTTGCCGTCGCCCAGCATGGTCACCTTGCCGTCCGCGCCCTGTTGCTTGCCCCAGGCGCCCATGACGAAGGCATCGTTCACGGAGAGGCAGACGATCTCGTCCACGCCCTTCGCCTTGATCGCATCCGAGCTGCCAATGAAGCCCGGCAGGTGCTGGTTCGAGCAGGTGGGCGTGAAGGCGCCGGGCAGCGCAAAGACCACGACCTTGCGGCCCTTGAAGAACTCGCCGGTCTTCACGGGGGCGGGGCCCTTGTCCGTCATCTGCATCAGGGTTGTGTCCGGAATCCGGTCGCCGACATTGATAGCCATTCGAGCCTCCTCATGTTTGCCAGGCACGCCCTCATGGAAAAAGGGACGCGATATTGGCCGGCATTAAAGCCCCAATCGCCATGCCGTTCCAGCCCGGCCTTGGCGGCCCCGTCACAATTTCTTGTGGACCTCGAAGGCGCCGCCGGGCCCCGAAAAGATGAGCAGGATGTCCTCGCCCTCGACCATGGCCGGCGACAGCACTTCTGCCTCCATCGCATAGCGGATCGTATCGCCCTCGCGCGAAACCGAAGGCGTTCCGAACCAGACATTGCGCGGGCCATCGAGAATGAGAACCGGCGGCGTGCAATTCCGACTGCAATCTTTGAGCCGCACCTCCAGCACCGGCGCCGAATTTTCGCGCCAGGCCAATTCGACCCGATCCGTCTCCTCAAGCGCCACGGGAACGCGAGCAAGCGCAGCGCGCAACATGGCGGCCTCTGGAGTTTCCGCACTCTCCTCGCCCGCGAGCACAGCAAGAGCGAGGGTTCCCTCTCGCGGAATGCACATATCGGCGCAGATGCCGTAGCTCATTGCAAGGCGCAGGACCACCGGCTTACCCGCCTCCTCCGGTATGACGCGCAGCGGCCAGACGACGCCCTGCTTGTATCCGAATGTAATATCGCCCGCCTCGTCGAAGCGCTCCGGCGCGGGCCAGCGCAGCTCTACCAGCGCGACATTTTCCGATGCCGACCAGTCGAATTCCGGCGCGAGGCCCGAATCGCCCGGCCGCCGCCAATATGTCTTCCAGCCGGGCGCCAGGCCGACTTCGACGCCCGCCAGAAAGTCTGTCCCGTCATGTTTCTCAACCGAGGAGATCAGACGCAGTTCCGTCACCGGCTCTGCAGCAGCAGGTGCGGCTTGGAAGACAAGAAACACCGCCGCCAAAAGCGCAGCGCGCCTTATAAAATCCGTCATATCCGTTCCGTCGCACGAGCGCGCACGAGCGCGCACAAGCGCGCATCCCGCCTTATTTACAATCCCATTATTCTAGCACGACAGGCACAGCCCGCTCACCCTCCCACGGGGCGTGACATAGAGCGCGCAAGAGTGCAGAATTTTCATCGGGGCGCCTGTTGCACCCATCGACGCGGAGGCAGCGAAAGCCATGAGCCTTATGTCGACCGATTTGAGTTACCGGCCTGACGAGGACGGATTCCTCGAGGGCAAAATGCTGATTGCGATGCCGGGCATCGGCGATCCGCGGTTCGAACGTACGGTCATTTATATGTGCGTTCACAATCCGGACGGCGCCATGGGGATCGTCGTCAACAAGCCGGCTGACAACATCACCTTTCCCGATCTGCTCGACCGGCTGTCAATCCGCGCGCCGGGGGCGCGGTTGCCATCCGAAGTCAATTGTCCGGTACTCGCGGGCGGCCCCGTGGAAATGGGACGCGGCTTCGTGCTCCATACGCAGGATTATTTCTCCGAGGATTCGACCCTGCCAGTCGATGAGAATGTGGGGCTCACGGCGAGCGTCGAAATTCTCCGCGCCATGGCGACCGGATGCGGACCGAGCCGCGCGCTGCTCGCGCTTGGCTATGCGGGTTGGGCGCCCGGCCAACTCGATGCCGAAATGCAGGCAAATGGCTGGCTGCATTGCGACCCCGATCCGGAGCTACTTTTCGGTCTCGATCTCGAAGCAAAATATCACGATGCTATGGCGAAGCTCGGCATCAACATTTCGCTGCTGTCACCCGAGGCCGGACACGCCTGAGCGAGCGTTTAGCGCTGCCAGTAATGCGCGATGAAATCGAGCGCCTCTGCCGCGCGCATGGGCTGGCCGAAATAGTATCCTTGCCCATAGTCGCAGCCCATGGCAGCGAGATCCGCTGCCTGCGTTTCGCTTTCCGTTCCCTCGGCGACCACTTCCATGCCGAGATCATGCGCAAGCGTCACCATGGAGCGGATGATGAGCGGCGTCTCACGATCCGCCGACATGCCCGCCACAAAGGTCCGGTCCACCTTCAAAGTGTCGAAAGGAAAGCGTTGCAGATAGGACAGGCTTGAATAGCCGGTGCCGAAATCGTCGAGCGAGAGGCCGGCGCCCAATTCCTTCAGGCGCTTCAGCATCGAAGCCGCAAATTCAGGGTTCTCCATGACGAGGGATTCGGTCACCTCGAGTTTCAGCGAGCCGCGCTCGATGTCGATACGATTGAGCACGCGCTTCACATCATCGATGAGATCGTGGCGGAGCAGCTGGCGGCTCGACACATTCACGCTCGCGAAAAGCGGCCGTTCCATGGGGAAAAGCTTTTGCCAGGTGGCAAGCTCCTCGCTTGCCGCGCGCAGGGCAAAACGGCCGATCTCGGTGATAACGCCCAGTTCCTCGGCCAGCGGCACGAAACTGTCCGGCGTCATCAGGCCCTGTTTGGGGTGGTTCCAGCGGATCAGTGCCTCGAATCCGCGCACGGCTCCATCATGCAGTGACATGATGGGCTGGTAGTAGACTTCCATCTCCTTGCGTTCGATCGCGTGGCGGAGGTCGGTTTCGAGGGAAAGGCTGTCTTCCGCCTCGCTGCGCATGCCCGGTTCGAAAAGCTCGATCCTTGCCTTGCCACTCCGCTTCGCACGGTACATGGCGATTTCGGCTTCGGTCAGCAATTCGACCGGATGCTCATGTGCATCCTCGCAGATCGCCACGCCGACCGAACAGGTCGGATAGACTTCATGTCCTGCCACTTCGATCGGCTGGCGCAGGAACTCACTCGCCTGTTCGGCGAAGGCAAGTGCGTCCTCGCGTTCCGTGCGTGTGGTCAGCAGCACCGCAAAGGCATCGCCGTCGATCCGCGCCACCGTATCGTCCATGGTGACGAGGCTTTCAAGGCGACGTGCAATCGCGATCAGCAACGCATCGCCGCCGGAATGTCCGAGACTGTCGTTCACCGTCTTGAATCGGTCGAGGTCTATCAGCAGAAGCGCGGCGCGCGGACGCTCCAGCAGACCGCGGCGGCGGATTGCGCGTTCCATGCGGTCCATGAAGAGGGCGCGGTTCGGCAATCCGGTCAGGCTGTCGTGAACGCTGTCATGCATCAGCCGATCTTCGGCGAGCTTCTGCGCCGAGACGTCGCGCACCGTGCCGATGCAGCGCGTGGCATAGTTTTCCGGGCCCGCCACGCAGCTTGCGCTGAGCGCCACCCAGCGATAGACGCCATCCGAATGGCGCATGCGGAATTCCAGCGCGAAGGAGACGTTGCCGCGCTCGATATAGGCGTTGAGCGCGTTGCGATAGGTTTCGCGGTCGGCCGGGTGCATATGTTCGCGCCACGAGACTTCCGTACCATCCAGCGTGCCCGCATCGAGCCCGAGCATGGCCTCGACCGAGGGCGACACATAAAGCCTATCGCCTGAAATATCCCAGTCCCAGACACCCATGCGCGCGCCTGTCAGCGCGAAGGCATGGCGCTGTTCGCTGCGCAGCGTGCCGATATCGGCGCGACGGCGACCGCCCTGCGCGTGATAGGCGGCGGCAAAGGCAAAGAGCGTCAGCGCAGTAGTGAAGACGCCGGCGTTGAAGGCCGTCGCGGTAAAGGTGCCGGGAAGCCATCCCGCCGAATGGAAGAGCGCCAGAAGGCCTGCCACGACGAAAAGCGCAGCGCCGGGAATGAGAAGCTGGGCAGGCCGCACGCCCCGCAAGGCGGCGGAAATGACAAGCGGCGCACCCGCGACAAGCGCCACCGCAAGAAAGATCCGCACATAAAGCGCTGCCGCAGACACCGAGAGAAATGCCAGCGGGATAGCGGCGAGCACGGCGTAGCCCATCAACCGGGACACCTGCGCGAGCGTTGTCGAGTGGCGTTCGCTTTCGAGGAAAAAGCGCTCCAGCATGAAGACCGCCGAGGCAAAGAGCGCAAGCGCAATCGTACGCGCCACAAGGTCGCCCCATGGCGCCAGAGAAAGGGCCGCGGCGAGATAGCCGAACTCTGCAAGGAGAACCAGAAAACCCGCGCCGAGCAGCAGCGCGGTCGCGCGCGCCGCCGCCACCAGGGTCAGAATACCGAGAGCCGCCATGTAAATGGCGAAGGCAGCGATGACGGCGAGCATGCCCCCTTCGACAAGGGCGAGGCGCTGCGCATATCCGGTCCAGGCCCCTTCGTGCCAGAGATAGAAGCCCGGCTCGCCACTCCTGTCCGCGTGAAGCGCGACTGTCATGCTGTTCAGCGGATCGCCATAGAGGCTATAGACCGCGAAGCCCGCGCGGTCGCGTTCCGGCAGGGGCATCGGATTCTCGCCGCCCGCCGTCAGCGCCTTGTCGAAACTTACATGCGGCATCGGCCAGAAGAAGGCACCGAGCCCTTCGCCGCGCCGGTCGGCGACCAGAAGCCTGATGACGGGATCCTCGCTCCGATTGCGCAGTGCGACGGCATGCCAGATGCCTCCGTTTTTTGCCTCGCTTTCCTCGAGCACGATGGTGCCGTCTTCCATGGCGCTTTCATCGAACTCCCCGGCTTCGGTTGCGTCCTCGCTTTCGATGGAGGCCTGGCCGTTCGCGGGCGGCTCGATGGTCAGCCGGCGGCCATCGGCTTCATAGCTCTCGACAAAGGGCGAGAGATCGATCACGGCATGGGGATCGTCCATCGCCACGGCATCGAGCGCTCGCGCCGCGCCGGCGCCAAGCCCGAATGTCAGCAGCAATGCCGCGATCGCGCATTTCATGCGCGCCGGTCCCTGGCCCCCTAGCCGCATCCCCTCAAAACTCCTCTTCACATCTCATCGGCGCGGATCGTCTCGCAGGATCGCGTAGACGACATGGTCGCGCCAGGCCCCGTTGATCCGGAGAAAGCCCCGTGCAATCCCCTCTTCCGTAAAACCGCATTTGCGCAGTACGGCGCGGGACTGCTCGTTCTCCGGGAGGCAGGCCGCCTGCAGCCGGTGCAGTTTCAATTCCTCAAACACGAAAGGAATGAGCGCACGAACCGCCGCCGTCACATGGCCGCGGCCCGCGTGATCTTCCCCTGCCCAGTAACCAAGGGTGCAACTTTGCTGCACGCCCCGTTGCACGCCGGACAGCGTGCATCCCCCAAGCAGAGCATCATCTTCCTCACGAAAGATGAAGAAGGGGTAGGCCTGATCCTCGCGGATTTCGCGCTGATAGCGGCGCAGGCGGCGGCGGAAAGAGGGCTTCGTCAGGTCGTCCGGACCCCAGGTCGGCTCCCAGGGCGTCAGGAAGGCCCGGCTCCGCTCCCGAAGCTCCGACCATTGCGGGAAATCGGTGAGCTGCGGCGCTCGCAGATAGAGGCCGCGGCCGAGGATCATCGGCGCTGTGTCCGGCTTCGATATCGAGCGCAGAAATGCCATGAGCCGGATTGCCCCGCCTGAGCCGGGCGGTGCCCGGCCTCTCCGTCAGATCGCGCCTTTCGCGATGTTAATGCGCGAATCTTGCCGCGATACGGTCATAGGATTCAAGTCCGCCATCCCGGCCATCGAGCGGGCCGATAGCAGAAAGGGCAAGGCCCGGCCCCTTCAGCAGGCGATCGGCGTAGCGGCGCACGGCGGCAGCATCCACGGCGTCGACCCTTTCGATCAATTCCTCGATGGGCAGCACGCGGCCATGGATCATGTATTGGCGGGCCACCTGCTCGGCGCGAGAGGAAGAGCTTTCCAGCCCCATCATCAGTCCCGCCTTGATCTGCGCGCGGGCGCGGGCGACTTCTTCCTCGCTCGCATCATGGCCGAGACGGCCAAGCTCACCGGATAGAACTGGCATCAATTCGGCCACATCATCCGGCGAGGTGCCGGCATAGATGCCGAAGACGCCGGTATCCGCGAAAGACCAGGAAAAGGCAAAGACGGAATAGCAAAGGCCGCGCTTCTCGCGCACTTCCTGGAAGAGACGGGAGGACATGCCGCCGCCCAGCACGCCGGAGAAGACCTGCGCGGTGTAGTAGTCGGGGTCGCCATAGGTCGGGCCCTCGAAGGCGAGCGCGAGATGCGCCTGCTCGAGATCGCGTTCCACGCGCCTTTCGCCCGGGCGGAAGGCCGCGGGCTCCGCGCCGTTCGTCTTGCGGTTCGGCAGCGCGCCAAAGCGGTCGCCGGCGAGCTTCACAAGTTCCTCGTGATCGACGCCGCCAGCCGCCGCGAGCACCATGCCGGGCGCGAGATAGCGCTGTCCCATATAGGACTGGAGCTCATCGCGGCCGAAACCCGACACCGTGTCCACCGTGCCGAGGATCGAACGGCCGAGCGGCTGGTCGTCATAGGCTGCTTCCAGCAGGTGGTCGAAAACCATGTCGTCCGGCGTGTCATGCGCCTGGCCGATCTCGGAAATGATGACGCCGCGCTCGCGCTCCACCTCTTCGGGATCGAAAACCGAGTTCTGCAGAATGTCGCTCAGAATATCGACGGCAAGGCCTGTATCCTGCTTCAGCACGCGGGCGTAATAGGCCGTCGCCTCATGCGTCGTATGGGCGTTCAGATGGCCGCCCACCGTTTCGATTTCCTCAGCGATGGCAAGCGCCGAGCGGCGTTCCGTGCCCTTGAAGGCCATGTGCTCCAGCATGTGGGACACACCGTGCTCGCGGGCGGTCTCATGGCGCGCGCCGGTATTCACCCAGACGCCGACAGAGGCGGTCTGGAGATGGGGCATGCTGTCGGTCACGACGGTGAGACCGTTTTCGAGGCGGGTCACTTCAACGGACATGGGCACACTCCTTCAAAATACTCGTTTACAAACCTCAGGCCGCGACCGAACGGGCGCGCTCGCGGATGAAGGCTTCGATTGCGCCGAGATCGTTCGGCAGCACGTCGAGGCGCTCCTCGCGCGCGAAAATGTCCCGCATGGCCGGCGGCAGATCGGGGTGGATGCCCGTTGCCTGCTTTACCGCGTCCGGAAACTTGGCCGGATGAGCGGTCGCCAGCGTCACCATCGGCACCGTCACGTCACCGCGCAGCCTTGCCGCACCGGCAAGACCAACCGCGGAATGAGGATCGACGAGTTCGCCGGTCTCCTCGCGCAGCCGCGCAATCGTTGCCTTCGTCTCCGCCTCGTCCACCCGCGCGGCGCCGAACTGGGCACGGATCGCATCGAGCCGCAGCGTGTCGATCTCGAAGGCGCCAGACTGGGAGAGGCCCTGCATGAGCCGCGTAACCGCCGCGCCATCGCGCCCGTATGTGTCGTAGAGCAGACGCTCGAAATTGGACGAGACCTGAATATCCATGCTGGGGCTGATGGTGGGGATAACTTTTCCCACTTCGTAGCGCCCGGTCTCGATGGTGCGCGCCAGAATGTCGTTCACATTCGTCGCGACGATGAGCTTCGCGACCGGCAATCCCATCCGCGCGGCTGCATATCCGGCAAAAATATCGCCGAAATTGCCCGTGGGGACCGAGAAGGCCACGGGGCGCGACGGCGCGCCGAGCGCCACGGCACTCGTGAAGAAATAGACGATCTGGGCCATGACACGGCCCCAGTTGATCGAGTTCACGCCGGCAAGGCTCACCTCGTCGCGGAAGGCGTGGTCGTTGAACATCGCCTTCACCAGGGCCTGGCAATCGTCGAAGGAGCCTTCGACGGCGATGTTGTGCACATTGGCGTCGAGCACCGTCGTCATCTGGCGGCGCTGCACCTCGGAGACGCGGCCCTTCGGATGCAGGATGAAAATGTCCGTCGTGTCGCGGCCGCGGAAGGCCTCGATGGCGGCCGAGCCGGTATCGCCGGAGGTCGCACCCACTACCGTGATGCGCCTGCCCCGCTTTGCGAGCACATGGTCGAAAAGGCGGGCGAGGATTTGCATCGCCACGTCCTTGAAGGCGAGCGTGGGTCCATGGAAGAGCTCTAGCAGCCAGTCGTTAGAGGCGGTTTGCCGCAGCGGCACAATCGTGCGGTGGCGGAAGGTCGCGTAGGCCGCACCGATCATTTCCTGCAGGTCGGCGTCGGCGATACTTTCGCCGATATAGGGCCGCATGATACGGAATGCCGTTTCTTCATAGGTGAGGCCCGCCAGCGCCTTGATCTTGCGCTCGCTCATCTGCGGCCATTCCGCCGGCACATAAAGGCCGCCATCGCGGGCAAGGCCCGTGAGCAATGCGTCCTCGAATTCAAGCTCCGGGGCGAGGCCCCGCGTGCTGACGTATTTCACCATAATCTCCAGGATAGCCTACCGCCGGAAGAGACCGCGGCCGGACGCGCGTAACCTAGCCGGGCCCGGCAGGGCTTGCAAACCACTTCGGCGCTACGCGGAAATATCGTTTATTTTCAGCTATTTGCCGAGGTATCTCGCCTCGATATGGCGGCGGAATGCCACCGTACCCAAGGGCGCGCCCGTGGCGCCTTGGATGATCTCGTCGGGTGTCAGGCGCGAGCCTTGGCCGTGCACCTTTTCGCGCATGAAGCGCGTCAGCGGCATGAAATCGCCTTCGCCCAATGCCGCTTCAAGTTCCGGCACGGCCGCCTTCGCCGCGGCGAAGAGCTGCGCGGCGGCGAGCGCGCCCAGCGTATAGGTCGGGAAATACCCGAAGGAACCGGAGGGCCAATGGATATCCTGCATGCAGCCCTGCGCGTCGTCGGGAGGAACGACGCCGAGCAGCTTTTCCATGCCCTCGTTCCAGGCGGCAGGAAGCCCTGCCGCCTCAAGCTCGCCCGCAATCATGGCGCGTTCCAGCCGGTAGCGCAGCATCACATGCAGCGGATAGGTCACCTCGTCCGCCTGCACGCGGATGAGGCTCGGGCGGACCCGCCGGTAGTGCCGGAGAATGTTCGCGGTCTCCCAGGCAGCCCCCTCGCCGCCGAAAGCCGCTTTCAGGCGCGGCGCAAGGAAGGCGATGAAGGCTTCGGTCCGGCCCGCCTGCATCTCAAACAGCAGGGACTGGCTTTCGTGGATCGTCATGCCGCGCGAGCGGCCGACGGGTTGGCCGCGCCAGTCTTGCGGCAGGCCCCGCTCGTAAAGCGAATGTCCAGTCTCGTGGACGACCGCCATCAGGCTTTCGGTGAAGTCGCTCTCGTCGTACCGCGTGGTGATGCGGCTGTCGTCCGGCACGCCGCCGGTGAAGGGATGATGGCTCACATCGAGGCGGCCATGGGCGAAGTCGAAGCCCATGAAGCCCATCACCTCCCGGCCCATTTTCTCCTGCAGCGTGACGGAGAACGGTCCTTCAGGCGCTATCGCCGGACGGCCTTTTGCCTGATGCTCCATCACCTCCTGGAGCAGGCCGGGCAGGAAACCTTCCAGTTCAGCAAAAAGACGGTCGATATCCGCGGCACGGCGGCCGGGATCGTAGCCGTCGAGCAGCGCATCGTAGGGATCGAGACCGAGTGCCTCCGCCTTCGCCGCCGCCTGTTCGCGGATGAGCGCAATGAGCTCGGCAAGCGCGGGGGCGAGCGATGCATAGTCGTTCGCGGCACGGGCTTTCCGCCAGATCATTTCCGTGCGGGACTTCGCGCGGGAGAGCTGCATCACAAGGTCTGTGGGCGTCGCGGTTGCATGAGCGTGGATGCGCGCCATTTCACGCAGGTTCGCGCGGTCCCATTCGTCCAGCGCATCGGCGGCTTCCGCCGCGCCTTCGAGGAGGTCGCCGGTTTCAGGCGCGGTCAGCGTCTCATGCGCAATGAGCGAAAGCACGGCCTGCTGCTCGGCGCGCGCCTCGGCCCCGCCTTCCGGCATCATGGTGGCGCGGTCCCAATGCAGCACGGCCTGCGCGCCGCCAAGCGCCGACAGGCGGGCGAAGCGGTCCTTCAAGGCCTCATAGGCGGCAGTCGAATTGCGCGCGGTCATATCTTCTCCCTGCCGATGCGGCCGTTGGCACGGTGCCAGGCGAAATAGATCACCACGAGCACCAGAGCGAGACCATACCAGGTCAGCGCATAGTCGAGATGATTGTTCGGAATGTCGATGCGCGTGCGCCCGGCTTTCGGCCATTCGCCGGGGAAGGCGCCCTCCTCCGCCTCAACGATGAAAGGCGCAACGTCAATGCCTCGCAGTGCTGCGCCCATCACCGAGGGATCGCGCACCATCCAGATATTTTTCGCCGGGTCGTCCGCGCCGTCGAAGGCTCCGCGTTGGGAGGGCGCGCGCAGGATGCCGATAAAACGCTGTTCGCCTACCGGTATACCGCCGCGCAATCCCGCATCTTTCAGCGCAACGGGAACGAAGCCACGATCGACCAGCACCACCGCCCCTTCCGCCACTTCGATTGGCGAAATCACGGCGTAACCCGGCGCACCATTCGCACCTTGCGTGAAATAATGGAATTCCTCCGGCAGAAAGCGGCCTTGCAATTCAACCCGCGTATATTCCCTTTCACGCGCATCATAGGCCGGCCAATCTTCGAGAGGAGGCAGCGGCGAAGGCGCCGCATCGATCCGGGCCGCGATCTTCGCCAGAAGTTCTTCCTTCCATTGCAGTCGCTCGACCTGCCATGTGCCGAGGCCGATCAACACCGGCAGAGCCAGCAGCGTCAGCACTGTCGGCCAGAACATGGGGCGGAAAAAGCGGGTCATCCTTCGAGCCTGCCTTCAGCGGCCTTGTGCCGGTACTGCTGGGCGACGAGCCAGCCTTTCAGCGGGCGGATGAGACCGAGCGTGAGGATGAGCGTCAGCGGCAGCCAGAGGACGATATGCACCCAATAGGGCGGGGACCAGGTGAACTCCACCCAGAGCACGAGGCCGACGATGAGAAAGCCTGCGATCATCATGATGAAGACGGCAGGTCCGTCGCCCGAATCCGCGAAGCCATAGTCGAGGCCGCAGCTTTCGCATTTCGGCGCTAGGTCGATGAAGCCGGCAAAAAGCTTTCCCTCGCCGCAGCGCGGGCAGCAACCGCGCAATCCCACTTCGAGGGAGGAAGGTGTTTCCCGTGCTTCCGTCATTTTCATACTCCCGAAATCACGAGGGCGGACCGCTTGCTGCGGCCCGCCCCCATTCTGCGTCCTTTATGGACTTCCGTCCTCAGTGCGCGGCGATCGGCGCGCCGTGACCGCCCCAGACATAGATGGCGAAGAACAGGAAGATCCAGACCACGTCCACGAAGTGCCAGTACCAGGCGGCGGCTTCGAAGCCGAAATGGGCCTTCGGCGTGAAATCGCCCTTCATCGCACGCAGCAGGCAGACGATCAGGAAGATCGTGCCGACGATGACGTGGAAACCGTGGAAGCCGGTCGCCATGAAGAAGGTTGCGCCATATATGCTGCCGCCGAAGGAGAAGGCCGCGTGGGCATATTCATAGGCCTGCACGCCCGTGAAGATGAGGCCGAGCACGACGGTGAAGGTAAGCCCCTGCACCAGACCCTTGCGGTCATTATGAAGAAGCGCGTGGTGCGCCCAGGTGACCGTGGTGCCCGAGGTGAGCAGGATCAACGTGTTGATGAGCGGCAGGTGCCAGGGGTCGAAAACCTCCACGCCCTGGGGCGGCCACTGACCGCCTGTGAACTCGGCACGCGCTTCCTGGATCGCTTCGCCCGGGAAAAGGCTCGCATCGAAGAATGCCCAGAACCAGGCGGCGAAGAACATCACTTCCGAGGCGATGAACAGGATCATGCCGTAGCGAAGGTGAAGCTGCACGACCGGCGTGTGATCGCCCTTGCGGCCTTCGCGGATCACATCCCGCCACCAGCCGAACATGGTGTAGAAGACGATCGCAAAGCCGAGCAGCATCACCCATGCGGGCGAGCCATGCATCCAGTTCACGGCGCCGATGGCCAGGATGAAGGCGCCAACCGAGCCGACGAACGGCCAGGGGCTCGGATCTACGAGATGGTAGTCATGATGTTTGGCGTGGGCGTCTGCCATGTCCCCTCTACTCCGCTTCAGTGCGCCGCCACTCGGCTGCGCCACCAATCAAAATGCCTTCAGGCCGCCGCTTCCGGATTCACATGGGCCGGTTCGCGACATTGCCTCCCAGTTTCACAATCGTCACCACGAAGAACAACAGAATGAAGCCAGCCAGCGTCCAGGCAATCGCAAGGTTGCGCTGACGGCGCTTCCTGATCTGCTCTTCGGTCCAGACCGGCGCCTCGATCTTGTGGCGCTCGTTATCATCGTCCTGCATCCCGGCCTCACAGACCCAGCAGCCGCTCAACGAGCAGCAGCGAGAAAACGAGGAAGAGATAAATAATCGAATAGGCAAAAAGCCCCTTCGCGGCCTTGTCCTGCCGGAGGCCAGGTTCAGCGCGCCAGACACGGTAGGCAAGCGCGAGGAAACCGAACCCCAGCAGCGCCGTTGCGCCGGTATAGAGTGCGCCGGCAAACCCCATCAGGCCCGGCAGCAGCGTGACCGGCACAAGCAGCACCGAGTAGATCATGATCTGGCGGCGTGTTTCGCGCTCGCCCGCCACAACCGGCATCATCGGGACGCCGACCTTTTCGTAGTCACCGGAGCGGAACAAAGCCAGCGCCCAGAAGTGCGGCGGCGTCCACATGAAGATGATGAGGAAGAGGACAAGACTTTCAATCGACACCGAGCCCGTCACCGCGGCCCAGCCGATCATGGGCGGGAACGCGCCGGCGGCACCGCCGATCACGATGTTCTGCGGCGTGCGCCGCTTCAGCCACATCGTGTAGATCGCGACATAGAAGAAGATGGTGAAGGCGAGAAGCGCGGCGGCGACCCAGTTCACCAGCACGCCCATGGTCATCACGGAGAAGACCGAGAGGACCGAGCCGAACACGGCGGCTTCCTGCGGCGCGACGCGACCGGACGGGATCGGGCGATTGGCCGTGCGCGCCATCTTCGCGTCGATGTCGGCGTCGTACCACATGTTGAGCGCACCGGAAGCGCCGGCGCCGACCGCGATGCAGAGGAGCGCGGTAAAGCCGATAACCGGGTGGATGCCGCCCGGCGCGAGCGCAATGCCGACCAGCGCGGTGAAGATCACGAGCGACATGACCCGTGGCTTCAACAGCTCGAAAAAATCGCCAGCGCTGCCCTCACCACCCTGGCGAAGGACTTCCGGTCGATCATTGCTGTAGGCCGTATCCGACATCGATGCGCTTTACGTCTCTAATTGTGAGCCTGTGGCGAAAGGGCTCCGGCCGGGAATGGACCCGGCCGGAGCGGCTTGTCACTTGATCCGCGGCAGTTCCGAGAACTGGTGGAACGGCGGCGGCGAGGAGAGCGTCCATTCGAGGGTGGTCGCACCTTCGCCCCAGGGATTGTTCGCAGCCTTTTCCTTCTTGATGAAGGCGTAGGCCACACCCGCGAGGAAGATCAGCACGCCGAAGGCCGAGATGTAGGAACCGAGCGAAGAAATCTGGTTCCAGTAGGCATAAGCGTCCGGATAGTCGGCGTAGCGGCGCGGCATGCCCTGCAGACCGAGGAAGTGCTGCGGGAAGAAGACCATGTTCACGCCGATGAACGTCACCCAGAAGTGCAGCTTGCCGATGAATTCGGAGTACATGTAGCCGAACATCTTCGGGAACCAGTAATACCAGCCCGCGAAGATCGCGAAGACGGCGCCCAGCGACAGCACGTAGTGGAAATGCGCCACCACGTAATAGGTGTCATGCAGTGCGCGGTCGACACCGGCATTGGCGAGCACGACGCCCGTCACGCCGCCGACCGTGAAGAGGAAGATGAAGCCGATCGCCCATACCATGGGTGTGCGGAACTCGATCGAACCGCCCCACATCGTCGCGATCCAGGAAAATATCTTCACGCCTGTCGGCACCGCGATGACCATGGTGGCCGCCACGAAGTATGCCTGCGTGTTGACCGACATGCCGACCGTATACATGTGGTGCGCCCACACGATGAAGCCGACCACGCCGATCGCGACCATGGCATAGGCCATGCCGAGATAGCCGAACACGGGCTTGCGCGAGAAGGTGGAGATGATGTGCGAGATCATGCCGAAGCCGGGCAGGATCAGGATGTAGACTTCCGGATGCCCGAAGAACCAGAAGAGATGCTGGAACAGGATCGGGTCGCCGCCGCCTTCGGGCGAGAAGAAGGTCGTGCCGAAGTTGCGGTCCGTCAGAAGCATGGTGATCGCGCCGGCGAGAACCGGGAGCGAGAGAAGAAGCAGGAACACCGTCACCAGGATCGACCAGACGAAGAGCGGCATCTTGTGCAGGGTCATGCCCGGTGCGCGCATGTTGAAGATCGTGGTGATGAAGTTGATCGCGCCGAGGATCGACGAGGCGCCCGCGATATGCAGCGACAGGATCGCGAAGTCCATCGCGGGTCCGGGCGTGCCGGTGGTCGAGAGCGGAGCGTAGATCGTCCAGCCGCCGGCAACGCCGTGGCCGCCGGGAACGCCCGGCACGAACATGGAGATCACGAGCAGGCCGAGCGCCGGAGGCAGCAGCCAGAACGAGATGTTGTTCATGCGCGGGAAGGCCATGTCGGGCGCGCCGATCATCAACGGCACGAACCAGTTGCCGAAGCCGCCGATCATGGCGGGCATCACCATGAAGAAGATCATGATGAGGCCGTGGGCCGTCACAAGCATGTTGAAGAGGTTGTAGTCGCCGCCGAGGACCTGGTCGCCCGGCAGATGCAGTTCCATGCGCATGACGACGGACATTGCGCCGCCGATGACCCCCGCGATGATCGCGAAGATCAGG
>JAHBYL010000150.1 GCA_019635955.1 Parvibaculum sp.
GCCGCCAGCGGCCGTCCTCGCTGAGCGGGTCGATGGCTGCCGAGGGGCGAAGGATCATTCGCTTTTTGGTGCCCTGCGGCAGGCCCTCGAGCAGGTCGTCGATCGATTCGGGCAGCTTGGTGCCGTTGTGGTGGATGATGTACTGCTTGATGGCTTCGGCGATCTCCTCGCCGCGGCGAATGGCCTCTTCTTCCTTTTCGCGTTGGATCTGCAGATAGATCGACGGAGCGGCCGCGAGCAGTGCGACGGTGGTGATCACCATTATCGCCATCACGGCGATCATCGTCATGCCCCGTTCGCCGCGGCGGTCGGTTTTAGTTGCCGTCCGTTCCATCTTCGTCCTGTTTGGTCGGGCTGTTCGGATCGGGCGTCCGGCCCGGAACGACCGTGTTCGTATTGCTGCCCGGCGGAACGTAACGCGGAATGTTCGCCGGAATGCCGGGGATCGTCCCCTGCGGGATGCCTTGCTGAATGCCCTGCGGCAAACCCTGCGGGAAGCCTTGCTGCTGATTTGGAATACGTCCTCCGGGTCCGGTCGGCATTGAGCCGGCGGCGGGCGGCGGCGGGCGGAAAAGTTCGACACGATGGCGGAAGCCGAGCGTAGTGTCCTCGACGACCATTTCGTTCGAGGCGATCGAGACCACGCGGAAGCGACCGCCGACTACGTCACCGAGCCGGGCGGTAAATTCGGTCGGGCGGCCCTGTTCGCGGAGCACGGCCGTGTCGTTGTTCGCATGGCGGCGGGCGATCATGCCGACGTATTGAAACTGCGGCCGCGGTGGAGCCTGAACGCTGAGCAAGAGCTGATTCGAATAAAGCTTTCCGTCCGGCGTTTGGACGATGATCTGCCGCGGGCCTTCGCCGGCGATCATATTCGCCGGGACCTCGCCGACCAGCCGCTGCGGGCTGATGAAGGTGGTCGGCAGCGGGCTCTGGCTTAAGAAGATCCGCGAATCCGGCGTGAATTTATCGCCATTGACTTCGAGCCGGAAGGTCCGCGAGCCGGCGTAAACGCTCTGCGGCGTGACGAATGCGACGAAGAGCGGCGGCGTCGGCGTAGGTATCGGCGTCGGCGGAACGAACGGAGTTGGCGTCGGCGGAACGTAAGGCGTCGGCGGTGGCGGTTCGTAGAAGGCGAAGATATTGCGGCCGGGGTCAGGAGCACCAAAGAGTCCGGGTGTGTAAACGACCGGCGTTGATTGATATTCGAAGATAACGGCGTCCGGCGACGGGCCGTTGTTCTGCTGCGAGCCCGGTGACGGCGAGCGGCGCGGAGTCGGCGTCGGTGTTGAGGTCGTCTGTGCCCGGCTGCCGGAGAAGCTTGGCCCGAACGCCATATAGAGCGTCGCGAGCGCCAAAACACCAAGGACGATCGCGGCGATCATCTTGTTGCGTTCGGTGGTTTGAAAGCTCTTTGCTTCGGCCATTTCGTTCCTTTTCTTTGATGCTATTCGCCCGATGCGGGTTCGGCGGCGGCGAGTGCTCCGCTGCCCGGCCGCCGGAAATACGCCGCCATCTCGAGCCTCAGGGCTACACGCTCGCCGTAGGTCCTGCCGCGGGCAGGCGTCGGCTGTGCCGCGTCGAGGCCAAAATTCGGATCATTCGGGTCGGTGACCGCCTGCGACCGTTGTGGCTGATTGCCGGTTTCCGAGGGCGAAAGCTCGACCGAACTTATCACGACAAAACCCTCGCCGGTCTCCATTTCGCGAATGAACCGCCGCAGGTTCTGATACGGGCCTTCGACGGTCATCGTCACATAAAGCCCCGGAAATAGGCTCCGGAAGCGGGCACGGCCGCGTTCTTCTTCGGATTGATTCGCCTGTTCGACGTCCTGCGGTTCGAGCGGTGCGTAAGCCGGGCCGTTGGTGTTGACAAGGCCATAGGCCGCGATGAGGCCGTTGATCCGCTGA
>JAHBYL010000151.1 GCA_019635955.1 Parvibaculum sp.
CGCCCGCGCCTGCTGCGAGGGCGGGCGCGAGTATTATTCGGAACCTCTCGCAACAGCAGATAAAACAAAGGCTTTTCGCGTTCGACAATTCGCCGCCGAGCCTTTGATTTTGCAGATGCGAGGGATATACTGCGCGCCGAATTGGGGGCTTGTTGGGGACGACCTCTCGTCCGGTTTGCGCGCCCGCGCGAACGATGCGGCAGCCCTTGCCCGCGCGTCCCGGACCGGGACCATGTGAGGAAAGTTCGATGGAAGACCTGCTGCTCGAGTACCTGCCCATACTTGTCTTTATGGGCCTGTCTCTCGTCGTGGGTCTTGCTCTCCTGATCGCACCTTTCGTCGTCGCGCCATCGAAGCCCGATCCGGAAAAGCTCGCCGCCTATGAATGCGGCTTCGACGCTTTCGACGATGCGCGCATGAAGTTCGACGTGAAATATTATCTCGTCGCGATTCTCTTCATCATCTTCGACCTTGAAGTGGCCTTCCTCTTTCCCTGGGCAGTTGCGCTCGGCGATGTCGGCATCTTCGGTTTCTGGTCGATGATGGTGTTTCTGGCCGTCCTCACGATCGGCTTCACCTATGAATGGCGGAAGGGTGCTCTGGAATGGGAGTGACGAATCCCGACAAGGTGATCTCCAATACGCCGGGTGTCGTTGAGCGCGAAACCGCGCCCGCCGGCTGGCAGGACGATGCCTTCTTCCGTCAGGCGTCCGACGAACTGGCCGACAAGGGCTTCGTGCTGACGACCGTCGAGGATCTCATCACCTGGTCGCGCACCGGTTCGCTGATGTGGATGACCTTCGGTCTCGCTTGCTGCGCCGTCGAGATGATGCAGACCTCGATGCCGCGCTATGACGCCGAGCGCTTCGGCGTCGCGCCGCGCGCGAGCCCTCGCCAGTCCGACGTGATGATCGTCGCCGGCACGCTGACCAACAAGATGGCGCCCGCGCTCCGCAAGGTCTACGACCAGATGCCGGAACCGCGCTACGTCATCTCCATGGGCTCCTGCGCCAATGGTGGCGGCTATTATCACTATTCCTACTCCGTGGTGCGCGGATGCGACCGGATCGTCCCGGTCGATGTCTATGTGCCCGGCTGCCCGCCCACCGCCGAGGCGTTGCTTTATGGCATCCTCGCGCTCCAGAAGAAGATTCGGCGGACGGGCACGCTCGACCGCTGATTTCCAACAAACGGGCATTGCCGCGCGGCATGCCGCTACCGGGTTTCGAGACCGTACAGATGGACGAGAGTCTGAAAGAACTTGGCGAGCACATCTCCGGCATGCTCCAGGAGTCGGTGCTTGGCTTCGAGGTCGCTTACGGCGAACTCACGGTTCGCGCTCACGCGCCTGCCATCGCGCGCGTGCTGAAGTTCCTGCGCGACGATCCGGCCTGTCGTTTCTCCACGCTGCTCGACATCACCGGCGTCGATTATCCGGCGCGCTCGCAGCGTTTCGATGTCGTCTATCACCTGCTCTCGATGTACCAGAACCACCGCATCCGCGTTTCGGTGATGGCGGATGAGGAAACTGCCGTGCCGAGCGTCGTTTCTGTTTTCCCCGCCGCGAACTGGTATGAGCGCGAAACCTTCGACATGTATGGCGTGCTTTTCTCCGGTCATCCGGACCTGCGCCGCATCCTCACCGACTACGGTTTCAACGGCTATCCGCTGCGCAAGGATTTCCCGCTCACGGGCTATGTCGAGGTGCGCTACGACGACGATGCGAAGCGCGTCGTCTATGAGCCGGTGAAGCTCGTGCAGGAATTCCGCAGCTTCGATTTCATGAGCCCGTGGGAAGGCGCTGAATATCTGCTGCCGGGCGACGAAAAGGCGGAGGGCTGATCCGATGGCCGAACAGGAACTCCGCAACTACCATCTGAATTTCGGGCC
>JAHBYL010000152.1 GCA_019635955.1 Parvibaculum sp.
TCCCCCAAACGGCTACGGCCTGCGGGACATGATCGGCAATGTGTGGGAGTGGACCACCGACTGGTATCAGGATCACGGCGCCATCGACAGCCCATGCTGCACCGTCGCCAATCCCCGCGGCGGCCAACGGGACGGGAGCCGCGATCCTCGCGACCCGGCGGGCATTCCCCGCAAGGTGACCAAGGGTGGCTCGCATCTTTGCGCGCCCACCTACTGTCGTCGCTATCGCCCCGCCGCCCGTATGGCGCAACCCGTGGACACCTCAACATCGCACTTGGGTTTTCGGCTCATTTTCCGCCCCAAAACACGATAGCTGGCGCATGCAAAAGCGGCCTCCGCCTTCATAGAAGCGGCAAGCTATCAGGAAACCCACGTCTCGCTTTGGATACGCCGGGAGATCTCTGAGGTGACTGAGCATCTCTCCGAAGGCGGACACTAGATCCGCAGATTGAACCTGTTTTCCATAAGATTTGTCAACCTTCGCAAGCTAGGGTTACTTTGGACGCGCGATGAGTACCGAATGCTGAATGTATATGACAGCATCGTACATGAGCATGACCTGCGCTTTGTTGCGCTGGCCGCAGGCATCTGTGCGCTCTCGACGCTGACGGGAGCCGCAATCGCGCAATACAGCATGAAGGCCGACGTTGCCAAGCGAGGCGGGTGGCTGATGCTTGCCGGCCTCGTCACGGGGCTAGTGGTCTGCCCCCTGAAAAGTGGTCCTCCCTGAAGTAGGCTATTGAGCCATTGGAGAGGACGTTGGAATGCCCCAGAAGAAGCATAAGCCCGAAGAGATCGTCGCGAAGCTGCGCCAGGTCGATGTTCTGCTGTCGCAAGGAAGATCGGTTGGCGAGGCGGTTCGCACGATCGGCGTGACGCAGTTCACGTATTATCGCTGGCGCAAGGAGTTCGGCGGCCTGAAGGGCGATCAGGTGAAGCGGCTGAAAGAACTCGAGAAAGAGAATGACCGGCTGCGCAAGGCTGTGTCGGACCTCACGCTCGAGAAGCTGATCCTGAAAGAGGCTGCCTCGGGAAACTATTGAGCCCCGCCCGTCGCCGTCGCTGCGTCGACCATGTCGTGGCGAAGTTCTCCGTCTCGGAGCGGTTTGCCTGCAAGGTCCTCGGCCAGCATCGTTCGACCCAGCGAAAGAAGCCGCACTGCCGAGCAGATGAGGATGCGTTGACCGCCGATATCATTCGGCTTGCATCACGCTACGGGCGCTATGGCTACCGCCGGATCACAGCGATGCTGCGGTCCGAGGGCTGGACGGTGAACGCCAAACGCGTCGAGCGCATCTGGCGGCGGGAGGGGCTGAAGGTTCCCCAGAAGCAACCGAAGAGAGGACGGCTCTGGCTGAAGGACGGATCGTGCATCCGGCTTCGGCCGGAGCATCCCAACCATGTCTGGTCCTATGACTTTGTCGAAGGCCGGACCCATAATGGCAGGAAGTTCCGCATGCTCAACATCATCGACGAGTTCACCCGGGAGTGCCTGGCGATCCGCATCGGGCGCAAGCTTAACTCGACCGACGTCATCGACACGCTCTCGGACCTGTTCATCCTGCGCGGTGTGCCCGGCCATGTTCGTTCCGACAACGGCCCGGAGTTCATAGCCAAGGTCGTGCGGGAGTGGATCGTAGCCGTCGGTGCAAAGACCGCGTTCATAGAGCCGGGCAGTCCCTGGGAGAACGGCTATTGCGAGAGCTTTAACTCGAAGCTTCGCGACGAACTGCTCAACGGGGAGATCTTCTACAGCCTCGCCGAGGCAAAGGTCATCATCGAGGCATGGCGACGCTACTACAATACCGAGCGGCCGCACTCATCGCTCGGCTACAAGCCGCC
>JAHBYL010000153.1 GCA_019635955.1 Parvibaculum sp.
GCGCCGCATCACGCGCCGCGCAAATTCTTCCTGCGTGGCGAGCGATGCCTCGATCTGCGGCTCGATGAGCTTTTCGATCTCCGCTCGCGGCATATCGAGCGCCTTCGCGCGCAATGTCGTCCAGCCGTCGAGAATCTCGCGCGTCACTTCTAGGTGAAACTGGAAGGCGTAGGTTCGCTCGCCGAGCCGGAACGCCTGGTTGGGGCAGGCGTCGCGCGTCGCAAGCCGCGTCACCCCGTCCGGCAGGTCGAACGTGTCGCCATGCCAATGCATGGTGCGAAGCCCCGGCGCCACGTCATGCAGCAGCTTGTCGCTCGCCGCCGCCGCTTCCCATGTCTGCGGCACGAAGCCCCATTCCTCGTGTGCCTCGAGCTTCTCACTCATCTTGTAGACCGGTGCGCCGAAGGCACTCGCCACGATCTGCGAGCCGAGGCAGACGCCCATCACGGGCTTGCCTTCCTCGTGGAAGCGCCGCACCAGCCGCTTGCTCTCCTCGATGAAGGGATAGCGCTCCGCCTCGTAAACACCCATCACCCCGCCAAGCACCACCAGCGCATCGAACCCGTCCGCCGCGCCGGGCACGCCGCGCGCCTCGCCGCTCCCCATGTCGCGGCCATTCACCGTGTCGATCTGCGTCGCAAGCGCACCCATCCGCGCCGCCTCGTCGAGCAGCACGCCGGGCGGCGAGTCGAGCGCATTCACGAGATATAGAATGTGCATGGAAGCCGCGTCAAACCTTGGCGTATCTGTCGCTCGCCCGCACCATCACATCGACAATGCCGGGCTCCGTCGCCGTGTGGCCGGCATCGGGCACGATGTTGAGCTCCGCTTCAGGCCAGGCTTTCGCAAGCTCCCAGGCCGTGAACATCGGCGTCACCACGTCATAGCGCCCCTGGGCGATGACGCCCGGAATGCCCTTCAGCTTCCCCGCATTGCGGATCAGCTGGTCCTGCGGCTCGAAGAAACCCTTGTTCATGAAGTAGTGGCATTCGATCCGCGCGAAGGCGAGGGCGAAATGCCCGTCCGCAAAGCGCTTCACGCGTTCGGGGTCGGAATGGAGAGAGAGCGTCGTCCCCTCCCAGATGCTCCAGGCCTTGGCGCAGGCGATCTTCTCGGCCTCGTTCGTGCCCGTGAGCCGCTTGTAATAGGCGGCCATCAGATTGCCGCGCTCCGCTTCCGGGATCGGCGCGATGAAGTCCTCCCAGGCATCGGGGAAAAGCGCGTCCGTCCCCTCCTGGTAGAACCAGTGCAGCTCCCGCTGCCGCAGCGTGAAGATGCCGCGCAGGATGATCTCGGTCACGCGGTCTGGATGCGTCTCGGCATAGGCAAGCGCCAGCGTCGAGCCCCATGAGCCGCCGCAGAGTTGCCATTTGCCGATGCCGAGATGTTCGCGGATGCGCTCCATATCGGCCACGAGGTCCCAGGTCGTGTTCTCTTTCAGTTCGGCATGCGGCGTCGATTTCCCGCAGCCCCGCTGGTCGAACAGGATGATGCGATAGGCCTCCGGGTTATGCGTCCGCCGCATGGTCGGGTTCGAGCCGCCGCCCGGTCCCCCATGCACGATGATGACGGGCTTGCCCTTGGGGTTGCCGCATTCCTCGAAATAGATCGTGTGCAAATCGGAAACCTTCAGCGTCCCCGTCCGGTAGGGCTCGATTTCCGGGTATAGGGGGCGGCGGTCGGCGGTCGTGTCGGGCATGTCCGGTCCTTGCGGGTCCTGGGCGCGCCTGGCGCGCCGGAATCAACTCATTGAATAATCATCGAAAATCGGCGCGGCCACCAGCCGGGCGTCAGGCCGTTTACCATTTTTTTGTCTTTCGTCTCACACTACT
>JAHBYL010000154.1 GCA_019635955.1 Parvibaculum sp.
TGTCGTGTTCGCTGAACTCGACAAGGCGCGGGGCGCGAGTGCGGCCTATGACGGCGCGCTCGATGCGCTGAAGGATGGCTTCACCGATATGGGCTCGCTCGAAGCCCGCTCGCGGCAGGTGGTGGAGCAGATGGCGAAACTCGCCGCAGGTGCGCTTCTGTTGCAGCATGCGCCTGGTTTCGTGTCGGACGCCTATTGCGCCACCCGCCTCGGCCGCGACTGGGGCGATGTCTACGGCACGCTGCCCGTGGGCGCGGATGTGCGGGCGATTACCGAGAGGGCTCGGGTGGTGGGGTAGTTGCCGCTGTCAGTTACTTGTTACAGACATCGAAACATTGCTCCTTCGTTCTGTCGGTTAGTTCTGTACATCGTGCAAAGCACTGGTCGAAGGAGTTGACTTGTTGCGGCGAGCTAGAGAACGCTGCGGTGCAACCAATGTTTGCAGCACGTGTTTCAAGAGCGGCCACATTTCTTGCTGCCGCAGCTTGGGATGCAATTACCATCATAGGTGAAGCTCCCATTGCACTTGCGACTTGAGCCAAGCCTTGTTGTCGTGCCATTTCTTCACGTATCCAACCGCACTCCTGTTGACGTGACTCCATGTTGTTGGGCATGGGACGGCTTTGCAGTGCTTCTGTGTAGCTTTGCTGATTGTCTTGCTGTGCACACGCAGCAGGAACGACGATTACTAGAAGTAGGCCGCAGACATATCTGATCGCTCCAATTGACATCCAACCATCCCCCGGCTGATCGGATTCAAAGCTACTACGCCGTCAAGTGAAAAGGCAGGTCAATTTGAAGCAAGAAGGGGCTGGATGTCCGTCTGATGACCTCAACGGAAGGGGGTATTGGGAGGGTAATCTAGCCCAGCCACCACAACATCAGCGGCATGGTGACGACGGCGAGGATGGTGCCGCCGGTGATGAGGCTTGCCATGAGCTGCATGTCGCCGCCGAGCTGGCGGGCGAGCATGTAGGAGGAGGTGGCGCCCGGTACGGCGGCGCAGATCAGCACGACGAGGCGGGCGAGGCCGTCTACGCCAAACAGTATACAGAAGCCCATCATCATCAGCGGCATGGCGACGAGCTTCAGCGCGCTCGTATAGAGCACGATCCATTTCTTCTGGAGCACGTTCACGACCTGCAGTCCGGCGCCGACCGCGAGCAGGCCGAGGGTGAGCGAGGCGTCGCCGACGATCTTGAAGGTGGTGGCGAGCGGCCCCGGCAGGCCGATGCCGGTGAGGTTCAGCACGATGCCCGCGAGGCAGGCGAGGATCAGCGGGTTCCGCGCAAGGAGCTTCGCAATCGCGGCAGGCCCCGCCGGCGTCGCGCCCGCGTAGCGCGTCAGCACCGTGACCGAGACCACATTCGCGATCGGCACCATCACGGCGACAGCGACGGCGGCAAGCGTCAGCCCCGGCTTTCCCCAGAGCGAGGCGATGGCGGCAAGTGCCACAAAACTGTTCCAGCGCACCGCGCCCTGAAAGACGCTGGAGAATTCCGGTCCCGTCATCGGCAGGAAGCGTTTGGAGAGCATCAGCAGCGCGACCATCGCCATCATGCCGGCGGCAAGCACAGCCGCCATCGCGCCGATCTCGCCAAGCCGGATCTCCGCCACGGCCAGCGTGTAGCAGAGCAGCGCCGGGAAGAGGACGTAGTAGTTGATCTGGTCGAGCGGCGCCCAGAGCGCCTCACCCGGAAAATCCATGCGCCGGATCACAAAGCCGAGCGCGATCACGAGGAAGACGGGAATGAGGGCGTAGAGAATGGGGAGCATGGTTCGCTCTTCTTGCTTGTCTTCTTTGCGGGGGGCTCAG
>JAHBYL010000155.1 GCA_019635955.1 Parvibaculum sp.
CCGCCATCCTGCTTCGCGCTTCGCTGGCCTCCGTCACGAAATACATCATAGTGATTGCTGATGTACTCCGTCGCCGCCCTCTACCGTTTTCAAACCGTGCGCGAGCCTGAAACGCTCGCCGTCGCGCTGCGTGCCGCATGCGATGAAAACGAAATCTGCGGCACGCTTATCGTAGCGAACGAAGGCATCAACGGTACGATTGCGGCGGCCAACGACGTGCGGATGGATAATATCCTCGGCGTCATCCGCGCGCATTTCGATGCACTCGAACTGAAAATGTCGGCGGCTTCCGAAAAGCCGTTCCGGCGCATGAAAGTGAAGGTGAAATCCGAGATCGTCACCATGCGCACGCCGCACATCGATCCGTCAAAAAGCGTGGGCACTTATGTGGACGCGAAAGACTGGAACGCGCTGATCGCCGACCCGGAAGTGCTCGTGATCGACGCGCGCAATTCTTTCGAGTTCGAGCATGGGAGCTTCGAGGGTGCGGTCGACCCCGGCACAAAGAACTTTGGGGAGTTTCCGGATTTCGTCGAAAATTCGCTCGATCCCGCGAAGCACAAGAAGATCGCGATGTTCTGCACCGGCGGCATCCGCTGCGAGAAAGCGTCGAGCTATCTGGTCGCAAAGGGATTCAAAGAGGTCTATCACCTCAAGGGCGGCATCCTGCAATATCTCGAGGACGTGCCGGAGGCGGAAAGCAAATGGCGTGGGCGCTGCTTTGTGTTCGACGAGCGCGAGACGCTGGGACACGGCCTCGCGGAAAAGGAACACGCAAATGCCGAAGGATAAAAAGAAGCCCTGCAAGAATTGCGAAGGTAAAGGGTTGATCAAGGCCGGCGACAAGAAAGTGAAGTGTCAGCGCTGCGGCGGCACCGGCGTGCAGCACTGAGCGCGGAAGCATGATTTTCCGCCTCGTGTTGCCGGCGCTTGCGATGCTTGTCTCGTCTGTGTCCGCGCATGCCCAGACCGCGTTCGAGCCGCACACCGTCGCCTATGTCCTATGCGTATCCAACGCGACGAAGAAGCTCGCGCTGGCGATTCCGGAAATTGCGAAAGACTCGATCATCGAGCGCGCCTTCGGTGCATGCAGCTCCGACGAAATGGCGGCAAGAAAATCTCTCGCGAAAATAGGCACGGGCGAAGCCGCCATCAATGAGCGGATTTCTTCGACGAAGCAATTTATACGTCTTACCGCGCCGGATGACATCGACCGCCAGCGCGCGAACCGTATCCCGCGCTAGGCGGCCGGCGCTTCCTATTGCTCTCTTGCCAGCACGCTCACGCGCTCGACTTTCGGCAGCTTCCGGATTTTCTCCGCCAGCGTATCCACGTCACGCGATGCGACCTTCGAAATCACCAGCGTGATTTCGTCGTTGCCGCTCAAGGTCCGCACCAGAAAACGCTTGATACGGCCGCTTCTGATCGAAAGCGTGCGCTTCAGGAGATCGGGGGTTACGACGCCATGCTTGGCCTGGATTTTCAGGCGGCAGCTTTGTGTGCGCGTGCGATAGGCTTCCTCCAGCGGCTTGATGCCCGCCAGAATAATAATGATGACGGCGGTGGAGGCGACCGCCGCGAAGTAAAGTCCGCCGCCGACCGCGAGCCCGATCGCGGCCACGCTCCACACGCTTGCAGCGGTGGTGAGCCCGCGAATGATTTCATTGCGCGCCAGAATCGCACCCGCGCCCAAGAAGCCGATGCCGGAAACCACCTGTGCCGCGACGCGTGAAGGATCGAGCACGACATGGTTTGCGTTT
>JAHBYL010000156.1 GCA_019635955.1 Parvibaculum sp.
CGCGAAGGGAAAACTCAGTAACCGCTTCATCGTGGTGGCGAATCTCGAAGCGGAAGATGGCGGCAAGGCCATCGTGAACGGTAATGAACGCGTGCTCCGCGCCCGCTTCGCCGATGCGCGCTTCCTCTGGGACCAGGACCGGAAGCAAACGCTGAAGAGCCGCCTGCCGAAGCTGCAGGACGTCGTCTTCCACGCGAAGCTCGGCACGGTGCATGACAAGGCAATCCGCATCGGCAAGCTCGCCGAGGCGCTGGCGCCTTTCGTGCCGGGCGCGGACGCTGCGAAGGCGCGTGTCGCGGGTGAACTTGCCAAGGCCGATCTCGTTTCGCAGATGGTCTATGAATTTCCCGAACTGCAGGGCCTCATGGGCGCTTACTATGCGCGCAATGACGGACTCGGCGACGAGATTGCCGACGCCATCGCCGAACACTATTCGCCGCTCGGTCCCTCGGACGACGTGCCGTCCACGCCGCTCGGCAAGGTTGTCGCACTGGCGGACAAGCTCGATACGCTGCTCGGATTCTTCTGCATTGACGAGAAACCGACTGGCTCCAAAGACCCATTCGCTCTGCGGCGAGCGGCGCTAGGCATTATTCGGATCGCGCTCGAGTCGAAATTGCGCATCAGCATACTTGCGATAGCGTATGCGTGTTGTGCCGAATTTCGCGCAGTTGCTGTCGAAAGAGAAGGTACGTGGAGAACTGCTCGTGCTTGGGCAAAGGCCTCAGGTACACCGCAATCGTCTTCAATCTTTCTCCAGACGCCCGAAGAAGCAGAACTTGAGCGCGACTCTGCATACTGGGTTGCGATTGAAGAACTCCTCTCCTTCTTCGCCGACCGTCTGAAAGTCTATCTGCGAGATCGTGGTGCCCGTCACGATCTTGTCGATGCGGTGTTCGCGCTGGAAGGTCAGGACGACCTCGTACTCATCGTGAAGCGCGTCGAAGCCCTGTCGGAATTCCTCGGCTCCGAGGACGGCGCGAACCTACTTGCCGGGTACAAGCGCGCGGTGAATATCCTTCGCATTGAGGAGAAGAAGGACGGCGCGAGCTATGATGCCGCGCCCGACGCCGCGCTCTTCGCGCAGGATGAGGAAAAGGCGCTCGCCGCCGCCATTGCCGCCGCCACGAGCCGCGCGAAGGATGCCGTGGTGAAGGAAGATTTCGCCGCCGCCATGTCGGCGCTCGCCACGCTCCGCGCGCCGGTCGACGCCTTTTTCGACAAGGTGACGGTGAACGCCGATGATCCGAAGGTTCGCGCAAACCGCCTGAAGCTGCTCGCCCGGATTCGCGCCGCGCTTCATGAGGTCGCCGATTTTTCGAAGGTCGAGGGCTGATGTAGCCTTCGTTCTGCGTCATGGCCCGGCTTGTCCGGGCCATCCACGTCTTTCTTTCGGGGCTAAGCCGCAAAGACGTGGATGACCCGCATAAAGCGGGTCATGACGATTGTGGTTGGATGAGAAGCCCAAACCAAAGGCAAGTGCGATGGCTGAGATGAAGTGGGTCTATTCCTTCGGCGACGGCAAGGCGGAAGGCGCGGCGTCGATGCGCGACCTCTTGGGCGGCAAGGGCGCGAACCTTGCCGAGATGTCGAATATCGGCCTCCCCGTGCCGCCGGGCTTCACCATCACCACGGAAGTCTGCACCGCCTTCTACGACAATGACCGGAACTATCCGGATGGCCTCCGTGAGCAGGTGGAAGAGGCGCTCGCCGCCATCGGCAAGGCGGTCGGCATGTCCTTCGGCGACGCC
>JAHBYL010000157.1 GCA_019635955.1 Parvibaculum sp.
TGACCGGGGCGTGGACGGTTTCCGCCTTGATGTGGCGAATGCCTATCTGCACGATGCGAAGCTGACGGATAATCCGCCGCTGCCGCGCGACAAGCGCGAATTCATGGATTGGGCCCATGCGCCGCGCCTGCAGCAGCACATCCACGATTCGAACATGCCCGAGAACGAATGGGCGATGAAGCGCGTGCGCAAGGTGCTGGACGAATATGACGACCGGCTCGCTTTCGGCGAATTCTCCGAGCGGCCGGAAATGTTCGGGCTTTATGCGGGCGGGCTCGAGCGGCTTCATACCGGCTACACGTTCGACTTCATCGAGGACTGGAGCTTCGAGCCTTCCGTCTTCCGCGCCTATTACGAGAAGCGCCTCGCGCCGCTGAAAGACCTCTTTCCCTGCGTGACCTTCTCGAACCATGACGTGCCGCGCCCCGTCACGCGCTGGGGCGGGGGCCAAGGCGACGACCAGCTTGCGAAACTCGCGCTGACGCTCTTGCTGACGCTCAAGGGCAATGTGCTGATGTATCAGGGCGAAGAACTCGGATTGCCGGAAGCCGATCTCGACTGGGACGACATCCGCGATCCGGTCGGCGATCTCTACTACCCGTGGATGAAGGGGCGCGATGGCTGCCGCACGCCCATGCCATGGGAGGCAAAGGCGCCGGGCGCAGGCTTCACCACGGCCAAGCCCTGGCTGCCGGTCCCGGATTACCACAAGAGCCGCGCGGTAGATGTTCAGGCGGCGGATGAAGGTTCCGTCCTCGCCCATGCGCGAAAGGCGGTTGCCTTCCGCAAGGCGCATCCGGCGCTCAGGCTCGGCGAGATTTCGTTTCTCGACGCGGAAGGCAAGCTCCTCGCCTTCACGCGGGAGGGCGAGGGCGAGAAGCTCCTCTGCGTTTTCAATCTCGGGACGGAGGCGGCGTCATATGCGTTGCCGAAGGGCGCGGGCGATACGCTGTTCGCCGTGGGCGAGGTGAAGCGGGACGGCGAGACGCTGACGTTCGGGCCAAGGGGTGGGGCGGTTTTTCAAATTTAGGCGGGCAGTATTCACAGAATTGGGGAATGGGAATGATCTGGCGTCTGGCGATTACCATATTTCTTTTTGCAGTCATGCCAGTTCAGGTGATGGCAGCCGGTGACAAATATCTGGAGCTTCAGCGCGCGGCGCTGGCTGGCGAAAGGCCGGTTGACTGGACGGCATTGCGCTATGCCTATTCCGAGAGCGATCAGCTTGATCTTTTCGGTGCTGCCATCATGCCGCTCCGCAAGGAAATGATCGATGCCTTCCTGGGCGGTGATCAAGATCTTGCCCTGGAACGATCGGCACAGATACTCGACAAGGAATTTTTTGATATCGAGGCGTGGATGCTCTGCGCCCATGTCTGGAGCCAACGTGGCGATGCGTCCAAGGCCGAAACCTGTTACCTCGCAGTCGATGAAATCATCGAATCCATAATGGGCGGCGGAGACGGCAGGTCGTTTGAAACGGCCTTTACAGTCGTGGCGGTACGTGAGGAGTATTCCCTGCTTTCCGTCTTCGGGCTGCAACTCGAAACCCAGTCACTGGTGCACAAGGACGGCCACAGCTACGACGTGCTGAAGGTCAAGAACGAAGAAGGCAAGGAACTGGAACTGTATTTCCAGATAGACCGAATCTGGGCGGCCTATGGAAAAGTGCTGAAGCAGAAGGAAAACTGACCCTGCGCCGAAGGCATCATTGCCTTCCGGCCAGTTCCTCT
>JAHBYL010000158.1 GCA_019635955.1 Parvibaculum sp.
TCGGATCAACCGGCCCACCCTTCACGGGGATGGTGCCGAGCGCCTTCATCGTGTTGCGGACCTGGGACGGCAGCGCCGATGGCTTGATGCTGAACGTCGCTGGGCCGAGCCCCATCGCGTGGACGCGCGCGCAGATCGAGATCCCCGGCTCGAAGGCACTCGCCTTCAGATAAGCCTCGGCGGCTCCGTCGACGGCGAACGCGGTGTTGGGCAGCACGTCGGAGACGAAGGCCTGAAGGAGCGCGGGCTGAAAGTTGAGGAACTGGCTGTACCGCTTGCCCTCAGCCACCTCGGCCACGGCGAGAAAGTGGCAGGCTCCCAGCGTCTCCGTGAAATTCTCGGGGCGGTGCTTCTGCGCGATCGTGATCGCGCGTTTCACCAGGCCCGCGCGCGATGGCGCGTCGAGCGGGCGTTTCCCCAGCAGCTGCCCCGCAAGGTTCAGCCATGCCTCGCCGCGCATGTAGGCGTACGGGTTCTTAGCGATCAGGATCAGATCGAGGCACAGCGCGGTGACCGACTTCCGAGGTGGGAACCGCGCGAGGTACGCGAAGAAGGCGTCGGCGTGCTCCGGGTGATGTGGGACGAGGCGGCAGACGAGCTTGAGCACCTCTGGGTCAGGCTCGGCGCGGTAGAGCACGTAGCGAAGGCGGGCCTTGTCCTGAACGCGGTATAGCGGGCGAAAGTAGCGCTTGTACTGATAGTTGCCGCCCGTGGTGATGCGCCGCCACGCGAGTTCCAGATTCGAGGGCGTGGCGAGCTGCTTCAGCTTCATGGGTTCGACTGCGGACGCGGCCAGATTCGCTTGGCGATTTCAAGCTGCTTCTCGCCGCGCTTCGCCGAGGTCACCCGCTCCGCGATGGGCAACCACCTTGGCATCGCGAGCCTCGACGCGCGCAAGTTGAAGCACGCCGAGGAGCACTTTCGCGCGGCCGTCGATGGCGGGGAGCAGCGCATCGAGCGTGATGGGGCCCAGGTGCCGTGGGCGATCCTCGAGAACCGCCCATACCTCAGGGCTCTCGGCAATCTCGCGCTCGCCCTCGCGGAGCAGCGCAAGTGGCCCGAGGCACTCGCCATCCACCAGCGCATTCTGAAGCTGAACCCGGACGACAATCAGGGCGTGCGCTACCTCATCGGCGTCGAGCACCTGCATGTTGGCGACAACCAAGGGGCGATCAAGGCGTTCGAGAAGTGCCTCGGCGAGGAGGTCGGCTGCGCGTTCGGCCTGGCGCTCGCGCGTTTCGGCGCGTCCGGTCCGTCCGCCGACATCGGCGAGCCGCTCTTGAGAGGCTTCGCCGAGAACCGCTACGTTGCCCCATGCTCCTCGGCGAGCGCTGGGAGCGGCTCGACGCCTTCCACGGCTCGAACATGGCCGAGCCGGAGTGGGCGGACGACGTGGTCAAGGCGCAGGCCGACCTCTGGCACGCCGTCCCGCGCGGCGCCGAGCTCCTCCGCTTCTGGTGGGCCTCGCCCGCCGTCGCCGTGTGGCGGAGGAAGCTCGACGACAACATGGTGAAGCTGAAGTCGCTGCCACACTCCGACGAGCGCAACGCCACGATCTCCGAGGGCCTTGAGCTCCGCTCCGAGATGGTCATCGAGGACCTCCGGGTGCTCGTCGCCATCGTAGCTGGTGATGAAGGCCGACGTTCGACCACGTGGCGACGTCGCGCAGCCTGGCGGTAGACTCGCCGGCCATGGGACTCCTCACCTTCAGCCTCAACCTCACCCTGGACGGT
>JAHBYL010000159.1 GCA_019635955.1 Parvibaculum sp.
GCACAGGCCACGCGGTTCGTTCATATAAACCCGGCGAGCTATGACGCGTTCACGCTCGCTTTCGCGGGCGGCGATACTTCCGCTCTCGACAAGGCCGGCATTGGATCGGAAGATATCGACGCCATCCGCAGCATCATCAATGAAGCCTCGGGCGACGTTGTGATTATGGCCGGAAACGAGCTTTCGGCAGCGGCACAGGCCGCCATCGCAGCCTCGGCCGCGAGCTTCGCCGGCGAGGGCCGCAGGGTTCTTCTGCATCCGCTGATGCTTCACAACAATTCAATGGGCGGCGTGGACATTCTTCCCTGGGCAAAGCGGGTCGAGGACGTCGTCTCGGCTTCCAAGGCTCTGCTCATCGCCGGCAGCCTTCCCGACGCTTCCGTACTCGCAGGCAAGGAATTCGTCGTCGTCCAGGAGCTTTTTGAGACCGAGACGACCGACCATGCCGATGTCGTGCTACCGGCGGCCTCGTTCGCCGAGGTTGACGGCACCTTCACGAACAACGCAGGCAACGTTCAGCGAGTCCGCAAGGCGATCGACCCCGTCCATCAATCGAAGCCGGACTGGATGATCACCTCGCTGATCGCCGCCGAGATGGGCGTTGACTTCGGCTATAGCTACTCGGCATCGGCCGCCTTCCGCGCACTTGCCGATGCAATACCGGCATACGAAGGGCTTCGCTATCCGGTGCTCAAGGACGAATCGAATCCCGTTCAGGCAAAGTACGCAGTCGAGACCGGCCGCGACATCTCGGCAAGCATCGAGGCTTTGAAAGCGTCTGCGGCATCGCACGATGCGGGTGAGAAGATCACCGCAACGCCAATTGTTGGCCACAAGCTTCACCGGCTGACGACCATGACGAGCAAAACGGCACAGTTCCATCTGCTCGCCCATGGCAACCCGAAGCCCGATAACCTGCTCGTCTCGCCGCTTGTCCAGTTCAACCCGGACGGCACGCCGCGGGAAGAGGCCGAAGCCGCCGCCGTTGGTATTTTGGATAGGGCCCAGGTCGGAGGCACGAAGTAAATCTCTTTATGGAAACTGCTTTCAAAACGGCTTTTCCGTTGATCGTTTATTCGCTCGGTATCGTTGCTGCCTTCGGCGGCGTGATGATGATCGTCGCGTACACCGTTCTTGCCGAACGCAAGGTCCTCGGCTGGATCCAGGGCCGCATTGGCCCGAACCGCGTCGGCCCGTGGGGCGTGCTTCAGCCTTTCGCCGATCTGCTCAAGTTCATCCTCAAGGAAGACCTAACCCCGGATAAATCGACCAAGTTCGTTTACTTCCTTGCTCCGATCGTAGCCCTTACGGCAGCTTTTCTGCCGATGGTCGTTTATCCTTTCGGACCGCCGATCAGCGACCCGCTCAGTTGGTTGGTCCCCTATCTGCCGGTTATTCCGCTAGGTACGGAACCGAACATCGTCGCTTGGATAGCCGAGCAGGCCAAGAACATGCCGCTCACTATCGCCCGGATCGATATCGGCGTGCTTTTCGTTCTGGCGGTTACCTCGGTCGGTGTTTACGGCATCGCCCTTGCCGGATGGTCCTCGAACAACAAATATTCGCTGATGGGCGGCCTCCGCTCATCCGCCCAGATGATCTCGTACGAGTTGGCGATGGGAGCCTCGGTGCTTGGCGTAGTTATGCTCGCCGGAACGCTCGACCTCAACGGCATCATCAACGCCCAGGCAAATTCGCCGTGGTACATGCGCTGGTTCATCATCCCA
>JAHBYL010000016.1 GCA_019635955.1 Parvibaculum sp.
GGTGGGCGTGACCGCCGTGACGGTGCCGTGGGCAATGCCGGTGGGCACGACCTTGATGCCCTTCGCCTCAAGCAGCGCCTGCGCCTTTTCCGGCGTCTCGGTGGTGGCGATGTCGATATCGGCCACCTTCTCGCCGAGCAGCGCATTGCGCACGCAGCCGCCGACGAAACGCGCCGTGCCGCCACCGGCGGCGAGCGCCGCCATCACGGCCCTTGTGTCGGCTTCATTGAGCCATGCGGCGCGTGCCAGTTCCCTATCGGCGCTCATTCGGAGATTCCTCACTCATTATTCTTGATCGTTGGCCGCGACATTATAGCGGCATGGCGGAGAGGCCGCTGAGGCATTCAGTCGCCATAAAGCCGGTCATACATGTTCTTCAACATGCCGGCCGTCGCGCCCCAGATATAATGTCCATTATAGGGCATGGCGTAATATTCGCGACGGCGGCCGCGCCAGACGGCGCTGTGGCGCTCGTGATTGGCCGGATTCATGAGAAAGGCGAGCGGCACCTCGAAGGCCTCGGCCACTTCATCGGGCGAAATCGTCAGGGTGAAGCCCGGCTGGACGAAGCCGACGACGGGCAGGATGCGGAAGCCTGTGCCGGTCTCATAGGCATCGAGATAGCCTGCGACCTCGACATAAGAGCGGTCGAGACCCACTTCCTCCTCCGCCTCGCGAAGCGCGGCTTCGGCGGGGGTTTCGCCGGGGTCGATCTTGCCGCCCGGAAAGGCCACCTGGCCCGAATGGGAGCCGAGATGATCGGCGCGGCGCGTCAGCAGGACATGGGGGCCGTGGGCATGCTCCACGATGGGCACAAGAACGGCGGCGGGACGGAGCGAGACGCGCTCCTCCGGCTCGACCCAGACATTGGCATCGGGCGGCTGCGGCGGATTTTGGGGCGGATTGAGGTCGTGGTCGCCGCGCAGGCCCGGCAGGCCTTCGGTGGCCAGAAGCGCGGCCAGAGCCGGCGGCTCCCGGTCGGTGCGGGAGAGGATGAGATGGCGGTGGGCGTTCATCCGGGTCAGCCGCCCACTTCGTCGGCCGGCTGGATGGGGAAGAAGGCGCCGGCGGACCAGACGCCGAACCAGCGTTTGCCTTCATGCTCCTCCTCGACCCCGAGTTCGACCAGGTCATAGAAGACGGCGCGGGCGATGAGGGCGTCGAGGCGGGCGCGGACATGGACGTAAGGGGCGGGCTCGCCGGTTTCGGCGTCGATCTCGAATCGCATCGGGTGGTCCGGCCCGGCAACCGCCTCGTCGCCGACATTGGTGGTGAAGGTGAGACGCTGGTCGCGGCCCTCACCCTCCACCTTCATGGCGACGGCGACGAAGGGCGCGTCATCGACCGTGATGCCGACCTTTTCGACGGGCGTGACGAGATAGAATTTCCCGTCCTCGTCATGGCGGAGCACGGTGGAAAAGAGCCGCACCAGACGCTCGCGGCCGATGGGCGTGCCCATGTAGAACCAGGTGCCGTCGCGGGCGATCCGCATGTCGAGATCGCCGCAGAATTCGGGATTCCAGAGATGGACCGGCGGCAGGCCCCGGGCCTTCTTGCCTGCTTCCTCGGCGGCGGCCAGGCCCTTGAGCCCGCCCGGCGCACCCCCGGCGGCGCTTCCCGCCCCCTCTCTTCCGGCTGTCTTTCCGGTCACGGCAGCCATATTTCCACTCCTTGCGCGACATTCAGCTTCGATTTCGTGCCGATTTCGTGCCCCGGCGTCCGGAATCCGGCCATATTATCGTCAAGAAAGACCGCGCCAATGGCGGCGCGAAACGGACACAAGGATGCGGCACGGGCGGCAGGGCGAACCTGCCGCTCTCCAATATGTAGGTCAATGCAGACACTCAGTGAAGCCAGCATGGGCAGTGAAGCCAGCATGGGCAGCGAAGCAGGCGCGATCCGGGAGATCGAGGAAACGGGCGCGCGGATTGCCGCGGCGCGCGAGGCCATCGGCGAGGTGATCTTCGGGCAGGAAGCGGTGATCGACCAGACGCTGGTGACGGTGCTGGCGGGCGGCCATGCGCTGCTCGTGGGCGTGCCGGGGCTTGCGAAGACGCTGCTCGTTCACACGATGGGCCAGGTGCTCGGGCTCGACGACAAGCGCGTGCAGTTCACACCGGACCTGATGCCCGCCGATATTCTCGGCTCCGAGGTGCTCGAAGAAAGCGACAAGGGCACGCGAAGCTTCCGCTTCATCAAGGGGCCGGTGTTCTGCCAGCTGCTGATGGCGGACGAAATCAACCGCGCCTCCCCCCGCACCCAATCCGCGCTTCTGCAGGCGATGCAGGAAAAGCAGGTGACGGTGGCGGGCGTGCGCTACGAACTGCCGACGCCCTTCCACGTGCTCGCGACGCAGAACCCGCTGGAACAGGAAGGCACCTACCCGCTGCCGGAAGCGCAGCTCGACCGCTTTCTGATGCAGATCGACGTGATGTATCCCGATCTCGAAAGCGAGCGGCGAATGCTGCTGGCGACCACGGGCGAGACGGTGGCCACGGCGCGCAACGCGCTTTCGGCGGAAGACCTGATGGCGGCGCAGCGGCTCGTCCGCCGGGTGCCGGTGGGCGAGAAGGTGGTGAACGCCATTCTCGAACTCGTGCGCGCGGCACGGCCGGAAGAAGGCGCGTCGGAAGAAGTCGAACGCCATGTCGCCTGGGGGCCCGGCCCCCGCGCGAGCCAGGCGCTGATGCTGGCGGTTCGCGCAAGGGCGCTGATCGACGGGCGCTTCTCGCCTTCCATCGACGATGTGAAGGCGCTGGCCGCACCCGTGCTTCGCCACCGCATGGCGCTCAACTTCTCGGCGCGCGCCGAAGGCGTGACGGTAAGCGGCGTCATCGACAGGCTCTGCCGCAATATCGGCTGAACGAGAGAAAGACATAAGCAAAAACATGGTCTCGACGCGGTCTCACTCGGCGCTTCCCGGTGCGATCGGCCTGCGCGAACAGGCCGAGGCGCTGGCGGAGGCCATGCCGCCGCTCGTCACGGAAGCCGAGCATGTCGCCTCCACCATCGCGCAGGGCGTTCACGGGCGGCGGCGCACCGGCATGGGCGAGACCTTCTGGCAATATCGCCGCTACCGCGAGGGCGACACGGCGTCCTCCGTCGACTGGCGGCATTCGGCGCGCTCTTCCCATCTCTTCGTGCGCGAGACGGAGCGCGAGGCGGCGGAAAGCATCTGGATCTGGCGCGACGGTTCGGCCTCGATGGATTATGCGTCCGACTTCGCGCCCTGCAGCAAGAAGGACCGCGCGACCGTGCTCGCGCTCGCGCTGTCATCGCTTCTCGTGCAGGGCGGGGAAAGCGTGGCGCCGCTCGGCCACGGTTTCACGCCCGCGCCGGGGCGCAGCGCGCTTCGCCGGATGGCGCATGCGCTGATCGACAATGAGGGCGCGGAGGAGGACGGCGCGGCGAAAAGCGGCAGCCTGCCGCCGGCCGAACGGATTCCGCGCTATGCGCAGGTGGTGCTGATCAGCGATTTTCTTTCGCCGGCCGACGAGATCGTGGCGCAGATAAAAGCCTATGCGTCGGACGGCGTGCGCGGCCACATGATCCAGGTGCTCGACCCGGCGGAGGAAGACCTGCCCTTTTCCGGCCGCACGGAATTCGAAGGCATCGAGGAGGATTTGCGGCTCACGGTGGGGCGGGCGCAGAATTTGCGCGAAGCCTATCACCAGCGGCTCGAAATCCACCGCAACCGCATCATCGAGACGGCGCGGCGCGTGAACTTCACTTTTGCCACGCATCGCACGGACCGCGGGCCGCAGACGGCGCTGCTTGCGCTTTACGGCGCGCTGTCGGGCGCCATTGCCGCGCGCAAGGCGCCAAGGGCCGGTGTCTGATGGCAGGCCGCTAGATCATGCTCGCGCTCGGTCCCCTCGCCTTTACCGCACCCTGGATGCTTGCCGGTCTTGCCGCGCTGCCCGCAATCTGGTGGCTGCTCAGGATCAGCCCGCCGCTGCCGAAGCGCGTGCGCTTTCCCGCGATCCGGTTGCTTGTGGGCCTTGTGCGCGAGGAGGAGACGCCTGCGCATACGCCGCTCTGGCTTCTGCTTCTGCGCATGGCGATTGCGGCGCTTGTCGTGCTCGCGCTGGCGGGGCCGGTGTGGAACCCGTCGGCGCGCGCCGGAGGCGCGGGGCCGCTTCTCATCGTTACCGACAATGGCTGGTCATCCGCCGCGCGCTGGAGCGAGCGGCGCGCGACGATGGATGCGCTCATCGCGGATGCGGCGCGCGAGAACCGCGCGGTGCTCGCGATCGGCACGGCGCCCGAGATCAATCCCTCGCCCCTCGCCTTCGAGGCGGCCTCGGAGGCCCATGCCCGCGCCCGCGCCATCGAACCGCAGCCGATCGAACCCGACCGTGTGGCACTGATCGAGCGGCTCGAAGGGGCGGCGATGCCCGACGGCGTGCAGGCTGTGTGGCTGAGCGACGGGCTCGACCATGGCGCGGCGGCGCAATTTTCCGAGCGGCTGGCGGCGCTCACCGGCGGCGGCGTGACGCTGATCGAACCGGCGCCCGCGGCGCGCGCGCTGGCGCTGCTGCCGCCCGAGCGCGACGCAGGCGGCATTGCGCCGCGCATCATCCGCGCCGACGGGACGGGGATCCGCGAGGGAAGCGTACGCGCGCTCGATGCGGAAGGCAGCACCATCGGCGATATCGGCTTCACGCTTGGCGAGGGCGAGACGGCGACCGAGGCGAGGTTCGACATGCCGCTCGAACTCAGGAACCGGATCGCGCGGCTCGAAATCGCGGGCGAGGCATCGGCTGGCGCCGTGGTGCTGGCCGACGAGCGCTGGCGGCGGCGCAATGCGGGCATCGTTTCGGGTGCGCGGCTCGAGGAAGCGCAGCCGCTGCTTTCCGACGTCTATTATCTGCGCCGCGCGCTTGCGCCTTATGTGGAACTTCGCGAGGCGGCGCAGGAGCGCGACGCGGATGCGGCGATCGAGGCGCTGCTTTCATCGCCGCTGTCGGTGCTGATCCTTGCCGATATCGGCAATCTGACATCCGCTTCGCATGACCGCATTGCCGCCTTCATCGAGAACGGCGGCATGCTGATCCGCTTCGCGGGGCCGAGACTTGCCGAGCATGGCGACGACCTTGTGCCTGTGCCGCTCAGGAGCGGCGGGCGGGCGCTGGGCGGCGCGCTGTCGTGGAGCACGCCGCAGAGCCTTGCGCCATTCGAGGAGGACAGCCCGTTCTTCGGCATCGATGTGCCCGAAGATGTGAGCGTGGCGCGACAGGTGCTGGCCGAGCCCTCGCCCGAGCTTGCGCGGCACACCTGGGCGCGGCTGTCGGACGGCACGCCGCTGGTGACGGCGGCGCAGCGCGGCAAGGGCACCATCGTGCTCTTTCATGTGACCGCCAATCGCGACTGGTCGACGCTGCCGATCTCCGGCCTTTTCGTTGAAATGCTCAAGCGGAGCGTCGAACTTTCGCAGGGAGTCGCCAGCACCGGAACGCAGGGCGGCGCCCGCGAGCGCGCGCTGCTGAGCCCGCTTGCGACGCTGAACGGTTTCGGCCGCCTCGGCACGCCGCCCGCGACGGCGACGCCGATCGCCTATGAGCGGCTTTACAGCGCGGAGCGGAGCCCGCGCCATCCGCCGGGGCTTTACGGGCCCGCCTCCTCGCCCCGCGCGCTCAACCTTGCGACCGCCGACATGGAGCTGCAGCCGCTCGGTGCGCTGCCGGGATTGTCGGAGCGGCGCCTCTTCGAGGGCGCGCCGGAGCTGCGGCTTGCGGCACTCTTCCTCGTCATCGCGCTTTTCCTGCTGGTGCTCGACACGCTGGCGGCCCTCTGGGTGACGGGGCTTTTCGAGACCGAGAAGATCCGCCGCGTGCGGTTTGCGATGCGGGCGGCGCCGGTGCTCGTGGCCGTGGCGCTGATTGCGCCGCTTCCCGATGCGCGGGCGCAGGAGACGTTGACCCCCGACGAGTTCGCGCTCAAGGCGACGCTCGATACGCGGCTTGCCTATGTCATCACCGGCGACCGGGAGATCGACGCGACGAGCGAGGCGGGGCTTTCCGGCCTCAGCATGGCGCTGCGCGCGCGCACGGCTTTCGAACCGGCGGAGCCGATGGGCGTGAATGTGGAGCGGGACGAACTTTCCTTCTTCCCCCTGCTCTACTGGCCGATGTCGGAGGGACAGGACAGCCTGACGCCGCAGGCGCTCGCCAAGATCAACGCCTATATGAAGAATGGCGGCACCATTCTCTTCGATACGCGCGACCAGGACCGCGCGGCGGGCGGCGCGGTGACGCCCGGCACGGCGACGATGCGGCGGCTGATCGGCCAGCTCGACCTGCCGCCGCTCGAACCGGTGACGCCGGATCACGTGCTCACCAGATCCTATTACCTGTTGCAGCAATTTCCCGGGCGCTACGATGGCGGGCAGGTCTGGGTGGAAGCGGTGACGGCGGAGACCGACCAGATTGCCAATGACGGCGTGACGACGATCGTGGTCGGCGCGAACGATTATGCCGCCGCCTGGGCGCGGGACCGCAACGGGCGCGCGCTCTATGCCACGACGCCGGGCGGCGAGCGCCAGCGCGAGATGGCCTATCGCTTCGGCATCAACCTCGTCATCTATGCGCTGACGGGGAACTACAAGGCGGACCAGGTTCACGTGCCCGCGCTTCTCGAACGGCTTGGCCAGTAGGAGCACGCATGGCCTGGCATATCGTTTTCGAACCGCTTGCTCCTGTCGCCCTGATCCTCGCGCTGGCGCTACCCGGCGTGGCGCTGATCGTCTATTCCTTCTACCGCCGCGCGCGCGGCGCGCCGCTCCGCGCCATCGCGCTTGCCGTGCTGCTCGTGACGCTCTTCAACCCGACGATCCGCAGCGAGGAGCGCGAGGCAGTGCCGGATATCGCCGCGATCGTGGTGGACCGGAGCCAGAGCCAGGAGATCGGCAAGCGGCCGCAGGAAACCGATGCCTCGCTGGCGCGCCTCGGCGAGAGGCTCGAGCGCATGGACGGCATCGAGACGCGGATCGTGGAGGCGCGCAACGACCCGCAGGACGAGAACGGCACGACGCTTTTCCGCGCGCTGGAAGAGGCGCTTTCCGATGTGCCGCGCGAGCGCGTCGCGGGCGCGATCTTCATCACCGACGGGCAGGTGCATGATGCGCCGGGCAGCATTCGCGAGCTCGGCTTCGATGCGCCTGTGCATGGGCTCGTCATCGGGCGGCCGGGCGAGAAGGACCGGCGGCTGCAGGTGCTGGAAGCGCCGCGCTTCGGCATTGTCGGCGAGCCGGTGGAGCTTTCCTTCCGCGTGGACGAGACCGCGGCCGGCGAAGCGCCGACCGGCGAGACGGCGCGCGTGACGCTTTCCATCGACGGCGAGCGCGTGGCGGAAAAGGACGTCGCCATCGGCGCGGTGGAGAGGATCACGCTGTCGCTGCAGCATGGCGGCGCGAATGTGATCGAGATCGATGTGGCGGAGGGCCCGGACGAGCTCACCACGCTCAACAACCGCGCCGTGGTGATCGCCAATGGCGTGCGCGACCGCTTGCGCGTGCTGCTCGTTTCGGGCGAGCCGCATCCGGGCGAACGGACATGGCGGAACCTGCTGAAATCCGATCCTTCCGTCGACCTCGTTCACTTCACCATTCTGCGGCCGCCGGAGAAACACGACGGCACGCCCATCGACGAGTTGTCGCTGATCGCCTTTCCGACGCGCGAACTTTTCGACGAGAAGCTCGACCAGTTCGATCTCATCATCTTCGACCGCTACAAGCGGCGCGGCGTGCTGCCGCTCGCCTATTACCTCAATATCGTCGATTACGTGGAAGCGGGCGGCGCCTTCCTCGCGGCGGAGGGGCCGGCCTTCGCCTCGCCCTATTCGATCTACCGGACGCCGCTTGCCGCGATCCTACCAGCGCATCCGCTGGAGACGACGAGCGAGGGCGGCTTCCGCCCCGAGGTGACGGAGAAGGGCGCGCGCCACCCCGTGACCGCCGAGCTGCCGGGGGGCGGCGGCGAGGACGAACCGCAATGGGGCCGCTGGTTCCGCTCCATCGATGTCGGCATCGATACGGGCGACACGCTGATGGACACGCCGGACGGGAAGCCGCTGATGGTGCTGGCCCGCGCCGGCGAAGGCCGCGTGGCGCAGCTTCTTTCCGATCATGTCTGGCTCTGGTCGCGCGGCTATGAAGGCGGCGGACCGCAGGCCGAGCTTCTGCGCCGCCTCGCGCATTGGCTGATGAAGGAGCCGGACCTCGAGGAGGAAAATCTCTCGGCCTCGGTGCAGGGCGGGCTGCTCACCATCCGCCGCCGCACGATGGAAGACGAGACGCCGCCGGCGCGCGTCACGCTCCCCTCCGGCAAGCAAGAGGAAGCGGCGCTCGAGGAAGTGGCGCCCGGGCGCTTCGAAGCGTCGATCGAGGCGCGCGAACTCGGACTCTATCGCGTGACGCAGGGCGAACTTTCCGCCGTGGCGGCGGCGGGGCCGCTCAACCCGCGCGAGATCGCCGATGTGCGCGCGACGGAGGGGATCATCCGCCCGGTGGCTTCGGAATCGGGCGGCGGCGTCTGGTGGGCGGGCGAGGCGGGAGAAGGACTGCCTACGCTCCGCTCCGTGCGCGCGGGGCAGGATGCGGCGGGTGCAAGCTGGATGGGGCTCCGGCGGAACGAACAATATCTCGTCCATGCGGTGCATCAGGTGCCGCTCATCGCAGGGCCGCTGGCGCTGTTGCTGCTTCTCGGCACGCTGGCGCTCGCCTGGTGGCGCGAGGGGCGGTGACGGCGCCTCCGCTTTCGCCAATCGGATGCGCTGTGTTTTCCCGCTTACCCCTCCCCAAAATTTGCGATGCAAATTTTGACCCTCCCTCAGGGGGAGGGTGGTCCAGATGGCAAAGGCCGATGCTTGCCTTTCCGCCGAAAGCCGCCTAGCTTCCCGGTGTTATAATATTACAGTTCAGATTTCGGAGCGGACTCGTGGCCTATCGCGATACCGGAGAGCGCCATGCGCCCAGTGCCTTCGCGGCGGGGATCGGCTTCCGGCTGGCCGTGGCCCTTGGCGCGGCGGCGGTTCTCTGGCTTGCGGTTTTCTGGGCACTGGCGCGATGAACGCCTATCGCCACGCCGTTCCCGCCATCGCGCTGCGCGACCTCACGGTTGCCTATGACCGCGAACCGGCGGTGCATCACCTGAGCGGCACATTCGCGGCGGGGAGCCTGACCGCCATTGTCGGGCCGAACGGCGCGGGAAAATCGACGCTCCTCAAATCCATCGCCGGTCTCGTCAGGCCAAGCGAAGGCGGCATCGGCATCGAAGGCGGCGCGGGCGAGCGCATCGCCTATCTGCCGCAGCTTGCGGAGATCGACCGCAGCTTTCCGATCAGCGTGATCGACGCCGTGTCGCTTGGCCTCTGGCGCGATCTCGGCATGTTCCGCGCGCTGACGGGCGAGCACGTGCGGCGCGCGAAGGCGTCGCTTGCGGCGGTGGGGCTCGAGGGCTTCGACGCGCGGCAGGTGGGCACGCTGTCGGCCGGGCAATTGCAGCGCGTGCTCTTTGCGCGGCTGATGCTGCAGGATGCGGGAATCGTGCTGCTCGACGAGCCGCTGGCGGCGGTGGACGAGCGGACGGCGGGCGACCTGCTGGCGCTGGTGCGGACCTGGCATGACGAGGGACGAACCGTGATCGCCGTGCTGCACGATCTCGAACGCGTGCGCGAGGCGTTTCCGCAATCGCTGCTGATCGCGCGGGAGCCTGTCGCCTGGGGGCCGACGGACGAGGTTCTGACGCCGGACAATCTCCGCCGCGCGCGCTACATCTCCGACGGGTGGAGCGACGCGGCATGATCTACGATGTGCTGATCGCGCCCTTTGCCGATTACGGTTTCATGCGCCGCGCGCTTGTGGCCTGTCTTGCGCTTGCAATCGGCGGCGGGCCCATCGGCACGTTTCTCATTCTGCGGCGCATGAGCCTGATGGGCGATGCGATGAGCCATGCGATCCTGCCGGGGGCTGCGATCGGCTTTCTCGCGGCGGGGCTCTCGATCTGGTGGATGAGTTTCGGCGGCCTGCTGGCGGGACTTGCCATCGTGCTGCTGGCGGCGCTGATCAGCCGGACGACGGCGCTGCGCGAGGATGCGAGCCTTGCCGCCTTCTATCTCGTGAGCCTTGCGCTCGGTGTGCTGCTCGTCTCGATGCGCGGATCGAGCGTCGACCTCCTGCATGTGCTGTTCGGCACCATTCTCTCGGTCACGGACGATGCGTTGCTGCTGATCGCCTCCATCGCCACGCTGACGGTCATCACGCTGGCCGCGATCTACCGGCCGCTCGTGATCGAATGTTTCGACCCGGCATTCCTCCGCGCGACGACGGGCGGCGGCACGATCTGGCATTTCGTGTTCCTGTCGCTCGTGGTCGTGAACCTCGTCGCCGGGTTCCAGGCGCTCGGCACGCTGATGGCGCTCGGCCTCATCATCCTGCCGGCCGCCGCAGCGCGCTTCTGGGCCGGGGCCGTGTGGTCGCTTTCGGCGCTTTCCTCCGTGCTGGCCTTCCTGTCGGGGCTCGCGGGACTTCTCATCTCCTATAATTTCAACCTGCCGTCGGGGCCTGCCATCGTTCTGACGGCCGGTGCGTTCTATGTTCTGTCGGTGATGCTCGGCACGCGGGAGAGCCTGCGCACGCGATATTTCCCGCGCGCCCATTTCCACGAGTAAGGAGAAAGCGATGAAACATCTGCTCGCGCTCTGCCTTTCCCTCGCGCTCGGCCTCACGGCCCTGCCCGCCCGCGCCGAAGAAGAACGGGCGCCACTCAAGATCGTCACGAGCTTCAGCATTCTCGCGGACATGGCGAAGAACGTGGCCGGTGCGCGCGCGGAAGTGACAACGCTTGTGGGGCCCGATGCGGACGCGCATGTCTTCGAGCCGGGGCCGGCGCATGTGGCGCAGCTTGCGGAAGCGGATGTGCTCATCATCAACGGGCTCGGCTTCGAGCCCTGGCTGGTGCGGCTTGCGGCTTCGGCCAAGAGCAAGGCGAAATATGTGACGGCGAGTTTCGGCGTCAATCCGCTCGACCTTGCGGCGGGTGCCCATGATCACGGGCACGGGCACGATCATGGCCACGATCATGGCCGGGGGCACAGCCACGACAAGGACGGTTATCCGAAGGCGCCGCAGGATTTCGATCCGCATGCCTGGCAGGACATTCGCAACGGCATCACCTATGTCCGCAATATCGCCATCGCGCTGGCGGAGAAGGACCCGGCGAACGCGACGCTCTACGAGGCCAATGCGGAGAGCTACATCACCGAACTGAAGAAGCTCGACGAATGGGTGCGGGCGGAAATCGGGCGGCTGCCGAAGGAGAAGCGCAAGGTCATCACCACGCATGATGCCTTCGCCTATTTCGAGAAGGCCTATGGCGTCGAGTTCCTGTCGGCGGCGGGTGTGGGCAATCAGGGCGACCCGAGCGCGGAGGCGCTGGCGCGGCTTGTGGACCAGATGCGGCGCGAGAAGATCCGCGCGCTCTTCATGGAGAACATGGGCAATCCGCGCATGATGGAAACCATTGCGCGGGAAACGGGCGTAGAAAACGGCGGCATGCTTTATTCCGACGCGCTGTCCGCGCCGGGCGGACCGGCGCCGACCTATGTGGCGATGTTCCGGCACAATGTGCCGGCCCTGATCGAGGCGATGCAGAAGAATTGAAGCCGGTCAGCGGGCCATCAGCGCGAAGGTGCCCCAACCGAGATATTCGCGCGTGTAAGTCGCGTAGCGGACGGGCTCGGATGTGAGTCTGGCGCGGATTTCGCCCGCGAGTTCGTCGCCCGGATTCTCGTCGAGCCAGCGGCGCATGGTGAGCCATTTCGCGGCTTCATATCTGTCCCAGCCTTCGCTGTCGGCCAGCACCATTTCCACGATGTCGTAGCCGAGATCGCCGAACGAGGCGAGAAGCTCGGGCAGGAGCTGAAAGTCGGCAATCGAACCGGCGAGGCAGGATTTGGCGATTTCTTCCGTCGGCGGCCGTTTGAGCCAGTAGGGCTCGCCGATCAGGACGATGCCGCCGGGCTTGAGGCTCTGGGTGAGGAGCGCGATGGTGCCGGCGACGCCGCCGCCGATCCATGTGGCGCCGACACAAGCGGCGATGTCCGCCTTTTCAGCGGCCACATAGCCCACCGCATCGCCATGGATGAACGCGACACGATCGGCGACGCCGAGTTCTTCCGCGCGGCGCTTCGCCTGTTCCGAGAAAAGCGCGCTCATGTCGACGCCCAGACCGGTGATGCCGTGATCGCGCGCCCAGCTGCAGAGCATCTCGCCCGAGCCGCTGCCGAGATCGAGCACATGCGCGCCGGGCGCGAGCCGCAGGACCGCGCCGAGCGTGGCGAGCTTTTCCGGCGTGTACGGATTATGGATGCGGTGCGCGCTTTCCATGATGTTGAAGATGCGGGGGATGTCCATGGCGGCGCCTTTTGCGTTTACCGGCCGGGCTTCACGATCGGGCCTTTCGCGCGCCCGAAGGCGCCGAGGTCGAGTTCTCGGTAGAGGAGCCGCGCGGGATCGACCGGGCCCGGCATGGTGAGGCGACCGGGCGGTACGGGGCCGAAGCCGACCTTGGCATAGTAAGGCGCATCGCCCACCAGAATCACCAGCCGGTAGCCGAGCTTCTTCGCATCAGCGAGGCCCTTTTCCATCAGCTTGATGCCGCAGCCCTTGCCGCGCAGAACGGGATCGACCGCGAGCGGCCCGAGCATCAGCCCCGGCACGCCGCCGATGACGACCGGCCAGAAACTCAACGCGCCCACCATGCGGCGCTCCGCCCCCTCGCCCGTGAAGGCGACATAGCTGAGGCCGGGCGCAGGCTCATTGCCTTCGCGCAGGCGCTGCGCGGTTTTCGCGTAGCGGCCGGGGCCGAAGGAGAGGTCCAGCAGGGCTTCAATGGCAGGCCGGTGCTCCGGCCGCTCGGCTTCTATCTCGAACATGGGTGTCTCACGGGGCTCAGCGAAGGGTCATGGAGGTCAATGCGCTCACCCTTCGCGGGCCCGGCCGCCGCTCAGGCGGAGGCAAGGACCGGAATGGCGCGCGCGGAAAGGCGGCGGGGGCGGCGATGCGCCCCTTCCCTCTCTCGTCGTCGCTGCTCTGCGAGCCCCAGCGCCATGATGCGGTCCTTTCGGGCCGGGGCGTGAGACCCCGGACGGTCAAGGCGGATAGCACGGGGCGGGTTTCCCGTAAAGCGGCTTTGGCGGGGCGGCCCGCCGCTGCGGCAGGGTTAAAAAGGCTGGAACGGCGGCTTGGCGTTGGATAGCTTGCCCCCCAACAAGGACAACCGGACCGAGAGGGACACGTCATGGGAATTCTGGAAGGCAAGGTGGTGCTCGTCACCGGCGCGGCCGGCGGCATCGGCAAGGAATGTGCGATGATCGCCGCGGCGCAGGGCGCGAAGGTCGTCGTGAACGATCTCGGCGGCAGCGTGAAGGGCGGCGATGCGGGCGATGCGAGCGCCGCGCAGAAGACCGTGAACGAGATCAAGGCGGCGGGCGGCGAAGCGGTTGCCAATTCGGACAGCGTGTCGCTGAAATCGGGCGCTGAAAACATGATCGCGCAGGCGCTCGACACCTATGGCGCGCTGCACTCGATCATCAGCCCGGCGGGGATTCTCCGCGACGGCATGTTCCACAAGATGCCGGACGAGGACTGGGACGCCGTTCTCGAGGTGCATCTGAAGGGCAGCTACAACATCACCCGCGCGGCGATCAATCATTTCCGCGAGAAGGAAGAAGGGAATTTCGTGCTCTTCACCTCGACGAGCGGGCTCATCGGCAATATCGGCCAGGCGAACTACGCGGCCGCCAAGATGGGCATTGCCGGCCTCTCGCGCATCATCGCGATGGAAGGGGCGGCGAAGAATGTCCGCTCCAACATCATCGCGCCTTTCGCCTGGACGCGCATGATCGCGACCATTCCGGTGAAGGACGAAGCCTCGGCGAAGCGCGTCGAGCGCATGAAGAATGCGATGCGCGCCGAACAGGTCGGCAATTTCGCCGTCGCCCTCGCCTCGCCCGGCTGCACGGCGAACGGACAGATATTCGCGGTGCGCGGCAATGAGCTGGTGCTGTTCTCGCAGCCGCGGCCCGTGAAGTCCGTCGCGCGGATCGACGGCTGGACACCGGAAACGATCCTCTCCCATGCCTTCCCGGCAATGGAAGGCGGCTATACCGACCTCGGCGCAACGGGCGCCGTGTTCACGTGGGAGCCGGTGTAAGCGTTACGCGCTGGATTGAATGAAGAAAAGGCGGGTCCGAGGGCCCGCCTTTTTCTACTCTGACGCTTCAACGACACTCTCTTGTGGCCCACCCTCCCCTTGAGGGAGGGTCGAAATTCGTGGGCGCAGCGAAGCGAATTTCGGGGAGGGGGACGCAGCCTTCGGCACTTTGCGCCGATTCAATCCATCCGCTTACCCTCCCCAAAATTTGCGATGCAAATTTTGACCCACCCTCAAGGGGAGGGTGGTCCAGATGGTGAGGCGTGGCGGGTGCCGCGGCCTATTTTTCTTCTGCTCTCCCCTCATGCCCCTCCCCCCACGGCGCTTTCCCCGGCCCGAATTTCTCCACCGTGAAATCCACGAAGGCGCGGGTTTTGGCGGAGAGGTGGCGGGTGTGGGGGTAGATGGCGTGGAGGGTGAGCGGCGGCACGGACCAGTCTTCCAACACGCGGGTGAGCGCGCCGCTTTTCAGATGATCGCAGCCGATGAAATCCGGCAGGAGGGCGAGGCCCGCGCCGGCCGCGATGGCATCGAGCATGGCGTCGGCATTGTTGCAGAGGAGGCGGGCCTTCAGCTCCACCTGTTCGCGCTCGCCTTCCGCGTTTTCCATTTCGAGATGGGTCGGGCGCGCGAGCAGCGTGTAGAGCAGGAAGGGATGGGCCGCCAGATCGGACGGGCGCTCCGGCACCCCGTGTTTCTCGAAGTATGACGGCGCGCCGACGATGTGGCGCTCGACGGGCGCGAGCTGGCGCGCGATCAAGCTTGAATCCGTCAGCGCGGAAATGCGCAAGCTGACATCGAAGCCTTCCTCGATCAAATCGACGCGGCGGTCGTTCAGCGCGAGATCGAGTGTGAGTTCCGGGTAACGCGCGAGAAATTCCGGCAGCACGGGGCCGAGCTGGCGGATGCCGAAGGTCATGGGCGCGTTGACGCGAAGGAGACCGCGCACGGCGCCCTCGACGCAATTCGCCTCCTCCACGGCTTCGGCGGCTTCGGCGACGATGCGGCTTGCCCGCTCGAAAACGACGCTGCCGGCTTCCGTGAGGCTGATGCGGCGGGTGGTGCGGTTCAGCAGGCGGACGCCGAGCTCATCCTCGAGCATGGAGACCTGGCGGCTCACCATGGATTTCGAGAGGCCGAGAGCCTCTGCCGCCGCCGTGAAGCCGCCCAGCTCCACCACCTTCACGAAGACCGCGAAACCGTTGAGATCGACCGCCATCGCCCTATCTCACTGTAAACCTGAGGGGAACAATCTGTTCCAATCTATCCAGATTATCTCTCCGGAGAAACAAACTACATGGATTGCATCAGATTGAGCAACGCCCCTTTCCGAAAGGCCCGGGGCCTCCGATGGAGGGAAAGATGAGCGAGAAGACGAAAATCCTGGTGCTGTATCACAGCTCCTACGGCCATATCGAAACGCTGGCGAAGGCAGTCGCCGACGGCGCTGGCTCGGTTGCCGGCGTGGACGTGACGCTGAAGCGCGTGCCCGAGACCATGCCCGAAGAGGCGATGAAGAATGCCGGCATGAAGGTTTCGCAGGATGCGCCCGTCGCCTCCCCGCAGGAGCTTGGCGATTATGACGGGATCATCTTCGGCACGCCGACGCGCTTCGGCAACATGACCGGGCAGATGCGGAGCTTCCTCGACCAGACCGGCGGGCTCTGGGCGAAGGGCGCGCTGGCGGGCAAGGCGGGCTCCGTCTTCACATCGACCGGCACGGGCGCGGGCAACGAGACGACCATCACCTCGTTCCACTCGACGCTGCTTCACCACGGCATGGTGATCGTCGGCCTGCCCTATTCGGTCGGCACCGAACTTTTCGATATTTCCGAGGTGCGCGGCGGCTCGCCCTATGGCGCATCGACGCTGGCGGGCGGCGACGGAAGCCGTCAGCCTACGGAGAAAGAACTCAGCCTTGCGAAGAAGCAGGGCGCCCATGTCGCCGCCATTGCCGGGAAGCTCAAGGCGTAGACATTCAACCCGTTCCAGAGGCTCCGTATGTCTGGTGACGCGTAACGGAGCCTCGGGCCCGGCCGGCCGCTTTCCCCTCCCCTCCCCTCCGGGTGTGTGGGGGCCGGCCGGGCACCTCTCCTGATGAAAGGCAGGATTCACATGATCGAGATTCGCGATTTCAATTCGCTCGGCGGCGCCAATCACGGCTGGCTCGACGCTAAACATCATTTCTCCTTTGCGCGCTATTACGACCCGAAGCGCATGGGCTGGGGCGCGCTGCGCGTGTGGAACGACGACCTCATCCGCGCGAAGACGGGCTTTCCGCCGCATCCGCATCGCGACATGGAGATCATCACCTATGTGCGCGAAGGCGCGGTGACGCATCGCGACCATCTGAACAATGAAGGCCGCACGGTGGCGGGCGACGTTCAGGTGATGTCGGCGGGACGCGGCATCCAGCATGAAGAGTGGAACCTCGAGGATGAGGACGCCCGGATCTTCCAGATCTGGATCGAGCCGAACCGCGAAGGCATCACGCCCCGCTGGGAAACGGCAAAGTTCCCGAAGGAAGGCCGCAAGGGCCGGCTCGTGCCGCTTGCAAGCGGCAAGGCGGATGCGCCGGCGGAAGCGCTCTGGATCGCGCAGGATGCCGAAGTGCTCGGCGCGACGCTGGACAAGGGCACGTCCGTGACCCATGTCATGGGCAAGGGCCGTCTTGCCTATCTCGTGCCGGCGAAGGGCCGGATCGAGGTCAATGGCGTCGAAGTCGGCGAGCGGTCGGGCGCCGCGATCCGCGATGTGGATCAGCTCACCATCCGCGCGCTCGACGATGCGGAGATCGTGCTCGTCGACCTGCCGCCGGAAGAGTGACGAAAAATCCCTTGCCTCCCCCTTGCGGGGAGGCCGGGAAATGCGCCGAAGGCGGATTTCCCGGGTGGGGGTAACTGTGTTGCGGCAATTGCATCGAAACGATTTGCCGCCGCGCCCCCCACCCGAAGGGCTGCGCCCTTCGACCTCCCCGCGAGGGGGAGGTGAAGGGTAAAGCGAACTATCGATGACTGCTTCAAGGAGGACGGAACGATGGGACTTCTGGTCGATGGAAAATGGACCGACAAGTGGTACGACACGAAATCGACCGGCGGCGCGTTCAAGCGGCAGGAATCCTCGTTCCGGAACTGGGTGACGGCGGATGGCAGCGCGGGGCCGACGGGCGATGCGGGCTTCAAGGCAGAGGCCGGGCGCTATCATCTCTATGTCTCGCTCGCCTGCCCCTGGGCGCATCGCACGCTGATCTTCCGCAAGCTGAAAGGGCTCGAAGACAAGATTTCACTCTCGGTCGTCGATCCACTGATGCTGGACGACGGCTGGACGCTGAAAGGTGCGGACGATGCGACGATCCCGGATTTCGTGAACCGCAAGACGCGGCTTTACGAGGTCTATCTCGCCGCCGATCCGGATTATACGGGCCGCGTGACCGTGCCGGTGCTGTGGGACAAGCAGCGCAAGACCATCGTGACGAACGAATCCGCCGAGATCATCCGCATGCTCAATTCGGCCTTCGACGGGATCGACGGCGTGAATGGCGAGCTCGACTTCTATCCGGAAGACTTGCGCGGCGAGATCGACGCCGTCAATTCAGCGGTCTACGACCATGTGAACAATGGCGTCTACAAGGCGGGCTTCGCGACCGAGCAATCCGTCTATGACAAGGAAGTCGCGGCGTTGTTTTCGGAACTCGACCGGCTCGAAGCGCGGCTCGGCACGCAGCGCTATCTCGCGGGCGCGCGGCTCACAGAAGCGGACTGGCGGCTCTTCACGACGCTGGTGCGGTTCGATGCCGTCTATCACGGGCATTTCAAATGCAATATCCGCCGCATCGCGGACTACCCGAACCTCTCGAACTATCTGCGCGAGCTCTATCAGGTGCCGGGCGTGGCGGAGACGGTGAATTTCGATCACATCAAGCAGCACTACTACGGCAGCCACAAGACGATCAACCCCACGGGCATCGTGCCCGCGGGGCCGGATCAGGACCTTGCCGCGCCGCATGACAGGGCGCGGTTCGGCTGAGGATCAATCGTCCTCGCGGACCTCGATGATGCCGAAGCCCTGGGCGTGGAGCTTGATGTCGTATTCGCGGCCGTCCGGACCGACGGCATCGTCCACTTCCCACTGGCCGTTATCGAACTCAATGTCTTTCCAGCTCGTATAGCCGGCATCGCGCAAGGTCTGCTCGATGCTGGCGCGCTCCTCGTCCGTCGGCTTGCGGTCACCCGCCAGCGCCGCGCCCGACAGGACGGGCATGGTGAGCGCGAGGGCGAGGCCGAGAGACGGCAATTTCGATAGCGGCTTCATGAGACACCTCCTTCGATTCATCCGGAAACCAAAAAGGACCTAGGTCGCGCGCCGTTCATGTCCAGCGAATTACTGCACCGCGCGGTCCCGCGCTTTGGCCACAATGTCGACGGCGGCTTCGCGGTGCCTGTTCTCGTCGTAGCGCATCTGGCGCGGCAGCGCGAAGTGATAGGCGCGCAGCGCCTCGTTGCTCTGCCGCATCACGCGATCGAGATCGAGAAAGACGCAGGCCGAATTGCGGCCGCGCGCCTGACCGATGGAGATGCAATGGCGCACCGATGTCCGCAGCGCGCGATTCTGCTGGCTGTCGAGCGCGACAAGCGCCTCGCGCTCCGCAGGCAGCGCCTGCCACTCCACCGCATCCTGCGCGCCCGCGGGGAGCGCGGAAAAGATCATGCCGGCGGCGAGACTGGCGAGAAATACCTTCTTCATTCCCTGTTCCTTCATTTATCCCCGCTTGCCAAGAGATAGACCGGAAATGTGGCGAATGAAGGCATGGATGGCCGGGTCAAGCCCGGCCATGACGGATGGGTGGAAGAATTTTCGATCTCTTTCCCGCCTACCAGAGCTCGTCCGGCGGGAGGCCTTGCACCGCTTCCTCGATGCGCCGCGCGGTGGAGCGGGTCACACCTTCGGGCAGCGCATCGGGCGGGAAGAAGCCGCTTTCGGCGATTTCCGGCGAGCGGCAGGGCTCATGCGCATAGGCATGATGCGGGACGGCGAAGAGCGCCACATGATCCGACTTGAATTCGCGGAAATTCGCGTAGAGGCCGATGAGCCGCGCCTCGCCGGTGAGATGGACGCCGACTTCCTCCCGCAATTCGCGGCGGAGCGAGGAAAGCATGGTTTCACCCCGTTCCACCCCGCCGCCCGGCAGATACCAGCCGCGAATATAAGTGTGGCGCACCAGCAGGACGCGACCCTCGGCATCGAAGACGAGGCCGCGGACGCCGGCCGTGAGCGGGCGCGCGAGGCGCCAGTAGAGGCGCATGGCGGGCCGGGCGATGTTCCAGATGAAGACGCGAGCGCGGGACATGGACGCCATTCTAGCATGGCGGTTTCCCGCTGCCTTCCCCCGCCTTTAGATGTCGTCAACCCAATCGGCCTAGTCTCTCCCCCGGTGGCGGCGCCTCGCGCCGCCCGGGCATGGGGCATGGGCAAAACCGGATCATGGGTCTCTTTTCGCTGTTCAGGCGCAACAAGAAGCTTGAGCCGCCGCCTGCTGAAGCGGCGCCGCCGGTGACGCCGGCCGCCATGCAGCGCGCGCTCCGCGCCACGGCGACGAACAAGGGCTCCTACAACGCCGCCGAGCTCGGCGAGCGGATCGCGACCGCGCTTTCGACCATCGAGACCTCGGTCCTCGCGATCGACGCGATCGCCGAGCGGCTGCGCGAGGCGGCGGATCTCGCCGCCGATGCCGCGTCGAGCGACGATCTCGGGCGGCGCGCGCTTCTGGCCGGGCGCTACGACGAATTGCGCGAGGAGATCGACGGCATTGCCCGCTCGGCGACGCATAACCGCGTGAACCTCATTGCGGGACGGCGCGCGGCGGGCAAGCCTGCCTCATTCGACATCGCCTTCGACGGGGAGGAACGCTCCGGCGTTTCCATCCAGATCCTGAACCTTACCTCGGGCGAAGGCGGGCTTTCCCTCTCGCCGCCGCGCGAAGCATTCGCCGATGACGGGGAGATCGCCGCCATCCGGGCCGAGATCGACGCGGCGCGCCAGACCGCCGCGCGTGCGAGCGACCGCTTCGCCGATCATGCCGCGCTCATCTCAGAGCGGCTGTCGCGCCTGAAGGAAATGGCGGGCCCGCGCGAAATCGGCACGCGCCTGCCGACCGGCGCCGACCCGGAAGAAGACGCGCATCCCGCGACCGGACCCGCGATGGCGGAAGTCGAGGACAAGCTGCGCATGCTGTCCGAGCGGCTCGGCGAAAGAGACCACCCAAAGAAAGGCTGATCGGCCGCTCTGCGCCGTGCTATCAATGGCCACCCCAAACGGAGGAGGCCTGCCCCATGTCGTCACCCGACCGGAAGCTCGAAGCGCGCGGCTCGAATGCCGACCAGATCGAATACTGGAACGGCGATGCAGGCGAGAAATGGGCACGGCACCAGGACCGGCTCGACGCGATGCTCGCTCCCTTTTCCGGCGCCGTGCTTTCGCTTGCATCGGTGAAACCGGGCGAGCGGATCATGGATATCGGCTGCGGCTGCGGGGCAACGACGTTCGACCTTACTGCCGCGGCGGGGCCATCCGGCCGCGCGCTCGGCGCCGATATTTCCGCGCCGATGATCGCACGGGCGAAGGAACGCGCCGCCGCGCTTGGCAGCAGCGCCGAGTTCCTGCTTGCCGACGCGGCTTCGCATGATTTCGCGCCCGGCTCCTTCGACATTCTCGCCTCGCGCTTCGGCATCATGTTCTTCGAGAAGCCGGTGGCGGCCTTCACGCATCTGCGCGGCACGCTGGCGCCGGGCGGGCGCACGGCTTTTGTATGCTGGCGCGCCTTCAGGGACAATGCCTGGGCGGCGCTGCCGCTGATGGCGGCCATGCCGCATCTGCCGCCGCAGGAACCGCCGGTGCCGGGCGCGCCGGGCCCCTTCGCTTTCGACGAGGCCGTCCGCTTCCGGGGCGTGCTCACCGAAGCGGGCTTCGGCTCCATCGAGATCGAGCCTTTCGATGCCGAGCTTACGCTCGGCGCAGGCGCGGAGCCGGTCGAGACGGCGCTTCACCAGTCGCTCGAGATCGGGCCGCTGTCGCGCGCGATGAAGGAACTGCCGGAAGCCTCGCGCGGCGCGATTTCCGATGCGGTGCGCAAGGTGCTTGAAGCAAATCTGAAAGATGGCGCGGTGCGGCTTCCGGGCGCCGTGTGGCTCGTTTCCGCGAAGGCGTGACGCGGGCCGTTAACCGTCCTTCAACATTCTGCAGGCGGAAGGCATTGTAATTCTTCGCCTGTTGCGCTTCCTCTTTGTTAAGACCTCGCCGTTAAGGTTGACGCATACATGCCGTGGTGCGCCGTGGAGGCGCCCGCGCACCTGACGAGTTGGGGACAATCAGGGTATGACGCAGCCGGTATTCGAAAAGCTCAGCGTGCTCGTTGTGGATGACAGCGCCTATATGCGCCATCTGCTGATGACGCTGCTTCAGGCGCTCGGCGTCGCCAAAATTCACCTCGCGATCAATGGCGAGGAAGCCTGGGAACTTCTGAACTCGAAGGAGCCCGATATCGTCATCACCGACGCCGCGATGGTGCCGGGCGACGGCTTCATGTTCGCCAAGCGCCTGCGGAGCCTGCGCGGCCGCGCGCTCGGCATGATTCCAATCATCATGGTGTCCGGACATACCGATCTCGAATCCGTGGAACGGGCGCGCGACATCGGCATTACCGAATTCCTGTCAAAGCCGATTTCCGCCCGCGCGCTCTACGAACGCCTGATCCAGGTGATCGATCGGCCGCGCACCTTCGTGGAGACGCCGACCTATCGCGGACCGGACCGCCGCCGCCGCGACGCGCCTTTCGACGGCACCGACCGCCGCGGCTCGGTGGCGCTGCTTTGAGCGAGGGGAAAACCATGTCCGCATCCGTGACTCATTCGCGCCTTGCCGGGCGAGACGCGCCGATGAACGAGACGCCGCCAGATGTCCGCTTCATCCGCGTGCCCTCCATCGCCGAACGCAAGCTCGGCACGAGCCAGACGGCGCCGATGCGCCTCGATCCGCGCGTGCTCGACAAGATGCAGACGACGATCCGCAAGCTCGAAACGAAATATGCGGAGGCGCTGTCGGCACAGGTCTCCATGGTGCAGCTTCTGATCGAGCCCGCCGCGAAGGGCGACATGGAAGCGCGCGAGCGGCTTTATTCGCTCATGCATGACATGCGCGGGCTTGCCGGCACATTCGGCTTTCCGGTGGTCGGCCGTTTCGCGAATTCGCTCTGCCTCTATATCGAGAAGGCGCGCGAGAACGACTGGCGCGATGCGTCCGTCATCCGCTTCCATGTGGACGCCATTCGCGAAGCGGTGGACAATCCCGGCACCGACCCCGCCATCACCACGGAAACGCTGGCCGCGCTCGAACGGCTTATCGCGTCGGACCTCGCCAAGCGGAAAATCGCGGGATGACTGCGGCACCGGCCAAGGCAGACCGGGAACTTTTCCAGCGTCTCAGCATTCTCGTGGTCGAGGACAGCGCGGAGATGCTGCGCCTGCTGACGGCGCTGCTCGAATCCATGGGTGTGGGGCGCATCATCGTCGCGCATGATGGGGCAAGGGGGCTTACCGCCTTTGCCGCAGAGCGGCCGGACATCATCATCACCGATGGTTCCATGACGCCGATGGACGGACTTGAAATGACGCGGCGCATCCGCGCGAGCGGCGCGGGGGACGATGCGAATCCCGATGTGCCGATCCTGATGATCTCGGGCCATGCCGGACGCGAAAACGTCACACATGCACGCGACCAGGGCGTGACGGACTATCTGCTGAAGCCGCTTTCGGCCGAAATGCTCTATGAGGCGATCGTGGCGGCCATTACACGGCCGATCCATTTCGTCGAGACGCCGGACTATCGCGGGCCTTCGCCCCGCCGCCGGCTGGAGGCGCGCGGAACCGGCGAATAGGCGCCGGACCGACTCCCCTTTCTTCCCGAGTCACGGCACACTCCCGCCACCGGCCAAGCCCCCGGGGGAACCATGCTGCAACGACTTGCCACCTCGCTCCGCTTCCGCTTCGTCGCCCGCCAGTCCGAAATCGAACGGCAGGCGGGGGCCATTCCCTATGCGGTGATCGACGGGCAGGTGGCGGTGCTGCTGGTGACATCGCGGCGGAGCGGGCGCTGGATCTTCCCCAAGGGCGGGCTGATGGAGGGCCTGACGCCGCATGAGGCCGCAGCGCGCGAGGCGCTGGAGGAAGCGGGCGTGGAAGGCGAGGTGCGCGACATGCCGCTCGGCGCCTGGCGCACCATCAAGCGGCGCGGCGTGCGCGTGACGCCGATCGAGGTCGACATGTATCCGCTGCTGGTGACGCATCAGCACGAGGCATGGGAAGAGCAGGCGCAGCGGCGGCGGCACTGGGCGGGCCTGCGCGAGGCGCAGCAGCTTCTCTCCGACCCCCATCTCGCGGACCTTGCGATGATGCTCAAGGAATTCCGCTGAGGCGGATCAGAAGTCCGAGACGAATTTCATCAGCCAGTAGAAGAAGCCGGCGAGAAGGCCGGCGGCAGGCACCGTCACCACCCAGGCGGCGGCGATGGTGACGACATGGCGGCGGCGGACGAGGCGGCGCTTCTCGCGCTTCACCTGCTTGCGGATCGCCTCTTCGGGCGACTTCGAGAGCGAGGACGGCTCGCTGGCCTTCGGCTTCGGCGCCTTCTGGCCATCCGCGCTCAGGCCGAGATTGGCCAGCTGCTCGCGCAGGAAGCCGACGCCGAAAATGCCGCCGATGGCGATATGCGTGGAGGAGACGGGCAGACCGAAAGCCGAGGCGATGAGCACGGTGATGGCGGCGGCGAGCGCGACGCAATACGCGCGGGGCGCATCCATCTTGGTGATCTTGGCGCCGACGGTGCGGATGAGGCGCGGGCCGAACAGCGCCAGGCCGAGCGAAATGCCCATGGCACCGATCAGCAGCACCCAGAGCGGCAGCGCCACCCGGTCGGACGCGGCATGGCCGGTTTCGGCGGCGGAGACAATGGCGGCGAGCGGGCCCACGGCATTCGCGACGTCATTCGCGCCATGCGCGAAGGAGAGAAGCGCGGCCGCGAAGATGAGCGGGATGGTGAAGAGCGAGGCCACATGCTTGCGGCGGTTTTCGAGCTGCGGTGTGCGGCGGCGGATCAGCGGGCGCGTGCCCAGCGTGCCGATGACGAAGGCCGCGATGCCGAGCAGCCAGACGGTGCCCATGGAGGGCTTCCAGATTTTCGACAGGCCCTTCAGCGACAGATACATGGCGAAGACGCCCGCCATGAGACCGATCATCACCGGCACCCAAGTGCGGGCCGCAGCGAGGCGATCCTCGCGGAAAAGGACGCGCCACTTGATGAAGCCGAGCAGTGCCGCCGCGATGATGCCGCCCATGACGGGCGAAATGACCCAGCTTGCGGCGATGGCGCCCATCGTGCCCCAGTTGACGATGCCGAAGCCCGCCGCCGCGATGCCTGCGCCGAGCACGCCGCCGACGATCGAATGCGTGGTCGAGACGGGGGCGTTGAGGAAGGTCGCGAGGTGAATCCAGATCGCTGCGGCGAGGAAGGAGGCCATCATCAGCATGACGAAATCGCGCACGGCGAAATCGGCTTCCGGGACGACGATGTTGCGCGAGATGGTGTTCACCACGTCGCCGCCTGCGAGAATGGCGCCTGCCGCCTCGCAGATCGCGGCAATGACGAGCGCGGCGCCGAGCGGCAGGGCGCGGCTGCCGACCGCGGGGCCCATATTGTTCGCGACGTCGTTCGCGCCGATGTTCAGCGCCATGTAGCCGGCGATGACGCCGCCCGCGATGACGAAAAGGCTCAAGGGGCCGGCGGGCGCGATGCCCATCATGAAAAGGAAGATCGCAAGGAGGAAGAGAATCGCAAGGCCTGGCGCCGCGATGGAGCGCGACAGGGCCTGCGTCGCCTCTTCGAGGCTTTCGACCTTCTTCAGATCCTTGTCGAGCGCGCTTTTCGCCACTGGCCCTCCCCGCCGGCGGCTGTCCAGACCGTTCCGCCGGGAGGAGCCTTTATCATTTCGGGCGGCCTCCGCCTACCCGGTGTGACATTTTTTTGACGGTTCGATGACAGTCACACGCTGCGGAAAGCGAGGTAGCCGCCAAGCGCCGCCGTGGCCGTCAGGAAGGCGCCCCAGGCCATGTCCACCGCCGCCATGCGCCAGGGCCAGCCCTTGAGGGTGGCGAGGTTGGTCATGTCATAGGTTCCATAGGCGAGCAGGCCGAGCAGCGCGCCGCGCAGGACCGCGCCTTTCCAGCTCTCGGCGGGCATGACGGCGAAGAAGACCACGCCCGCAATATAAAAGAGATAGAAGACCGCCGCCGCGCCGAAATCCGGCGCATCGCGCATCAGGTGGCCGATCGAGCGGGCGTAGAATTCCTTGGCCGCATAGGCGAGCCACACATAGTCGAGGCCGAGAAACACGATGGCGGTGGCCACATAGGCGATTGCGTAGCTCATCGGACTTTCCTCCGGAGGCGGTTTCCCTCCCTTACGGCCGGGGGCGGCTTCCGGATCAGTCCCCTATTCGGGCTGGATCAGGGGCCAGTCCACGATCCGGGCTTCGAGGTCTTCCATATCGGCTTCGTCCTCGAAGAGGAACCTTCCGTAAACGGACATACCGGCAAGGCGGACGGCCTCGTATTCGCCGGAGACGAGCGGGTGCCACCAGGGGAGATCCTTGCCTTCCTTCAGCAGCCGGTAAGCGCAGGAAGGCGGCATCCAGTCGATGTCCTCGAGATTCTGCGGCGTGAGGGTGACGCAATCGGGCACCAGGATGGAGCGGTTGCCATAGTCCTTGCAGCGGCAGGTCTCGGCGTCGAGGAGGCGGCAGGCGATGTCGGTATATTCGATCTCGCCGGTATCCTCGTCCTCGAGCTTGATCAGGCAGCATTTGGCGCAGCCATCGCAGAGGCTTTCCCACTCCTCGCGGGTCATTTCATCGAGGCGCTTTGCGCGCCAGAAGGGTTCGGGGGCGGCGGTCATTTCGGGACAGAACCCCGCCCGCGCCGATTTGTCAAAGGGGTCCGGGGCAAAGGGCGCGCATCTGCCCTCTCATCGCCGCCATGCCGCCCTATTCCATGCACAAAGTTCGGCCAGTCTCCTTTTGATCCATGTTTCCGCCTCGGGGGCTGGCATGGTGCTCGCATGAAACGGCTCTCCCGAGGATGCTCCAACCGGGGCCAGCGAGGCGGTTAACCTTGTCCGACGACGAGAAAGACGATCCGCACTATCCCATGCGCGAGGCCTTCCGCCGCGCGCAGATGATGCGCGATGCGCCGCCGCCCGAGGACGAGGAAGGGAACGATCGCAGACCCTTCTGGCGCCGCCAGCCGAAAAGCATGCCCATGCGGATTCTTACCTGGGCTTCCTTCGGGATCACGGCGGCCTGCATAGGCTTTGCCGCGCTCGTCTTCCTCACCCTGCCCGACCTGCAACGCGCGATCGACCGCGCGCAGATGGAGACGCTTTCGATCCGTGTGCTGAATGCTGCGGATGAGGAGATCGGCGTGCGCGGACGGCGGACGGCGCCGACCGTGCCGCTTGGCGAGATGCCGCCCTATCTCGTGAAGGCCGTGCTCGCGACGGAAGACCGCCGCTTCTACGAACATAAGGGTTTCGACCCGCGCGGTATCACGCGCGCCATGTGGAGCAACATCAAGGCCTTCTCGCTGGTGGAAGGCGGGTCGACCATCACGCAGCAGGTGGCGAAGAACCTCTATCTCGACAACAGCCGCACGATCTGGCGCAAGGCGCAGGAAGCGCTGATCACGATGTGGCTCGAGAACAATCTGAGCAAGGACGAGATTCTGACGCTCTACCTGAACCGCATCTATATGGGTGCCGGCAATTACGGCGTGGATGCAGCATCGCGCTATTATTTCGGCAAGTCGGTGCGCGACGTGTCGCTGCCGGAAGCGGCGGTGCTGGCGGGGCTGCCGAAAGCGCCGAGCCGCTTTGCGCCGACGAACGATCTGGCGCAGGCGCGCTACCGCGCGAACCAGGTGCTCGACCGGCTGGTCGATGCGGGCGCGCTGACGGAAGAGGAAGTTGCCGGCGCGCGGGCACACCCTGCCGATGTGCTGCCGCGCACCAAGGAAGCGGGGCGCGAGTATTTCGTGGACTGGGTGGCCGAGCAGGTGCGCCAGGCCTATCCGGAACTCACGGGCCATGTGACCGTGCGCAGCACCATCAATCCGGCGCGGCAGACGGCAGCCGAAAACGCCATCCGAAAGGCGCTGGATGAAATGGGCGGCGACCGCAATGTGTCGCAAGGCGCGCTGGTGGCGCTAGCGCCCGACGGCGCGGTGCTCGCCATGGTGGGCGGCAAATCCTATGTGGAAAGCCAGTTCAACCGCGCGACGCAGGCGAAACGCCAGCCCGGCTCCGCCTTCAAGCCGATCGTCTATCTTGCTGCGCTCGAGGCCGGGTTCACGCCGGAGAGCCCGGTGACGGACGAGCCCGTATCCATGGGCGGCTGGCAGCCACGCAATGTTTCGGACCGCAACTGGGGCACGGTGACGCTTGCGACCGCGCTCGCCAATTCGGTCAACACGATCACGGTGCAGGTTGGCGAGAAGATCGGCATGGACCGCATTCTCGGCGCGGCGCGGAAGCTCGGCATCGAGAGCCCGCTGCAGCGCAATCTCTCCATTGCGCTCGGCAGCGGCGAGGTGACGCTGCTCGAACTCACCTCCGCCTATTCCGCTTTCGGCAATGACGGCCGCCGCGCCCCGCCCTACGGCATCCGCGCCGTCGAGCGGGAGAATGGTGACGTGCTTTACAGGCATGAGCCGAAGGTCGAGCAGGCCATTCCCGCCTCGCAGGCGCATGACATGACCTACATGCTGCATCAGGTGATGACCGAGGGAACGGGACGCGCGGCCGCGCCATCGGGCCGCCTCGCCGCCGGCAAGACCGGCACGAGCCAGGACAATCGCGATGCCTGGTTCATCGGCTATACGGGCCATGAGGTCGCGGGCGTGTGGTTCGGCAATGACGACAATTCGCCGACCCAGGGCGCGGCGGGCGGCAACTTCGCCGCCGTCGCCTGGCGCAGCTACATGGATGCGGCGGAGAGCGGCCAGGCGCCTGCGCCTCTGCCCGGCGCCGTGCGCTACCGCGATGCGCCGATCGTGTCGGCGACGACGCCCCGCAGCGGCTTCTTCGCGGACCTTGCGGACATCTTCAATGCCGCGCCCAAGCTCGAAGGGCGGCAGGAAGGCAACCGCAAGGCCCCCGATTTCCGCGTCGGCGGGCGCTGAGGCGCACAGGGAATTGCGCGGCGCGGCGCGATAAGCCATACAGGCGGTGTTTAGCTTTGTCGCGTTTCCGGACGGCGAACCGGATGCCACTTCGCCTGGAAACGCTTCCCGACGGAAATTCCGATATATGGCCGCGCCCCTTCTCGCCCTTCGCGACGTCAGCACCCATTTCGCCGATCAGGTTCTGATCGCGGCGGCGAGCTTTGCGCTGGCGCCGGGGGACCGGCTCTGCCTGGTGGGGCGGAACGGCAGCGGCAAGTCGACGCTGCTGCGCATCGCGGCGGGGCTGACCGAGCCCGATGGCGGCGAGGTGTTCCGCCAGCCCGGCACGCGCATCGCCTATCTCGAACAGGTGCCGGATTTCGGCGGCGCGAAGCGCGTCATCGACTATGCGACGTCGGGCGGTGCGGAAGCGCACAAGGCCGCCGCCGCGCTGGACGAACTGAAGCTCTCGCCGGAAGCGGACCCCGCGAAACTCTCGGGCGGCGAAGGGCGCAAGGCGGCGCTCGCCCGGGTGCTGGCGGAGGAGCCGGACATCCTGCTGCTCGACGAGCCGACGAACCATCTCGACCTTCCTTCCATCGAATGGCTCGAGGAGCGGCTCACGCAATTCCGCGGCGCCTTCGTTCTCATCAGCCATGACCGCGCTTTCCTGCGGCGGCTCGCGGCGGGCTGCCTGTGGCTCGATCGCGGCATCATCCGCCGCCTCGACAAGGGCTTCGGCGATTTCGAGGAATGGGCGGAACAGATTCTCGCCGAGGAAGAAGTGACGCAGCGCAAGCTCGACAAGCTGATCGAGCAGGAGACGCAATGGTCGCGCGAGGGGATTTCCGCGCGGCGGACGCGCAACCAGGGCCGGCTTCGCCGCCTGCATGCGATGCGCAAGGAGCGCGCGTCGCAGGTGCAGCAGGTGGGCCGCGTGGACCTAGCCGCCGAGACCGGGCAGGCTTCGGGCTCGCTCGTCGCGGAAGCAAAGGATGTGACGAAGGTCTGGCCGCAGCCCGATGGCGGCGAGCGCGTAGCGGTGCGCAACTTCTCGACGCGCATCATGCGGGGCGACAAGGTGGGGCTGATCGGGCCGAACGGCGCGGGCAAGACGACGCTGCTGAAAATTCTCACCGGCGCGCTTCCGCCCGATAGCGGCAGTGTGCGGCTCGGCACCAATCTCACGCCGGTCTATATCGACCAGTCGCGCGCCTCGCTCAATCCGGAGGCGACGCTCTGGGATACGCTGTGCGAAGGCGGCGGCGACCAGGTGATGGTGCGCGGGCGGCCCAGGCATGTGGTTTCCTATCTGCGCGACTTCCTGTTTCGCGAGTCGCAGGCGCGCCAGCCCGTGAAGGCGCTTTCGGGCGGTGAGCAATGCCGGCTGCTGCTCGCGCGGGCGCTGGCGAAACCGTCGAACCTGCTGATCCTCGACGAGCCGACCAACGACCTCGACATGGAGACGCTCGACCTGTTGCAGGAGATGCTGTCCGACTATGACGGCACGGTGCTGCTGGTGAGCCATGACCGCGATTTCCTCGACCGGGTGGTGACCTCCGTGATCGCGCTCGATGGCGAAGGCCGGGCGGAGGAATATCCGGGCGGCTATTCCGACTGGCTGCGCCAGCACAGGGAGCGCAGCCGCCCCGCCGCGAAGGAAAGCGCCGCGGCGCCGAAAGCGGAACGCACCAAGACGCAGACCAAGCTCAGCTACAAGGATGCCCGCGCGCTGGAAGAATTGCAGAAGCGGATGCCGCAGCTCGAAAGCGAGATTGCAGCGGCGGAGAAAAAGCTCGCCGATCCGGACCTTTACTCACGCGATGCCGGCGCCTTCCACAAGCTGAGCGCGGCGCTCGACAAGCTGAAGGCGGAACTTGCGGCGGCCGAGGAGCAATGGCTTGAACTCGAGATGAAGCGCGAGGAACTGGCGGGCGAGTGAGAGAGCAAGCATCTCTCTATCATGGTTGTGTCACGAGGACTGTCCGGCTTTCATGGCATACCTGTGATCTATCCCGTTCATATTCGACGGAATGATCTTCTAGTCTGACCGTCAGCAATCCTTTGCCGGGAGCGCGACCAGACGCAGTTGCCTTTTTCAGAATGAAGATTAACTGGCGGCGGCTGATGAGGTATTCGACAAACTCCTTCGTCGCGTCGCCGTGTGGCTTCTGTTACCTATGCAAAGCGTCTTGACGCTAGTTCTCTATCCATTGCACCGTGATCTCTGAAGTTGGGGGCGCGATGACCGAGCAAGATAACGCCGCACATCCGAAGATCGCATATCCAAAGAATGAGGAGGAATTTGCGAATCTCACAGGTGCGCACTTTTTCGATATAGCTCTGTTCGGCTTGATGTCTCGCGTCCTAACACCGAGAGAAATGCCCACATATCCCGTCTATACAATCTGGACCTGGATCGCTATCGGGTTGTTTCAGACTTTGTGGATGAACGTAGAAACGCTTACTGACTTTGCCATCGGCAAATTTCTCAAGGTATCGCACGAGCAAGCACATCTGGTTACGGCCGGCCTTATGTTTGGGCGAAAGGCCCGACTTCTGGCAGACTTAGTAGCAAGGAGCGATCATCCTCGACGCTCTGAATTGCTCGGCATTGTCAACAAAATCAGGGGTCAAACGAAACGCGACGTGCTGTTTCATTCAACCATCGGCGCGAGCGAGGATGGCACGAAGCTCGTGTTCACGCACAGAGACGCGGGACAAAGTCTTAGAGTTGTTGAGTATTCATTCACAAAAAAGGAATTCATCAACCACCTGCAGCTGCTGATGAATTTAACAATGGATTTGCAGTCTGAACTTCCAGCATCTCAGGAGGAAATGGACGGTTTCAGAAGGGCTGCATTCAATGCTTCCCGAAAGGCCAAGCCGTCCCCAGAGTGACCCGCGCACAAAGGACAGAAATTCAGTTCGCAATTGCATCCAACTGTGTCTCGGTCACTTCCGGAAGCACATTCCACGCTCATGCATGGCGCTGGCCCACCTTCGCCAAAGTACGGGGCAGATAGCGGCGCCTCCCCGCCCCGTTAACCACACTCCCACAATCCCTTTGACTGTTCCAATGCGGCACGATTGGATGGTTACCGCAGTGATTCGCCCATGGGGGTGAGGCGGGACGCTGCAGCCATAATCCTTGGACCCCATGGGGGTCTGCTGGGGGGATCGTTGAAGCTTGCTCTGAAGCTCGTGGCGGCGGTGCTGGTGGCGCTCGTGCTTGGCGCGGGCTCTGCCTTGCTTCTCGTTCGCTCCGGCGGGCTCGGCGGGCAGGTCTCCTCCGGCCCGTGGGAAACGGACCTCACCATCGGAAGCGCGGAAGCCGATCCCTATACGCGGGCGCGCGTAGCGGTGGCGGGGCTTCTCGCGCTCAATCGCAGCGAAACGATCTATTTCACCGCTGCGCGCGACGGAGAGGGCGACCGGCTCCGCACGGCCTGTACTTACCGCGTGGAGGGGAGCAATCCGCCTGCCCGCTGGTGGAGCATCACGCTTTATGGCGAGGACCACTACCTCGTCGCGAATCCCCAGAACCGTTTTTCCTATGGCGGCGAGACGGTTCTACGGAACGAAGATGGCGGTTTCGTCATTACTGTCGGGCCGGAGGAAGCGGACGGAAACTGGATCCCGACGGGTCAGGGTCATACCGGCGACACATTCACCCTCACACTCCGGCTCTACAATCCGGACGAGAGCGCGGCACGAAACCCCTCCGGAATCGTGTTGCCGCAGATTGCCAAGGAGGCATGCGCGTCATGAAAACCTGGCCCCTCTGGATCGCGGGCAGCATCGCGCTCGCGGCCGTGTTCCACATCCTCACCGTCTTCGTGCTGCCCTACGGCATCATGAACCGGGCGATGGCCGGCATTTCCGCGCAGGCGGGCGGCGACAACAAGGCGGTCTATCCGGAACGGGCGACGGCGGACACGCGCGGCATCGTGCGGCCGAGCCCGGACCTGCTCTATACGGCCTGCGTCTACGACGTGTCGGACCGGCCGGTGCGCCTCACCTCGCCCGTGCCCGATACCTACTGGTCGCTCTCGGCCTTTGCCGCCAATACCGACAATTTCTTCGTGGTGAACGACCGCAGCGTGCGCGGCAACCGCATCGAGATCATTCTGGCGGCGAACGAGAATGCGGATACGCCCCGGGGCGTACCGCTGGTCGTTGCGCCGAGCACGCGGGGCATCGTTCTTTTCCGTTCGCTGGTGCCGAACGAAGATGCGGCCATCGAGGTCGATCAGCTCCGCCGGCAGGCAAATTGCGAACCGCTTTGAGGCGGAACTGACGCCGGATCGAGCCCTCCCCCCGCAGTAGCCCTTGGCTGCGGGCGCTGTTACCATCCCCCCGTTTCAGCGGCGACGCGCCTTCCCGGGGGAGACTTTACATGAACCGCAATCTGATCATCGGCTGCATTGCCGCCGCCGTGGCCGTTGCCGTGGCGATCGTTCTCGTGCTGCGGCCGGGCGGCGGCGCATCGGGCGATCTCAAGACCGTCACCTTCGCTACCGACTGGAAGGCGCAGGCGGAACATGGCGGATTCTACCAGGCGCTGGCCAATGGCTATTACGAGGAAGCGGGCCTCAATGTGCGCATCATGCAGGGCGGACCCGGCGTGAACGTGCCGCAGCTTCTGGCCGCGCATACGGTGGAGTTCGGCCTCGGCTCCAACAATTTCATTCCGCTGAACATCGCCGCCGCGGGAGCGGGCTCGAAAGCCGTGATGGCGTCGTTCCAGAAGGACCCGCAGGTCTTCATCACCCATCCGCGCGACGACGTGAAGAGCATTGCCGACATGAAGGGCAAGCCGATCATGGTGTCGGATGCGACGGTGAGCGCCTTCTGGCTGTGGCTCAAATCGAAATACGGTTTCGAGGATAGCCAGATCCGGAAATACACTTTCAACCTCGCGCCCTTCCTCACCGATCCGAGCGCGATCCAACAAGGCTATCTTTCCTCCGAGCCCTACATGATCCGCCAGGAAGGGGTGGAACCGCAGGTGTTCCTGCTGTCCGACTACGGCTATCCGGGCTATGCGGCCTTCATTCTCGCAAGCGACCGCATGATCGCGGACGATCCGGAGACGGTGCAGGCCTTTGTCGATGCGAGCATCAAGGGCTGGGTGAGCTATCTCTATGGCGATCCTTCCGCCGCCAACGAACTCATCAAGCGCGACAATCCGGAAATGACCGACGAGGTGATTGCGAATGCGATCCGGCTCATGAAGGAAAACGGCATCGTCGATTCCGGCGAGACGGGCGAACTCGGCGTCGGTGCGATGACCGATGCACGCTGGCAGCGTTTCTATGACGAGATGGTGGAAGCGGGCGTCTATGACAGAAGCCTCGACCTCCACAGCGCCTATACGCTGGAATTCGTCAATCGCGGCGAGGGCCTCGAGCTGAAGAAGGAACTCACGGGCGAATGACGGCAGCCGGGGCGGCGGCCGCCCCCTCTCTCATCGAACTCAGCGGCATCGGCAAGACCTATGCGAATGGCACGGTCGCGCTGACGGGAGTGGATGCGTCCGTGCGCGAGGGCGGGTTTGTGTCTCTGGTCGGGCCTTCGGGCTGCGGCAAGAGCACGCTGCTGCGGATCGTTGCGGGGCTGATCGCGGAGGATCGCGGCAAGCTCGACTGGCCGGCTTCGGGCGCGCGGCCGCATGACATCGGCTTCGTCTTTCAGGATGCGACGCTGATGCCCTGGGCGAGCGTGGCGGACAATGTCTATCTGCCGCTGAAGCTGAAAGGCATTGCGAAGGCGGATGCGGGCCCGCGAATCGCGGCGGCGCTTTCGCGCGTCGGGCTTTCCGATTTCGCTGCCGCTTTCCCGCGCGAGCTTTCGGGCGGCATGAAGATGCGCGTCTCGATCGCGCGGGCGCTGGTGACGGAACCGCCGGTGCTGCTGATGGACGAGCCCTTCGCGGCGCTCGACGAATTCACGCGCGAGAAGCTCGACGGCGATCTGCTGGCGCTTTGGCAGGCGCAGGGCTTCACCACCATCTTCGTGACCCACAGTATTTATGAGTCCGTGTTCCTTTCGGAGCGCGTGCTGGTGATGGGCGCGCGGCCGGGGCGCATACTTGCCGAAATCGAGATCGACGAATCCTATCCGCGCGGGCGCGATTTCCGCGAGTCTCCGCGCTATGTGGAAATCTGCGCGCGGGTGAGCGCGGCGCTGCGCGAGGGGGCGGCGATATGAAGCGCGACGATACTTTATCCGCGCGCCTCATGCGCGTTCTCGTGCCGGTGGCGGCGGGCATTCTTTTCCTGCTGCTCTGGGAAGCCTTCGTGACGCTGCGCGAGATACCGCGCTTCGTGCTGCCGGCGCCTTCCGCAATCTTCGACAGCCTCGTACAGAATTTCGGCTCGCTGATGGGCTCGCTCTGGGTAACGCTGCGCGTGACCATTGCGGCCTTCCTGCTTGCGGTGGTGGGCGGCGTCGGACTTGCCATTCTCTTTTCGCAGAGCCGGCATGCGGAGATGGCGCTTTTTCCCTATGCCATCGTGCTGCAGGTGACGCCGGTCGTTTCCATTGCGCCGCTCATTCTGATCTGGGTGGGCTATGACAATGTGGAATTCGCGCTGCTGATCCTTGCCTGGATCGTCGCCTTCTTTCCGATCCTCTCCAACACGACGCTGGGGCTTCGCTCCGCCGATCACAATCTGCGCGATCTCTTCCGGCTCTACGACGCCTCACGCTGGCAGGTGCTGACGGAGCTGCAGCTTCCCTCCGCCCTGCCCTACATCCTTGCAGGCCTGAAGATTTCGGGCGGGCTGGCGCTCATCGGCGCGGTGGTGGCGGAGTTCGTGGCGGGGTCCGGCTCGGGCAACGGGCTTGCCTGGCGGATCGTGGAAGCGGGGAACCGGCTCGACATACCCCGCATGTTCGCGGCGCTTTTCCTGCTGTCGGCGCTCGGCATTGCCATCTTTTTCGCCCTCACCCTGCTCGAGAACCGGCTGCTGCGGCGCTGGCACGAAAGCGCGGTGCGGCGGGAGGGCTGATACCGCCATATCTACTTGAACTATTTGTTATATATAAAAATTCACACGCCCGTTGACGTTCAATATGAAAAAACCCATCTTACGTGGGAAATAGCCCGTTACGCTTGCGTCCGGGCGCGCGCGCTCCTATTCCTTCGCCGGACATTTGTCGGCGCGCATTTTCCGGTATCAGGAACGCAGAAATGGCTCAACACACCCGCAAGGGCGCACAATTTCAGGCAGTGACGGCGAACCGGCTTGCAGACGGGATCGTGGTCTATCTCACGGCCGATGCTAGGTGGTCGGAATCGCTGCAGGACGCCGCCGTGGCCGAAGGCAAGGAAGCGGCGGAAGCCCTGCTCGCGAAAGCCGCCCCCACCGTCGAGAACAACACGGTCGTGGAACCCTATCTCTTCGAGGTCGCCCGCGAGGAGAGCGGCATCCGGGCGGCGAGCGTGCGCGAGACAATCCGCCAGGCGGGGCCGACCGTGCGCCTCGATCTCGGCAAGCAGGCGGAACTCTCCGGCGTTCATGGTTGATTGAGCCGCAAGGCAAAGGCAGAAGTTCATGTATCGTTACGACGAATTCGACCAGCAGATCGTCAATGAGCGCGTGGCGCAGTTTCGCGGCCAGGTGGCGCGGCGGCTTTCGGGCGAGCTGACGGAAGACGAGTTCAAGCCGCTCCGGCTGATGAACGGCGTCTATCTGCAGCTTCATGCCTATATGCTGCGTGTCGCCATTCCCTATGGCACGCTGTCCTCGCGCCAGCTGCGCATGCTTGCGCATCTCGGCCGCAAATACGACCGCGGCTATGGCCACTTCACCACACGGCAGAACCTGCAATACAACTGGCCGGCGCTGAAAGACATGCCGGACCTGCTGGCGGAACTCGCCACCGTCGAGATGCATGCGATCCAGACGTCGGGCAATTGCATCCGCAATGTGACGTCGGACCAATATGCGGGCGCGGCGAAGGCCGAAATCGAAGATCCGCGCATCATTTCGGAAGTGATCCGGCAGTGGTCCACTTTCCATCCGGAATTCTCGTTCCTGCCGCGCAAGTTCAAGATCGCCGTGTCCGGCACGCCGGACGACCGCGCCGCGATCCGCGTGCACGATATCGGCATCCAGATCGTGCAGGACGCCAAGGGCAATGTCGGCTACGAAGTCTATGTGGGCGGCGGGCTTGGCCGCACGCCGATGATCGGCAAGAAGATCGGCGATTTCGTGCCGAAGGAAGACCTGCTCGCCTATCTCGAAGCGGTCATGCGCGTCTACAACATGTATGGCCGGCGCGACAATATCTACAAGGCGCGCATCAAGATCCTCGTGCACGAGATCGGCGCGGAAGAGATGAAGCGCCAGGTCGAGGCGGAATTCGCCGCGCTGAAGATGGAAGGTGCGTTGCACCTGCCGCTCGAGGAAGTGGCGCGGATCGAGGCCTATTTCCGCCCGCCGGCCTTCGAGGAACTGCCGAACGAGAGCACGGAGCTCAACAAGGCGGTGCTGGCGGATAGCGGTTTCGCGAACTGGGTGAAGTCGAACATCGCCGAGCACAAGGTGCCGGGCTATGCGATCGTCAATATTTCGCTGAAGCCCATCGGCGGCACGCCGGGCGACTGCTCGTCGGACCAGATGGAGGCGGTGGCGGATATTGCCGAGAAGTACAGCTTCGACGAATTGCGCGTGACGCATGAGCAGAACCTGACGCTTGCCCATGTGCGCAAGAAGGACCTCTATGCGGTTTACGAGGCGCTGAAGAAGCACGATCTCGCGACGGCGAACATCAACCTCATCACCGACCAGATCGCCTGTCCCGGCCTCGACTATTGCGCGCTCGCCAATGCGCGGTCTATCCCGATTGCGCAGCGCATCTCCGAACGCTTTGCCGACATTGCGCGGCAGCACGAGATCGGCGAACTCAAGATCAACAATTCGGGCTGCATCAATGCCTGCGGCCACCACCATGTCGGCCATATCGGCATTCTCGGCGTCGACAAGAAGGGCGTCGAATATTACCAGGTGACGCTGGGCGGCGCGGCGGACGAGAAGACGGCAATCGGCGAGATCGTGGGCCCGGCCTTCACCGAAGGCGAGATCGTGGATGCGATCGAGAAGATCGTGAACACCTATCTCGGCACGCGGCAGGATGGCGAGCGCTTCATCGACACCTATCGCCGCGTCGGCATCGAGCCGTTCAAGGAGAACCTCTATGCAGCTCATTAAGAACGGCGAATTCGTCGAGGACCAGTTCGTCACGGTCGGCGACGAGGACGCGCTGCCGGAAGGCGCGGCGATCGTCTCGCTCGAACGCTGGCAGGCGGAGCGTGAGACGCTCCGCGCGCGCAACACGCCCATCGGCGTGCGCCTGAAGAGCGGCCAGGAACCTTCCGCGATCGTGGAAGACCTCGACAAGCTGGCGGTGGTGGCACTGGAATTTCCGGCCTATCGCAACGGCCGCGCCTATTCCTATGCGCGGCTGCTGCGCGAGCGCCATGGCTACAAGGGCGAGCTGCGCGCGGTGGGCAATGTGCTGCGCGACCAGTTCCAGTTCATGATCCGCTGCGGCTTCGACGCGCTGGAAGTGGCCGACAACATCACGCCGGAAATCTTCGCGGAATGCGCGGGCTTCTTCACGGTGTTCTATCAGCCCGCGGCGGACAGCAAGGATACGGTGCTTTCGCTTCGCCAGCGGCTTGCTGCCCGTGCGCGGGAACGCGCGACCGTCTGAACCTCGCAGCGCGATCCAGACAAAAAGCCCGGCCCTCTTTCGAGGCGCCGGGCTTTCTTACGCAACCTTACTTTTCCCGCGGCAGATTTACGCAACTGGGGGGGCAGATGCCGCAGGCTCGCGCCATTACGCAGCGCGGAGCTTTTCGAAAGCTTCGGTGAACTTCGCCGCAACGGGGTTCACGGCTTCGCGCACGGTCGACACGGTGAGCTCGTTGAGCTCGCGGGCGGCGTCGATATTGCGCTTCAGCGTGGCGCGGACATATTCGTTCTGGAGTTCGACCGCCGACTTGAGGCTGCCGGACTTGAGCACGGCGCGGGCGGTTTCGACGCCTTCCTCGAAATTGGTGCGGGCGAGCGTCACGATGATGCCGGAAGCGGCTTCGATCGGGTTGAGCGCTTCGGCGGCAGGAGCTGCCTTGGCGGTCGTGGTCTTGGCCGAGGCCTTCTTGGCGCGCGGCTTGGCTTTGGTCGTCTTGGTCTTGGGGGCCTTGGGGGTCGCTTCGGTCATTTCATATCTCCTGTATCGCGTGGCCGCTCACCTGAATGCGAGCGTTTCCCCGCACATACCGGGCGCGCCGGATTTGTGCGCTGCACAATGAGATAGTAGCCCCCTGACGCGGCGTCAAGCGAATTTTGTGCGATGCACAAAAACCACTCATACAGAGTGGGAAAAAGCTCAAAATCTCTTGAGAGAAAAAGGGCTTAGCTCGGGTTGCGGCGCGGCGTCGCAGATGCGGGAGGCAAGCGCCGCGGCGCTGCCGGGGCCGAGCGTCCAGCCCAGTGTGCCATGGCCGCTATTCACGAAAAGCCCGGCGATTCCCGGCACTGCGCCGACCACAGGGCTGCCATCCGGCGTCATGGGACGGAGGCCGCACCAGAATTCCGCCTCGGCGCGATGGGGCGCCGTCTGGGGGAGGACGCCTTCCAGCGCATCCATGACGGAACGGGCGCGGGCGGGATCGAGCGTCAGATCGTAGCCGCCCACCTCCGCCTGCCCGGCCGCGCGGATGCGATGCCCAAGCCGGCTGATGACGATCTTGCGCGCTTCGTCGGTGATGCTGACTTCGGGCGCGTTGCCCTCTGGCGCGGGCAGCGTCACCGAATAGCCCTTCAGCGGATAGATCCAGGAGCGGATGCCGAACGGCGCGAGGAGCGCGCGCGTCTCCGTTCCGGCGGCGATGACGACCGCATCCGCCTCAATGGGGCCTTGCGGGGTCTCGACGCCCCTTGCCTTGCCGCCTTCGGCGAGAATGCGCGTTACGCCCGTTCCGCTCAGAAAGGCGACGCCGAGGCGCTCAGCCCCTTCGGCAAGGCGGCGCGAAAAGAGATGCGCGTCGCCGCTGCTGTCCGACGCCGCATAGAGCCCGCCCGCGATGTCGCCGCGCTGCATGGCCGAACCAAGCGCCGGTTCGAGTGCGGCGCATTCGGCAGGGGTGAGCCGCTTCTGCTCGAGCCCCATGCGGGTGATGAGAGCGGATTCCCTTTCGGCGTCGTGAAGCGCATGGGCATCGCGGAAAATGCGAAGGATGCCCCTCTCCCTGCGATCGAAATCGAGCGGCGTGCCGGCGGCGGCGAAATCGCGCTCATAGGCGGCGAGGCGCGCACGGGTGAGCAACGCCAGTTCGAGATTGGGCGGAATGCGCTCCGCCCGGGCCGAGGCGCGGCAGCGCAGGAGAAAGCGGAAGAGCCAGAGCCATTGCTCAGGGTCCATTTTCGGACGAAGGCGGAAGGGCGCGTCGTCGCGGCCGAGCCAACGCAGGATGAGCCCGGGAATTTCAGGCCCGGCCCAGGGCGCAACCTCGCAGGCCGAAAGCTGGCCGCCATTCGCATAGGACGTGCCGAGCCCCGCCCCTTCCCGCGCCTCGACAAGCGTGACCTTCACGCCGCGCAGCGCCAGTTCATAGGCGGTCGAGACGCCGACAATGCCGGCGCCGATGACGATGGCGGATCGGGGGGCTTTCACCGGGACAACACCTAGAGAACTTCCGCCGCGCTGCGGCTCATGGCGTAAGGCCTAGCAAAGCCCCGGCCTTTTGGCGACGGCAAAGACGCTGCCTTGACGGGCGGCGGGCCCCGGGCTATATGTCACCGTATGGTGACAAAAGCCGCCCGAAAACCCAAGCCCCGCGACCGGGAGAAGACCGAACGAGCCATTCTCGATGCGGTCGGCCGGATCATCCTGCGCGACGGGCTCGGCGCCGTCGGCGTCAACGCGGTCGCGCGCGAGGCGGGCGCGGACAAGGTGCTGATCTACCGTTACTTCGGCGATCTGGACGGGCTTTACCGCGCCTATGCCGAAGCAGGCGACTTCTGGTGGAGCGTGGAGGACATGCTGGCGGCGGCGGGCGATGCGCCCACGCTCGGCGCGGCGCTGAAGGCAGGGCTCCGCCGCCACGCGGCGGAAATGCGCAAGCGGCCGGTGACGCTTGCCGTGATCGCGGCCGAGCCCGCGAACCGCACGGCGCTCGTCGTGGCGCTCGAAGAAGTGCGCGAGCGCCGCTCGCTCGCGCTGATGCAGGCAATCGCCGCGCGCTACGACGTGCCGGAGGGCGCCGATCTTGCGGCGCTGACGGCGCTTCTCGCCGCCGCCATCGACTATCTTCTCGCCCGTGCGCGGACGATCCGCGTCTATGGCGGGGTCGAGATCAAGACAGAGCAGAACTGGGAAAGACTTTTCGCAACCATCGACGCGATGATCGACGGCGCATTGGCGCCTGCGCGTCCCAAAGGAAGGAAACGGACATGACGGTATCGCCGACACGCCGCCGCCTGCTGCAAGGCGCGGGCGCCCTCACCCTCATTGCTGTTGGCGGCGCGATCTGGCGCGCGCATGACCGGGGCGTCTTCGCCGAGCCCTCCGGCGCGCCTTACGACCCGTGGGCCATGTGGCAGTCGCCCGACTATCAAGGAACGCCGCTTGCGCTGGTGGCAGCGGGCATTCTCGCCTCCAACCCGCACAATACGCAGCCCTGGATCTTCCGCGTGAGGGAGACGGAGATCGAGGTGCTTGCCGACACGACGCGCAACCTCGGCACATTCGATCCTTACTTGCGCGAAATGCATATCGGACTTGGCTGCGCCATCGAGAACATGGTGCTGGCGGCGCCGGCGAACGGGTTTTCCGCCGCCGTCGATCCGGCGCAAGGCTCTCTTCTCGGCATCGAACGCGGCGGGATGGTGCGCGCGGCGACGATCCGTCTTTCGCGAAGCGCTGCCGCGAGCGACCCGCTCTACGAGGCGATCCCGCATCGCCACACCAACCGCTATGCCTATGACCGCGCGCGCGGCTTTCCCGAAGACCTGCTGCGACGCTTCACCTCGCTGCCGGACAATGGCAATGCTGTGCTTTCGCTTTTCACGGAAGGCGAGGCTTTCGACGCGCTCGGCCAAGCGATCGTTTCGGCGACGGACGAGATCGTCGCCGATCACGAGATGATCGAGGACAGTCACCGCTGGTTCCGCGACGGGCCGCGCGAGATGGCGCGCGAGCGGAGCGGGCTCGAGCTCGATACGGCAGGACTTTCGCCGGCGCTGCTTGCCGCCGCGAAATTCCTGCCCGCGCTTCCCGCCGAGCAGAGCCATGGCGCCTGGGCAGGCCAGACGCGCGATACGCATGTGCCGACCGCGGCGCTGCTCGGCACGATCTCGGTGCGCGACCGCTATGACCGGCCGCAGGCGCTTGCCGCCGGGCGGCTCTGGCAGCGCGTCCATCTCGAAGCGAGCGCGGCGGGCATCGCCATGCATCCGCTCAACCAGCCGGTCGAGATGATCGACCGCGAGCGGCAACTCGGGAAGGAGCCCTCGGCGGAAGCGCGGCTCGCGGCAGTCATCGGCAATCCGGATTGGCAGGCGACATTCGCCTTCCGCGCCGGCTACCCAACGCGCGAGGCGATGGCGAGCGCGCGGCGGAGTGTGGAGGACGTGACCAAGGCGGGGTGAGGCGCGCCTTCAGCCCTTCCGCGAAGTGGCGACTTCTTCCGAAGGCGGCGGCAGGGTCTCGACATAGACGGACTGGCTGGGGAAGGCGAAGCCTGTGCCGGCGCCTTCGACGATCTGCTTGATGCGATAGGCGAGCGCCTCTTTCACCGCGAGCCATTCGCCCCAGACGGTTGTCCTGGTGAAGCAATAGACCATGATGTCGATCGAGGAATCGTTGAAGCTGTCCACGCGCACGAAAAGCGGCGCGACGGGCGGCTGCACGAAATCCTCGGTCGAGGTGAGATAGTTCTCGATGTCGGCGACGATGCGTCGAAGCTGATCATGCGTCGTGCGATACTCGACGCCGATCTTCCAGGAAATGCGCCGCGCGGTCATGGCGCTGTAGTTGATGACCGAATTGTCCGAGAGTTTCTGGTTCGGGACATAGACCGGCGCGCGGTCGAACTGGCGCACCAGCGTGGAGCGGAAGCCGATCCGCTCGACCGTGCCTTCGACCACGCCGTCGACCTTGATCCAGTCACCGAAACCGAAACGGCGCTCGATCAGGATGGACATGCCGCCGATCAGGTTCTTGAAGAGGTCCTGCGCGCCGAGCGCCACCGCGACGCCGAAAAGGCCGAGACCCGCGATGATGGGCGCAACCTGAATGCCCCATGTCTGCAGGATCGTGGCGCCGGCAACCAGCACGACCGCCGTTTTCGCGCCCGCGACCAGCCAATCGAGAATTTCCGGCGTGAGCACGCGCTCAAGCAGGCGGAGGCCCTGGCTCACCGGACCGACGCAATTATAGATTGCCCAGAAGATCGCGACGATGATGAGCGTGCGGTTGAGATTTTCGGCGATCTCGCCCGTCGTGTTCTCGAAATCGAGATACTCGGTCGCGAAGAAGAAGCCGAGCGCGAGGAAGAGGAAGCGCAAGGGGCTCCTGATCGCGTCGCGAATATAGTCGTCGATCTTCGTCTGCGTGCGTTCGACCCAGCGATCCGCGATCGCGAGAACGAAGCGCGTGAAAAGACCGCGCAGCACATAGAAGAAACCGAAGATCGCAATGGCGACCAGAATCTCGCCGACATTGTGACCGAGAACGCCCGTCCGCCAGACATCGAGGACGAGGTCCCAGTAGTTTTCGAGTGTGTTCAGGGTGGACTGCATGGGCGGCGGCGCTTCTCGTTCCGGCAGGATCAGGCAGCGGCGGGCGCGCGTTCGCGCGTGGCGGAGAAGCGGATCTTCGGCCATTTCTCCAACGTGTAGCCGAGCTCCCAGGCGCTCTTGCCCATGAAGACGGGGGCGCCGTCGCGATCCGTCGCCATGTTGCCGCGATGGGCTTCCATGAAGCGCTTGAGTTCCGCCGGATCTTCCGCCGTTACCCAGCGCGCCGTCTCATATGGCGACGGCTCGAAATGGACCTTGATGTCGTATTCGCTGGCGATGCGCGAGGCGAGCACTTCAAGCTGGAGCTGGCCGACGACGCCGACGATCCAGTTCGCGCCGATCTCGGGCTTGAAGACCTGCGTCACGCCTTCCTCGGCAAGGCTTTCCAGCGCGCGGCGCATGTGCTTTGCCTTCATCGGATCGTCGAGGCGGACGCGACGGAGAATTTCCGGCGCGAAATTCGGAATGCCGGTGAAGGTGAGGTCTTCCGTTTCGCTCAGCGTGTCGCCGACGCGGATCGTGCCGTGGTTCGGGATGCCGATGATGTCGCCGGCATAGGCCTCGTCCAGCAATTCGCGGTCCTGCGCGAAGAAGAGGATCGGGTTGTGAACGCCGATCGTCTTGCCGCTGCCCGAGAGCTTGAGCCGCATGCCGCGCTTGAACTTGCCCGAACAGATGCGCATGAAGGCGATGCGGTCGCGGTGGTTCGCGTCCATATTCGCCTGCACCTTGAAGACGAAACCCGTCACCTTGGGTTCGGCGGGTTCGACCACGCGGTTCGCGGCGGGCTGGGCGCGGGGCGGCGGGGCGAAACGCACCACGGCGTCGAGCAGTTCGCGCACGCCGAGCTTTCTCAGCGCGCTGCCGAAATAGACCGGCGTCATATGGCCCGCGCGATATTGCTCGATGTCGAAGGCGGAGCTGCCCTCGCGCGCGAGTTCCATTTCCTCGTGGAACTTTGCGAGTTCGTCGGCGCCCAGATATTCGGCGATCCTGTCGCCGCTCAGGCTTTCGGGCTCGTCGTCGGGCGAGGAGCCGGGCTTCGCATAAGGAATGAAGCGATCGTTCTCCGGATCGAAGATACCGCGCAGGAGGCCGCCCATGCCAGCCGGCCAGATCATCGGCACGGTGTCGAGCGCGAGCTTGGAGGCGATCTCGTCCATCAGCTCGAAGGGATCCTGGCCTTCGCGGTCGATCTTGTTGATGAAGGTGATGATCGGCACATCGCGCAGGCGGCAGACCTCGAAGAGCTTCAGCGTCTGCGCCTCGATGCCTTTCGCCGCATCGATCACCATGATGGCGCTGTCGGCGGCGGTGAGGGTGCGGTAGGTGTCCTCGCTGAAATCCTCGTGGCCCGGCGTGTCGAGCAGGTTGCAGGTGATGCCCTTGTATTCAAAGGTCATCACGGCGGAGGTGACCGAGATGCCGCGGTCCTGCTCGATCTTCATCCAGTCCGACCGGGCGCGCCTGTTGTCGCCGCGCGCCTTTACCTGCCCGGCAAGGCGGATCGCCCCGCCCTTCAGCAGCAGGTTTTCGGTCAGCGTGGTCTTGCCCGCGTCGGGATGGGAGATGATGGCGAAGGTCCGGCGATTGCGGACTTGCGCTTCCACCTCGCCTACCGCGCGGGGGGCGGCTTCGGTCGTGCTCACTACTCGGGTCTCCGGATGGATTTGCGGCGGACCCTAACCCAAAGCCCCGGAAACCGCCACCCGCGACAATGAGACCGAGGGAGGCCCGGCCCCCCGCGACAAATGGCCAATCTGCGTCAGGGCGGGCCCATGCGATTATGGCTCATTGTCATTTTCCTGCCGAAAGTCAGACCCATGACCACAGCCAGAGATATTCTGATGCCGCATCTCGATGCGGGGCTTGCCGAAGCCAATGAAAAGAAGATGTCGAGCGACGCCGTCGCCCGCATCCTGTTCGAACAGGCGCTGCGCATCTGGAAGGAAAACCGCTCGCCGGAGGATATCCGCGCGGAACTTCTGGAAGCGGCGGATCATCTGGACCCGGACGAAGACTTCACTTTTATGAGGCCTTGAAGGGGGCATGCGGCCCTGAATGGGGCTCAGGCCACTTTTTCCTGAAGGAAGTGGCGGCCTTCGCGGTCCTCGATTTCGACCACCCAGAGGTCGGGGTCGAAGCTGCGCTGCTTCTCGATCCAGGCATCCGCCTCCCGCTCCGGCGCCTTGGGCCGGGCGATCCAGATGAGTTCGCCTTCCCCATCCCGGGCCGGGCTCATCACCCGGGCCTCCCCGTCGAGGGTGTTCACCTTTATGAGGACGGTGCCCGAGCCCGCATCGCCCCGGCGGACGACCATGGCGGAAACGCCCCCCACCTCGCAGCGGCGGATCAGCGCCTTCACCCAGATATCCGCCTTGAGGCGGGGGGCCCGTTCCATGCACTTCCGTTCCTTGCCGTAACGCCGGTTTTCCGCGGTCTCCGGCGGGGGCGGCACTATGTCATTCATCCTTAACGCGTTTCCTGTTTGCGGGATAACGCTTCCGGCATTAGACTCGCTAACAACTCATTAAGACAAGCGGGCGGGGCACATTCTGGCCGGCAACTCGCCTCCACCTTTGGGCAAAAGGGAGGCTGCCGCTACGAGGGGTATCAGCGTGACACGGATTCTCGGGCATTCACTTCGCACACTCGGATTCTCTCTTGCCGCCGTGCTGACCGTCAGCGGCTGCACCGTCGTTGAAGGCGGCGCCAAGAACGACAAGGCAGCGCCCGCGGCACCCGTCGCGGCTGTCGAAGCGCCGGCGCCCGCCGATGACGAACTCACCACGGGCGGCATCGCTTCGATCGCCTCCGCGAATATTCCGATCCCGCTGCCTTCGCCGCGCCAGCAGGCGCCGGTGCAGGTTGCCTCCGTCGATCCTTCGGCGGGCATTGCCTCGCTTTCCGCTCGGCCGCAGCTGCAGCAGCTTGCCGGCGTCTATGCCGATTACGGCTCGGCCATTGCCGCCGTCGGCCAGAGCAAGCTGAACACGCCGAGCGATGTTCGGCGTGCGGTTGCAGCGCTGCGCTTCTCGCAGCCCGATGCGCTGGCGGACGGCTGGTATGCCACGCATGCGATGATTGCGGCGCAGGATGCCGGCTTCTCGCAGGGCATTCGCGACGAAGTGCGCCATCGCGGCAAGACGGCGGTTCTCGCCGCCATCGAAAGCGACGACAAATATATTCTCACGGTGCGCGGCGCACGCAGCGCGACGGAGGCCGTGACCGCGGCCCTCAAGGCTGAAAATGCACGCATGGCCGCCCTTTCCGCGCGCTTCAAGGAAACCTCCTACTCCTTCCAGAAGCAGCGCTGGGGGATGAGCACGCCCCTGCCCGCCCAGGGCGAGACGAAAACCGCCGAGGCGGATACGCGCGGCTTCATGGAGCGCGCCGGGGACATGCTTGCCGCGCTGTCGCCGGTTACCCCCGCCCAGGCCTATTCGCCGAGCGTGATGAACCGTGTGCTCACGCTCGCCGCCTATCAGGTGATCGACGGCTCGATGGATGCCGGCGCCACCACGGCCCGCAACCCGACCGGGCGCTGCCTGAACTGGGCGCGGCTCAATCTCGACCAGTGCCTCGCGGCCTCGCGCTTCCCCTCCGAGGAAGCCTATTGCGCCGGCAAGCATGCGGTCGAGGAAGTCCGCGGCTGCTGGGCAGAGGCCGTTCCCGCCTCGGTTCTCGCCGCGCAGTAAGCTCCCGCCGGGAAAAGGGCGGCCCGCCGACCCTTTCGCGACGCAAACAATTTGAATCGAATGTCCGGGACATTTGAGAGAAATACGCCTCAAATTTGAGGCGTATTTTTTTTGATTTTTATTTGAATTATAGTCTAATTACTCTATTTCTGTAATATTGGAATAAACCAACTCAATTTTTCAGAAGTATAAAATCCAGTTCTTCTTCAATTTTACTGATCTATTTAACCGCGTGGCAGCACGCGCCTTCCTAGGCTCGTCCCAGGTTCAGCGACGAAATCTTTGGGAAGGGATCATCGTCATGTCTTTTGTACTCAGGGCCGCGTTCTGGCTCACCGTTCTTGCCTTTCTTCTGCCCGGCGCGGGAGAAGACGACACCTCACGATCCGCCGCACTCGAGGGCGGCTTCACTCCAGCCGGCTATGAAGCCGCAGCAGGGAAAGACGACATCGGCGCCGGCGAGGCATTGGCACTCGCGGCCCGTTCCGCGCAGGACGTCATGGGATTCTGCGACCGGAACCCGGACGTCTGCGACAAAAGCCACGCCATTGCGGGCCATGTCCTCCGGCAAACGACCTATTACGGCAGTATGGCCATTGTCTGGCTGACCGAAAAGGCAAAGGAGCGGCAGCAAGACGGCACCACCGATGTTGCGGTTTCGCGCAGCGTTGCGCGACCCCTTGCCGCTCCCGACTTCATGACCGGCGCCTGACCTCACCCACCAGGTTGCCCGTCGGCTTCCCGGCGCCCTTCGGGGCGCTCCGGCGGCCAACAGCGCCCCGCGGACAGGCCCGCGGGGCGCTTGTTCTTTGGGGCCCCGGCCGCTATGTCCTTCGGAACGGCTCCGAAAACGGTCACGGACGGTATGAGCATTCAGGAACTCATCGACGATTTCGCCTTTCTCGACGAATGGGAGGAGCGCTATCGCTATGTGATCGAGCTCGGCAAGGGGCTCGAACCCCTGAGCGCGGAAGAACATTCGGCGGCGCACAAGGTCGAGGGCTGCGTGAGCCAGGTCTGGCTCGTCGATGAATTGCGCAAGGACAAACAGGGCCGGCCGGTCCTGCATTTCCGGGGCGACAGCGACGCGCATATCGTGCGCGGGCTGATCGCCATCCTGATGAGGCTCTATTCGGACAAGACGCCCGCCGAGATCCTCGACATCGATGCGCGGGCGATCTTTGCGCAGCTCGGTCTCAACGAGCATCTGACGCCGCAGCGGTCGAACGGGCTCTACTCGATGGTCGCGCGCATCCAGGCGGATGCGCGGACGGCGCTTGGCGCGGCAACGGCCTAGTCATCCTTCTTCAAACCGTAGTGAACGGCGAGCCTGTCCAGCGCGATCTGCAGCACGAGCTTGCCCGCGCGCCGCGGCCAGCCGAAGTTGCGCTCCGCCGCCTCGAGCCCTTCGAGATGGCAGCAGATGCTGATGAGAATGTCCGACAGAATGGGCCCCACGGTTTTCAGTGCCCGGGCAACGCGCTCGCGCGCGGCGAGCGCGCGATCGGTGATCGCTGCCGGATCGTGAGGCGTTACCGCATTGCCGCGGACCGGCCGCATGAGATCCGCGGTGAGGCGCGGCATCATCTGGCCGAGCGTGAAGTCGCGGCGGAGCTTTTCGCCAGCAGCATACTGCTCTTTGGAGAGCAACGGTTTGCCATCGCTCCCCTTGCGGCGGCGCAGCCAGCCGAGCGGCGACTCGCCCTCGTTCACATCGACGACGGCATGCTCGCCCTCAAACCGGATCCGGCGGCGGCCGGCGATGCGATGCTGCGCGAGGAACCGGTCATCCGGCAGCGCCCTCTCCCCTTCCGCTTTCATTGAGCCCTCCGTCCCGCACGCGGGCGGCGCAGGCCGTCCGTTATCTCGTCGAGCAGGTGGTCGAAGCGCATGTCGTCGCGCCTGTCCTCGATCTGGCGGCAGGCATGCGCCGCCGTCGTCCGGTCGCGGCCGAACTGACGGCCGACAGAGGCGAGGCTCACGCCGTACACGACATGGGAGAGATACATCGCGACCTGCCTTGCCTGAGCCACGGAGGCGCAGCGGCGCGTCGGCGCGCGCAATTCCACCAACGGCACCTTCCAGGCGCGAGCGACCGCCTCCTGTGTGATCGCCACGCAATCCGCCTTTTCCCGATCCTCGAAACGCCGCCTTTGCATTCGCCGCCTCCACTTCGCTTTTTCAGGGTCCTCAGCCCCTAATTTACTTATTCTGTACAAAGCGGGGATAAGTCGTGTAATATTTTTCGGGTTCCACATTGGGAGGCCACCCGATGCGCACCAGGATTCGGCATTTCCGCAAGGCGCGGGGGCTGACGCAGACCGAGCTTGCCGATGCGCTCGGCACGACGGCGGCCACGGTGTCGCGCCTTGAGACGGCGGACATGACGGTTTCGATGGACTGGCTGGAGCGTCTGGCCGCCGCGCTGAGCGTGCAGGTGCGCGACCTCCTGGGCGCGGAGGCGGGGAGCCTCGTCGCCCAGGCGGAGCTTCTGCGTGGCGGCGGCGTTGCGATGCTTTCCGAAGGCATCCCCCTGCCCCCGTCGCTTGCGGAGGGCGTGCGCGAGCCGCTCGCCTATCGTGTGGCGGAAGAGATGGGCCCCTACGCCGCGGGCGACATGCTGATTGCCGACCGCATGGAAACGGAAGAAGCGGAAATCTGGCTTGGCCGCGACTGCATCGCCGCCGGTGCAGACATGCGGTGTTTCTTCGGACGGCTTGCCGGGCTTGAAGAGAAGAAATGCATTCTGGTGCCGCCGGAAGCGGGGGCGGCGGCGATCAGGCTCGACAATACAGAATGGATCGCGCCTGTAATCGCGCTTGTCCGGCGCATCGCGCCTGTCAGTCCGCGCCGTTCCGGCAGGTGACCGTCACGCTTCCGGATTTGCCTTCGGCGCCGGCGCAATCCATGCCCGGAAAACACATGGGCGCGGGCGCGCCGGTGAAGTGGAAGGCGATATAGGCGTCGCCGCCACGCGAGGCATCGACGACACCGCTGAGGCTATAGCTGCGCCTATCGCCACGCGACAAGGTCAGCACGGTTCCGACGGAGGGATCGGACAGCGGCACATAATTCTCGCCGTCGAAGGTAATGCTTGCGCTACCGCCGACATCGCCGATCTCGCATTGCGCCTGAAGATTGTCGGGACCCTGTTTGCCGCCGGTAATGGGGAAAGTTGCGCTTTCGCCTTCCGACAGCGTGACGGTGCCGCCCTGCAGCACGGCGGCCGCTTTCGCCGGCATGGCGGCGAGCGGAAGAAAGACAATGGCGGCAGCGAGGATGCAGCCCCTTTGCGAAAAAACGGAATACGGCATTGTGCTACGGCCTCCCGGCAAAGTCCCCGGGGGAGAGTGTGCACCGGGCAAATGGCGGCGATCAATCCCGCAAGGCGATCAGGCGATCCGAAGTTTCGCCTTGCTCGCAAGCGCATGGGCCTTTTCGGAGAGCAGGAACGCATCATGGCCGAGCACCATGACGATGCGGCCTTCGCCATCTACAAGAGGAAGCCGGAGCCAGAACTGAAAGATGTTCGGCTGCTGCCAGGGCGTCATGGGCACGACGCCCTGCGCCGGACGGCCCGCAAGGATCACTTCGCGGTAGGCAGCGTCCCAGTAATCGGTCTGATCGCCGAGATCATATTCATCGAGATAATGGCCGGTGATCTCGACACCGAGATAATCGCGAAGGCGGGTTCCGGCGAGGCGGACCTTCAGCCGCGGAGCATCGCCTTCCACGAGTTCCAGAATGCTGAGCGAAGGCAGAAGGCGCTTGAGCTCCGCGGGCTGAATATCGGCGCGGGTGGGATAAGCACCGTCCTTCGCCTTGCTGCGCCAATAGTCGAACAGCTCGCGCTGCTCCGGCACGATCAACTGCGCCCGGATTGCCTGGTCGTTGCCGGTCAGATGCCTGTCCCCCGCGAATGGCGGCCTGCCGCCTGGATATCGAATCGCCGGAATCGAGTCTGGGCCGCGCCGCGCCTGCGCGCAAGCGGGCAGATGGGAATCACTTCGAGCGGCGGCGGCCGGGGCCCGCCTGGCCGAGCCCCATTTTCTTGGCGAGACGCGAGCGGGCCTGGGCGTAGTTGGGGGCCACCATGGGATAGTCGCGGGGGAGGCCCCACTTCTCGCGGTACTCTTCGGGGCTGAGGTTGTAATGCGTCCGCAGGTGACGCTTGAGCGACTTGAACTTCTTGCCGTCCTCGAGACAGATCAGATAGTCGGGCGTAATCGACTTGCGGACAGAAACGGCAGGCTCCGACTGTGGCGCGGCGTTGGCGGCTCCATTCGTGGAGGCGCCGGTCAGAGCAGCGAATACTTTGTGTATGAGGGCAGGCAACTCTTCGGGTGCGATCGTATTGTGCCCGACATAGGCCGAGACGATCTCAGCCGTCATGTCGATCAGTTCCGCCTTTTCCGTCACCGGAGCCTCGTTTATTCGACGCCGACCCGCCTCATGCGAAAGCGAATTCATGCCGTTAACCAAAACAATATTCGAGGGATTCTATAGCTCTTTGATCGACAGGCAATCAAGCGCCAAGTCGAATGCCAATTTCTTTTGCCGGTAACTGTGCCTATTGGACCAAGTTATGCACAGATCGAAAGCTCAACCGAAAAGACAAGAGCTTTCTTCTCAATTGTTACAACCAGATTTCTCTGCCGAAATATTCGGCAGATCAAAATAGGCACAATTTAAATGCAATTGGCGTGCTCATAGCGCCCTGATTTTCCATCGGGATGACAAATAGTCACCCATCCGGGTGATCGCGGCCTCACCTTGCGGCAGCATCTGGTAGAAGGCGTGCCAGACATGGATCATTTCCGGCGCCACTTCGAGAGTGACGTCGAGGCCCGCCTCCCGTGCCCGCGCCGCAAGGTGACGGGAATCATCGAGCAGCACTTCGTCGTCTCCCACCTGGATGAACAGGGGCGGCAGGCCCGCGAGATCGGCGAGATTGGGCGAGGCGAGCGGGTCGCGCGCATCGGCACCCGCCAGATAAAGCGCGGCCATTTCCCTGATCCCTTCCGGCACGATCATCGGGTCCGCGTCGGCGCGGCTGACATAGGTTTCCGTCCCACAGGTGAGATCGGTCCAGGGGCTGATGAGGGAGGCTGCGGCCGGCATGGGCAGGCCTTCGTCGCGCGCGGCAAGCAGCGTCGCCATGGTGAGGCCGCCGCCCGCACTGTCGCCCGCGACGGCGATGCGCGACGGCGCGTGACCCTGCGCGAGGAGCCAGCGATAGGCTTTCACGCCATCCTTTACCGCAGCGGGAAAGGGATGTTCCGGCGCGAGCGCGTAATCGACACTGAGGATGCGCGCCTCCGCCGCCTGAGCGAGGCGGCCGGTGATATGGCGGTGGGAGACGGGCGAGCCGATGACATAGCCGCCGCCATGGAAGTAGAGAACGGTGTGCTGAGACTCGGCCGCACCGGAAAGGCCCGCGGGCACGTGCCACTCCGCGTGAAGCCCGCCGAGATCGACAGGCGCCACAGATACGCCATCCGGCATGGGGAATTGCTGCGCATTGCCATCCATCACCTTGCGGCGTTCGGCGAGCGGCAGTTCACCGCGCTTCGAGCGCTCGCGCACCAGCATCTTCAGACGCTCGATGCTCATGCCGGGTTTCGTTTCAGGCCTATTGGACATTTGCCCCTCCCTGTGGTCGGATTCCCTATCGATTCGCGTTTGGCGAGCCGCCGGTTGCAATGATGGTAGCAGGCGGCGAAGACGGTGCAGCCGGAATTTCGGCGACTTCCAGCCGGCTGCCCATTTCGGGGTTCCGGGTTTCATCATGCAAGACAATGCCATGGCGGCAGAAGCGACAACACATGCGCAGGAGCGCGATGTCGTGTTTTCGCGCGCCGCCTTCGATGCGTTCCGGAAGCTCGATGCAGAATTGCGCAGGCTCGTGCATCTTGCGGCGCTCGCCGATGCATCGCGCGAGATCGCGCCCGGCATTTTCAGCAATGATGCGGGACCTGGCCTGCGCGTGGTCTTTTCGCGCGGCGCAGGCGGCATATCGGTTCTGGCGCTGACCGGCCGGGGGACCGCATGAACACGATCAAGACGAAGGATCATCAGAAGATCGCGGGCGCGGACGGCGAGACGCTGTTCGTCGTCGTGCCTGCAAAGGACTACGAGCTTCTCCGCCGCGCGGCGGACGACATCGAGGATCTCCGGGCCGCGGGAGCGACGCTCGCGCTCGGCTCGGAGGGGCCTGCGCCGGTGCCGGCGACCGTCGCACACCGCATTGCCGATGGCGAGAATCCTGTTCGCGTCTGGCGCGAATATCGCGGCATGAAGGCGATCGAGCTTGCGCGCGCGGCCGCCATGAGCGCGCCCTATCTCTCCGAAATCGAAACGGGCAAGAAAGACGGCACGTTCCGCACCATGGCCGCGATCGCGCGGGTGCTGTCCGTGTCGCTCGACGACCTTGCGCCGCCGGCAGATGAAGAGGACCGCCGCGCGCGCGAACGCGCCGCGCTTCTCGACGGCATTCATGCGCAGATCCGCAAGATCGTCGCGCTGGTGACGGGGCCTTCCGACTTCAACACCGCCGCAGTGCGCCGTGCGGTGACGACGCTTGCGGCCGATGCGGTTTCGCTGAAGGCGGAGGGGCTCGGTTCGGAGGAATGGCTCGACGGCATTCTCGACAGCGTGCGCGCCATTCTCGATCTCGTGGACCGGGCGGAAGGCGACATTATCGGGACGGCGCGGCAGGCAAGGCGCGAGCTCGAGGAAATCGTTTCGGCGCCGGGCTTCCAGCCGATGCAGGCGGCAGCCTCGATGCCCGGCCATGAAGGCGGGTCTGTGGTTCGTTTCGCGCCGCAAACCGCGGCGGAATAAATCAGTCGCCGGCGGTGGCGCTGCCGGGGCGCAGCACCTCGTTCGCGAGCACCGTATCCCAGCAATGCAATGCAAGATCTGCGCGGTCGGTCGAGATCGTGTCGAAGAGTTCGCCGATCCGCTCAAGATCGGACTTTGCCGGAATGCCGCTGCCCTTGCGCATGTCGACGGCGGCGACAATGAGGTCGCCGAATTCCTTTCGGTTCATGCCGACGGCCTTTGCGAAGACCGCGAGCGGCTCACCGTCATGATCCGTCAGGATACGGAACATCGTCTCGGTGCGGATATTCGCCTCGGCCGCGAGATTTTCCGCGATGTCGCCGGCGCCGTCCGAGAAGATGCGGGCAAGCCGCTGCTTGGGCATGGGCGAAGGACGGCGGACAACCGAGAGCGCAACCTCCAGCGGCACATCGCCGAACGGCGCGGAGAGGAGGTCTTCCATCGCATCGTGAATGTTCTGCCGCTCCACCGTGAAGCGGGTGAGGATTTCGAGGCGCATCTGTGGCGGCACCCACCAGAACATGAGGTGCGCGAGGCGCAGCGAAAGTTCGGGCCGGGCGAGAAGCGGCGCCTGCAGCTCCGGCTCGGCGGCGCTGCGGCGGGCAAGCGCCTCGATGGCGCGATGCGAGAGTTCGGCGGTGCGGTTTTCGAGCAGAGTGACGATGAGGGTAGTGTCGCCCAGTTCCATCAGGACATCGGCGACGGCGGCGGAGAGGCCGCGCCGCGTTGCAAGCAATGCGCGGTGATCGTCGCCGCCTTCACGGGCGACATGAACGAGGTCGCCATCCTTCAGGAGATGGCTTTCGGTGAGGATCGGCCGTGCGATTTCCTTGCTGTCGAGGGCGAGCGCCAGCGCGAGTTCGCGCGGGCCTTCGACCTGCGGCGCGAGGCGCTCCGCAAGGCGAAGCCGCGCCGTATCGTCGAGACGGGCGGCTGCATAGGCCAGTACGCTGTCGAGAATGCTGCGTTCCTGCGGCGAGGTGCGCGAGGCGGGCAGCAGCGCGACATCGGCGAGGCGGCGCAGGGCCGCGTCCCGCGCGCGGGGACCGTCGTCCGCCAATGCAGTCACGCTGTAGCGTTCAAGCGCCATTGCCCATATTCCTTTCAGTCTCCCCCCGCGGTGGAGGCATCTCACCATCCCGGTCTTAACGCTCCGTAAAGCATGAGCGGATTTGCCGCCGGGCCGGGCTCGCCCTATTCTCCGGGCCGCCCCTTCCCGCCCCGGAGCCCGCCGCCATGCCACGATTCTTCCGCCCGATCGCCCCGCTCGCCCTCGCCGCCCTTCTCGCGGGCTGCGGCCTCGGGCAGAGCGAATATGCCGATGAGCCGAACTACAAGGCCGGCTATTCGGACGGTTGCTGGACGGCCACCTCCCAGGTTCCCGGAGACCCTTCAACCATCACGCGGAACGAGGAGGCCTGGAAGGGCGACAAGGCCTATAATGCCGGCTGGCGGGCCGGCTATTCCGCCTGCCGCATCCGCGAGAGCGGCGGCTCCATGGATATGCCCGACACGAGCGGCCGGGGCACCGGTCCGCGATAATTCAGACAGGAGCCGTCATGCGCCTCATTCTCGGTTTGATCGTCCTCGCCCTGATCGCCGTGGTCGCCTTTCCGGTGGTCTATTACCGCGAGGTCGAGCCCTGCCGGATGCTTGCCAAGGACATGGCGCATGAGGCCTATGGGCCGCTCGCCGAACTCGTGGGCAAGGATCCGGACGATGTGCCCTCCAGCATGGAAAGCTCGATGCGTCTCGTCACCAGCCAGATGACAGGCCGGGAATGCGCGGACGCGCTCTGGGACCGCTGGACGAACCGGAAGTCGCGCTAGAAAGTAAGTCTCAGGCGCTTTCACGCGCTCGCGCGGCGAGCACCACGGGAACGGGCTCGGGCTTGATCGGGTCCGCCGGGTCTGCGATTTCGCGCCAGAGGGTGCCCGGAATTTCATCGATCAGGCCGGCGCCTGCGATGGCGAAGGGCAATTGGAAACCCGGTCTTGCCGCGCCCTCTATCGCCCGGCAGGCGAGCAGCACCGCAACTTCCGACGAATAGAGATGGGCTTCCGGCGTTTCGAGCCGCGCGCAGAGGCGGATGCCTTCCGGCGTGCGTGCCTCGCCCCAGACGGCCGCGCGGCCATTCTTCAATTCGGCGGTGGTGGGCGAGAGCCGCCCCTTCGACAGGCGCCGCTCCAAACGGCGCACGCCCCAGCCGCGATTGAAGAGCGCCGTGCCGAGCTTGCCCTTGGTGAAGACGCGCGCGGCGCGCTCCGGCAGCACCTCGTAGCTTTCCATGGTGGAATAGGTGCCGCGATGGCGCATGGCGGTTGCCTCGGCACGCCAGGGCGCGAGCCAGGCGCGCTCCGACCCTTCGCCGAAATCGACCTCGACGACGCGCTCGCCTGCCCGCGCAGGAACGAACTGACCGTTCTTCACCGTGCCGCCTTCCGCCGTCAGCGAGGCGACGAGGCGGCGCGCTTCGGCAAGCGTCGGCGCGCCCTGCTTGACCGCGATCGTGACCGCGCGCGCGCCGCGCAGGATTTGCGCGAGACGCTCGGCGACGGCATCCACCGCCGCATAGTCGAAGCCCGCGCCCGCCAGCACCATGACCTTGGCGCGCTTCGCCACCTCGTCATGCGCGGCAAGGGCGGCGACCTCCGCCCTGTCGTTCGTCATGTCGATATAGTGGGTGCCGGTCGCCAGGCAGGCATCGACGAGCGAAAGCAGGGACTCGCTGTCGAGGGGACCGCAATTCACGACGACGCCGACATCGTCGAGCTGGGCCGCGATGCGCGACTTGTCGCCCAGGGTGAAGGTGCGCGGCTCGGCGATGGCGCTTCCGGCCTCTTTCGCCAGGGCGGCGGCATGCTGCGCCACGCCCGCGATGTTGCGGCCCGCCGCGATGTGGGACAGGCCCCGGCGCATGGCCGCGCGCGAGGCGAGCGCGCCCATGAAACTGTCCACACCGTATAGCAGAATACGCGATTTCATCCGGCCGCCCCCGAACGGGCTTCCCCGACCCCTTAGCGATGGGCCATTGTTACGGAGAGGGAGGATCATTCGCAATGCAAAGCGGGCTACGCCGCGCCGCCGGACGCCACTTGTTTCCGGTAATGTTAATATTCGGCATTCTCGCGGGTAGCCTCCCGTCGGATGCGCGGGTCCGAATCGCGACGGGGGCCGATCTCCATGCCGCCTGTTCGGCGCTGGCAGAGCATGCGCTCGACCCCGGCCGGCCGATGCCGAAGGAAGCGCGCTACTGCAAGCAATATCTCGCCGGCTATTTCGAAACGCTGCGCCACCGGCACGAGGCGCATGATCTCAACGGCATTCATGGGCCTGTGAGCCGCGACCCCTATGCCTGTCTCAATATCGACGGGCCGCGCAGCTTCGGCCAGCTTGCGGCGCAGATCGTCCGCACCGGCGACTGGAACCCGGCGCTGCTCGAGGGCGAGCCGCAGGCACTGGCGCACAAGGCGTTTTCCGACCGGCCGCCCTGCTCGTGAAATAAATGATTTCCCGGAGGCGGCGAAGGGTTTAATTCAAACTACCCGACCCCATATAGTCCGGACCGATTCCCTCGCTTACCCCCAGCGCCAAAGTTTCCCCATGCATGCACCCGCTTCCGCCATCGAGATTCGAGGTCTTTCCAAGACCTATCCCGATGGTTTTCAGGCGCTGAAAGGCGTCGATCTCGACATTCGCTCCGGTGAAATCTTCGCGCTGCTTGGACCGAACGGCGCCGGCAAGACGACGCTGATCAGCGTCGTTTGCGGCATCGTCAATCCGAGCGGGGGCACCGTGCGCGTGTCGGGCCACGACATCATCCGCGACTTCCGCGCCGCGCGATCGCTGATCGGCCTCGTGCCGCAGGAACTCACCGTCGAATCCTTCGAAAGCGTGATCGCGACCGTGAAATTCAGCCGCGGTCTCTTCGGCAAACCGCGCGACGATGCGCATGTCGAAAAAGTGCTGCGCGATCTCTCGCTCTGGGAGAAGCGCGACAACCGCGTGATGGAACTTTCGGGCGGCATGAAGCGGCGGGTGATGATCGCCAAGGCGCTGGCGCATGAGCCGAAGATCCTGTTTCTCGACGAGCCGACGGCGGGTGTCGACGTGGAGCTTCGCCGCGACATGTGGGAGATGGTGCGGCGGCTTCGCGAAAGCGGCGTCACCATCATCCTCACCACGCATTACATCGAGGAAGCCGAGGAGATGGCCGACCGCATCGGCGTCATCAACAACGGCGAGTTGATCCTCGTCGAGGACAAGGACAAGCTCATCAAGAAGCTCGGCAAGAAGCAACTGGTGCTCGACCTGCACGAGCCGATTGCCGAAGTTCCCGGTGCGCTTGCCGCCTACGCGCTGGAGCTTGCCGGCGATGGCTGCCAGATCGTCTACACCTACGACACACAGGGCGAGCGCACCGGCATCACGCGCCTCCTGAACGACATGACGACCGCGGGCCTCCGCTTCAAGGACCTCGACACCAAGCAGAGTTCGCTTGAGGACATCTTCGTCAGCCTGGTGAGGAAAGACGCATGAACTTCGAGGCGATGAAGACGATCTACGTCTACGAGATGTCGCGGACATTCCGGACGATCCTGCAGTCGATCGTCTCGCCGGTGATCACGACGGCGCTCTATTTCGTCGTCTTCGGCTCGGCGATCGGCGGCCGGATCGTCGAGATCGAGGGCATCAGCTACGGCTCGTTCATCGTGCCGGGTCTGATCATGATGACGCTTTTGACGCTGTCGATCTCCAACGCCTCGATCGGCATCTACTTCCCGAAGTTCATCGGCACGATCTACGAATACCTCTCCGCGCCGGTTTCCTACCTCGAGATCGTCATCGCTTTCGTTGGCGCCGCGGCCACCAAATCGGTGATCATCGGCCTCGTCATCCTGGCGACGGCGGCCTTCTTCGTCGAACTCAGGGTCGACCACATCCTGTTGATGCTGTTCTTCATGGTGCTGACGGCATTCACGTTCAGCCTGTTCGGCTTTATCGTCGGCATCTGGGCGGACGGCTTCGAGAAGCTGTCGCTGATCCCGCTCCTGATCGTGACGCCGCTCGCCTTCCTCGGCGGCACGTTCTACTCGATCGATATGCTGCCGCCGTTCTGGCAGACCGTCTCGATGTTCAATCCGGTCGTCTATCTCGTCAGCGGCTTCCGCTGGAGCTTCTACTCGATCTCCGATGTGAGCATCGGGGTAAGCCTGCTCGCAATCGCCGGCTTCC
>JAHBYL010000160.1 GCA_019635955.1 Parvibaculum sp.
CCGTCGCAGGAGGGGCAGGCGCCGAAGGGATTGTTGAAGGAGAAGAGGCGCGGCTCGATCTCGTCGATGGTGAAGCCGGAGACGGGGCAGGCGAAGCGCGACGAGAAGACGATGCGCTCGGCCTCCTCGCCCTTTTTAACGTCCGCCATTTCGACGACGGCGATACCGTCGGCGAGGTCGAGCGCGATTTCGAAACTGTCGGCGAGACGGTTGCCGAGATCGGAGCGGACGACGATGCGGTCCACCACCACGTCGATGTCGTGTTTCAGCTTCTTGTTGAGAGCCGGCACATCGGCGATCTCGTAGAAGGTGCCGTCCACCTTGACGCGCTGGAAGCCCTTCTTCTGCAGTTCGGCGAATTCCTTGCGGTACTCGCCCTTGCGGCCGCGGATGATGGGCGCCATGAGGTAAAGCCGCGTGCCTTCCGGCAGGGCCATGACGCGATCGACCATCTGGCTCACCGTCTGGCTCTCGATCGGGAGGCCGGTCGCCGGCGAATAGGGCACGCCGATGCGCGCCCAGAGGAGACGCATATAGTCGTAGATCTCGGTGACGGTGCCGACCGTCGAGCGCGGATTGCGCGACGTCGTCTTCTGCTCGATGGAAATGGCGGGCGAGAGGCCGTCGATCTGGTCGACATCGGGCTTCTGCATCATTTCCAGGAATTGCCGCGCATAGGCCGAGAGGCTTTCGACATAGCGGCGCTGGCCCTCAGCATAGATCGTGTCGAAGGCGAGGGAGGATTTGCCGGAGCCGGAGAGGCCTGTAATCACGATCAGCTCGTCGCGGGGCAGCTCCACGCTGACGTCGCGCAGATTGTGTTCGCGGGCGCCGAGCACGCGGATGAAACGGTTCTGGGTATCGCTTTTCGAGGTCGCGGATTTCTTCGAGGCGGTGCTCATCGGGCCGGAACTTTCACGGGCGCGGCCAGCCTTGCGGGCGGCGCGGGACTTTCGCTTTCGGGATTGCGGCTTGGTCTCAGGCATCATGTATGTAGGGCGGCGGCTTCCGCTTCAAGGCCGGGAAAGTTACGGAGGCGGAAAAGAATCGGATGTCTCAAAATCATCTTGCCCCATTTTGCCGAACGTGAGAACATATAGGGAACAATTTGCCGTTTTCAAGGAGCGGGAGCGCAAATGGGGCTGAGTTTTGATACGCTGGGTTATTCCGAGCGGCTTCAGGCCGCCGGGGCGTCGAAACAGCTCTCCGACGAGCATGCGAGGCTCGCCCGCGACATGATCATTGCCGATCTCGTAACGAAGGAAGATTTGAAGGCCGCCCGCGACGAACTTCGCGGCGCCATCGATCTTGCCATTACGCGGCAGACGCTCGTATTCGGCGGCATGCTTGCCGTCATGGCAGGGCTGCTGCTGGCGGCGATACCTCTTGTTGTTTGATCCACAGGTTTTTTGAGCGGGGCGCTGGCATGGGGCCGCAGTGGCGGCTAGGGTCCGGCGCAGAGAGACAATTCCAGCGCGAGGCGAGACGAATATGGCAGGCAGCGTCAACAAGGTGATCCTGGTGGGCAATCTGGGCGCCGATCCGGAAATCCGCCGCACGCAGGACGGCCGGCCGATCGCCAATCTGCGCATCGCGACGTCCGAAAGCTGGCGCGACAAGAATACGGGCGAGCGGAAGGAAAAGACCGAGTGGCACCGCGTCGTCGTGTTCAATGAAGGTCTCTGCAAGGTCATCGAGCAATATGT
>JAHBYL010000161.1 GCA_019635955.1 Parvibaculum sp.
CTTCAGCGCCTCCGGATTGTCGTCGGCCCGGACGGTCTCCCCGCGGGCGGTCATCTCGGCGATCCGGGTCTCGATGCGCTTCAAGAGCGCCCCCTCATCCACCTTGAGTTCCACGACCGCGTCGAGCCGGATGCCCTTGGCCGCAAGCAACTTATCCAGCGCCTCCGCCTGCGCGACCGTGCGCGGGAAGCCGTCGAGGATGAAGCCCTTCTGCACGTCCGCCTCTTTCAGGCGGTCATCGATAATGGCGATCACGATGTCGTCCGAGACGAGATCGCCGCGCGCCATGATGTCCTTGGCCTTGAGGCCGACCGGCGTCTCCGCCTTCACCGCCGCGCGCAGCATGTCGCCGGTGGAAAGACGCGTGATTCCGTGCCGCTCGATCAGGCGGTCGCCCTGCGTGCCCTTGCCGGCACCGGGAGGTCCGAGCAGCACGAGCCTCATCGCCGCGCCCCACGCAATTTGGATTTCTTGATCAAGCCTTCGTACTGGTGCGCGAGCAGATAGCCCTGCACCTGCGCGACCGTGTCCATCGTCACCGAGACGACGATGAGCAACGAAGTACCGCCGAAATAGAACGGCACGCCGGCATAGGCGACCAGAAACTCGGGCAACAGACAGACCAGCACGAGATAGGCGGCACCCACGACCGTAATGCGCGTCAGCACGTAGTCGATGTGCTTGGCGGTGTTCTCGCCCGGACGGATGCCCGGAATGAAGCCGCCGTGCTTCTTCAGGTTGTCGGCCGTCTCGACCGGATTGAAGACGATCGCGGTGTAGAAGAACGCGAAGAAGATGATCAGGAGCGCGTACAGCACCATGAATCCCGGACGGCCGTGGCCGAGGATCGTGGTCATGTATTGCAGCCATTCCGGACCGGAGCCGGAAAGGAACTGCGCGATCGTGGTCGGCACCAGCAGCAGCGACGACGCGAAGATCGGCGGAATCACCCCCGACATATTCAGCTTCAAGGGCAGGTGGGACGACTGCCCGCCGTAGACCTTGTTGCCAACCTGGCGCTTCGCATAGTTGACCAGTATCTTGCGTTGGCCACGCTCGACGAAGACGACGGCGAAGGTCACGAAGATCACGAGCGCAATGATGATGAGACACGCGAAGATGCTCATGGCGCCCGTGCGCACCAGTTCGAACAGGCCGGCAATAGCGTTGGGCAGACCGGCAACGATTCCGCCGAAGATCAGGATGGAAATGCCGTTGCCCAGCCCACGTTCCGTGATCTGCTCGCCCAACCACATGAGGAACATTGTTCCTGCCACCAGGCTGGCGACAGTCGTCACTCGGAAGCCAAAGCCAGGGTGCAAGACCAGTCCTTGCGATCCCTCGAGTGCCAGCGCGATGCCCAGTGATTGAAACAGCCCCAGCAGAAGCGTGCCGTAACGCGTGTACTGCGTGATCTTGCGCCGACCGGATTCGCCTTCTTTCTTGAGGGCCTCCAGCGACGGCACGACGTAGCTCATCAATTGCATGATGATCGACGCCGAGATGTACGGCATGATTCCCAGCGCGAAAACGCTGAAGCGAGACAGAGCGCCGCCGCTGAACATGTTGAACAAGTTCAGGATGCCACCGCCCTGGCTCTTGAAGAGCGCCTGCATCTGCGCAGGATCGATCCCAGGCACCGGCACATGCGTGCCGATGCGGTAGACGAGCAACGCCAGGACGAGGAACATCA
>JAHBYL010000162.1 GCA_019635955.1 Parvibaculum sp.
CAAGCTCATCAAGGTGCCGGTCGCACCGGCGAGCGCGGACGAGATCGCCAAGGCTTACGAGCAGGCAATGACACCGCGGACGAAGCTGATTCTGATCTCGCACATGATCAACCTTACCGGGCAGATCACACCGGTCCGCAAGGTTTGCGAGATGGCGAGGGCACGCGGGGTCGAGACCATCGTCGATGGAGCGCATTCATTTGCGCAGTTCGACTTCAAGCGGGACGACCTCGGCTGCGATTATTTTGGGACGTCGCTCCACAAATGGCTTTATGCTCCGAAGGGCACGGGAATGCTCTACGTCCGCAAGGAGAAGATCCCCAAGGTCTGGGCGCTGATGGCGAGCGAGGACAAGAACCGGGCGGACATCCGCAAGTTTGAGGAGATCGGCACGCACTCGGCGGCGATGCGGCTGGCGATCGGCGAGGCGATATTATTTCACCACGCGATCGGCGCCAAACGGAAAGAAGAGCGGCTTAGGTATCTCTCGCGATACTGGATGAACCGGCTCCGCGAGGTTCCGAGGGTCGGGTTCAATACGTCTTTCGATCCGGCACAGTCATGTGCGATAGGGAATTTCAAGATCGAAGGCGTCGATCCGCGGGAACTCGGCAGCTATCTGATGGCGAAGCACAAGATATTTACGACGCCGATCGTGCATGAGGAATTTAGCGGCATAAGGATAACGCCGAATGTTTACACAACGCTTTGGGAACTCGAACGCTTTTGCAGCGTGGTCGAGGAGGTGGCGAAGAAGGGGTTGCCGAAAGCGTAAGAAATTTTCATTGAAAGGGACCTAGCAGTTACTAATTGCAGATCAGGTCAGGGAAACAGAATGAGCATCACAAAAGTTACACAGCATCCGACACAGAACGAGGGATTGATATTTGAGCGTTCGCAGACGGGCCGCGTCGGCTATCGCCTGCCGAAGCTTGATGTCGAGGCCGCGAACATTGATGAGATCATCCCGGCGGACCTTCGCCGCGGCGACGGGCTTGCCGATGTTCCGGAGGTCTCGGAAGTGGACGTGATCCGGCATTTTACGCGGATCTCGACCTGGAACTACTCGATCGACCTCGGCATGTACCCGCTCGGCTCGTGCACGATGAAGTACAACTCGCGGCTCAATGAGAAGGTCGCGCGCATCGGCGGTTACACCAATCTGCATCCGCTGGCGCCGGAGGAAGAGACGCAGGGTGCACTTGAGCTGATGTATCGGCTGCAGGAAGACCTTGCGGAGATAACGGGCCTGCCGGGCGTTTCGCTCCAACCGGCGGCCGGTGCTCAGGGCGAAATGACGGGCGTGATGCTGATCCGCGCATTTCTTGACAAGCGCGACGGCGAGGCCTCAAAGGACCGCCGCGTGATGCTTATTCCAGAATCGGCCCACGGGACGAATCCGGCCTCGGCCGCACTTGCTGGATTTACGGTAAAGGCGATCCGAGCGAACGAAGACGGGCTGACGGATATGGACCACCTCCGCGAGCTTTGTGCCGAGGGCGGCGTCGCGGGTCTGATGCTGACGAACCCGAACACGGTTGGCATCTTTGAAACGAACATCAAGGAGATCTGCGAGACGATCCACAATGCCGGCGGGCTTGTTTACATGGACGGGGCGAATATGAACGCGCTGGTCGGTGTGGCACGGCCGGGCGACATGGGCGTTGACGTGATC
>JAHBYL010000163.1 GCA_019635955.1 Parvibaculum sp.
ATCTGTTAAAGAGGTTTTTAACTATGTTCAACACCCGTCCTGCCGCATTTTTCCTCGCAATTTTAGTGTTTTCCGTCCCGGCAATTGCCCAGACTGCCGTTTCAACGGGCACAACGGGCTCGGCCGCGGGGCTTCGGACGCCGATAATCCGGCTTGCCGAGGTACGCGAAGGAATGCGCGGAACTGCCCGGACCGTTTTTCGCGGAACGGAGCCGGAAGATTTCAATGTTGAGATCATCGGCGTTCTTCCGGGCGGCGTCGGGCCGAAACAGGACCTCATCATCGGCCGCTTGAGCGGCGGCGGAGCGGACCGGACTGCGGTCTTTGCCGGAATGTCGGGCTCGCCGGTTTACGTTGACGGCAAGTTGATCGGAGCGATCTCATACAGCTTTCCCTTTTCCAAGGAGCCGATCTGCGGCATAACGCCGATCGAGCAAATGATCGAGATCTTTGAAGCGAAGGAACCGGCACGCCGGACATCCGCACCGCAGGCCATCTCTTTCGCCGAGATCGCTTCGGCAAGCCTTCCCGAGCTCTCGTACACGGTCGATACAGGCCTCTTGGCCGCGACCGCCTCGACAAACCCGATGATGGCATCGATCGCCGGGCAGACGTTTCGGCCGATCGGCCTCCCGCTCACCTTCAACGGCATTTCACAGCAAACGCTTGACGCCTTTGCCCCGCAATTGATGCGGGCCGGACTTGTTCCGGTCGCGGCGGCCGGCGGAGCTTCGCCGATTGCTCCGATGAAGGCTGCGGATGAAAATACGCTCAAGCCAGGTGCTTCGGTCTCGATGCAGCTAACCCGCGGCGATTACAGCCTTGCCTCTTCGGGCACCGTGACGCTCCGCGAGGGCGACCGCATTTACGCTTTCGGCCATCCGTTCCTGAGCCTTGGCGTCTCGGACCTGCCGATGTCGGAGTCGAGCGTCGTAACGGTCGTGCCGAACGTCAATAACTCATTCAAGCTCGCCGTCCCCTCGGCAATGGTCGGGACGATGACGCAGGATCGGGCGACCGGCGTTTTCGGCAAGCTCGGCCAGGCCCCGAAGATGATCCCCGTCCGGCTCAATATCGAATCGAGCCGCGGTAAGCGGGATACGATCAATTTTGAAATGGCAAATGACGAGTTCCTGACGCCGTTGCTGCTCAACATCGCCATTTACAATTCGCTTGTCGCACAGGAGCGAACCATTGGCGAGACGACGGTTTTCCTCAACGGCGAGATCAGATTCAAAGGACAGAACCCGGTGAAAATAGATCGCCGTTTTGCGGGCGGCCAATCGGCGATGTTTGCCGCGGCCTCGATCGCCGCACCGGTCAACGCGATGCTCCGCAGCAGGTTCGAAGACCTGGCGATGTCCGGCATCGAACTTGATCTCAAGATGATCGATGGCAGCCGGACAGCTTCGCTCGAACGCATTTCGGTAGATCGCTCGGAAGTTCGGCCCGGCGAGACGGTTCAGGTAACGGCCTACGCACGTGCGACCGACGGCCGCATCTACACCGAACGCATTCCCGTTGCGATCCCGAGCGATGCACCGGCCGGAAAGATCACCATCATGGTCGGCGACGGCGGTGCTGTGATGAAGACCGATGCCGTGCAGTACTTC
>JAHBYL010000164.1 GCA_019635955.1 Parvibaculum sp.
AGGATCATGTCGGCGCCGTTCGCGCCCGACCGGTTCTTGCCCATGCCGTGCATGCCGGTCTTCGCCTTGAAGTGCTGCTGGAAGCGGTAGTCGATCAGCGTGTTCAGCCCCTCGACGCATTCGGCAACGACGTCGCCGCCCTTGCCGCCATCGCCGCCATCGGGCCCGCCGAATTCGATGAATTTCTCGCGGCGGAAGCTCACGCAGCCGGCGCCGCCATTCCCCGAACGGATATGGATTTTCGCCTGGTCGAGGAACTTCATGCTGCCACTTCCCGTCGCGCCAGCCGCATGGTCAGGCAGCGCATTTTCTCCTGCCGCGCCACGCACCAGCGGTGCTCCTCGCCAGTATAGCGGAAGCCGAGTTTCGTCAGTACGCGGCCCGAGGCGTGATTTTCCCAAAAATGGCCGGAGATAATCGTCTCCGCGCCGAAACGGGCCGCGGCCTCGTCCAGCACCGCGCGGGCGGCCTCGCTCGCGTAGCCCCGGTTCCAGTAAGGCTCGCCGATCCAGTAGCCGATCTCATGCGTGCCGTCGGCATGGGACTGAAGCCCGCAAGTGCCGATGAAGCCCTCGTCATTGGTCACCGCATAGACGAATTCCTCGCCCCCGGCGCGCTCCGATGCCGTGCGGGCGATCCAGTCATGCGCCATGTCGAGCGTATAGGGATGGGGCATGCGGGAGAGCATCCGCGCGACATTCCAGTTGTTGGCGAGGCGGGCGAGCCTTTCGGCATCTGCCTTTTCAAGCGGCCTCAGGAGCAGTCTTTCCGTCTTCAATTCTTCGCGCATCGGGCTCCCCCTGTCGTCAGGGCAAGAAAAAAGGGAGATGGCGGTCCATCTCCCTTTGAATTCCCGATGGTCGCCACCCTTGCGAGGTGGCATCACCCCGCTGTTCAGTCCGCCGCTTCCGGCATGCTGGCGGTCACGACCGACACGAAGGCGCGATCGTTCTTGCCCTTGTGGAACGAGACCACGCCTTCGGACTTCGCGAAGATCGTGTGGTCCTTGCCGATGCCGACATTGGCGCCGGGGTGCCACTTGGTGCCGCGCTGGCGGACGATGATGTTGCCCGGAATGACGCTCTCGCCACCGAACTTCTTCACGCCGAGACGGCGGCCGGCGCTGTCGCGACCGTTGCGGGATGAACCGCCTGCCTTTTTATGGGCCATGTTTCTGCTCCTCTGTCCCGCTTAGCCGGCGATATCGAGGATCTTGACGAGCATCAGATCCTGGCGATGGCCGTTCTTGCGGCGATAGTTCTGGCGGCGGCGCTTCTTGAAGATCGTGAGCTTCGGCCCGCGGGTGTGTTCGACGATCTCCGCGCTGACCTTGGCGCCTTCCACGAGAGGAGCGCCGACCTTGAGCGTGCCGCCTTCGCCGCCCAGCATCAGGACTTCGAGATCGATCTTGTCGCCGGCGGCGCCACCATTGCGCTCAACCTCGAGGAGATCGTCTTTCGCGACCCTGTATTGCTTGCCGCCGGTCCGGATGACTGCGAACATTTTTGATACCACCATTTAACGAAAAAGGTCCTGCGGCCGCCGGTGACAGCGGCACGGGCCGAATTGGCGCGCAATATACAGGGGGAGGTCGCCCTGTCAAGCCGCGAAGG
>JAHBYL010000165.1 GCA_019635955.1 Parvibaculum sp.
GTTATACATTATTGCATGACTGATGCGGCGCCCGGCTGGGAACTCTATCGCTCCTTCCTCGCGGTCGTCCGGGAGGGGAGCCTTTCGGGCGGCGCGCGCCTGCTCGGCCTGACCCAGCCGACCGTCGGCCGCCATATCGACGCGCTCGAGCAATCGCTCGGCACCGCCCTTTTCACCCGCTCGCAGGGCGGCCTTGCGCCGACCGAACTTGCGCTTTCTCTCGTGCCCCACGCCGAGGCCATGTCGATGGCGGCGGAAGCCTTGCAGCGCGCTGCCTCCGGCGAGGCGGAGGACGACCGGGGCACGGTACGCATTACGGCAAGCGAAATGATCGGCACCGAAGTGCTGCCTCCGATCCTCGCACGCTTTCGCGAGGAGCATCCACGCATCGCAATCGAACTCGTGCTCTCGAACCGGACGGACGATCTCATCCGCCGCGATGCCGACATTGCGATCCGCATGGTCCGGCCGACGCAAACCGCGCTCGTCGCGAAGAAATGCGGCGTGATCGGGCTTGGCCTTCACGCCCATAAAAACCTGATCCAGCGCCATGGCATGCCGCAGTCGGTCGAGGAACTGACGCAGCTGCCGATCATCGGTTTCGACCGGGAATCTTCCATCCGGCGGCTTAAGGATCTCGGCGGCTTTCCGCTATCGCGCGAACTGTTCGCCTTCCGTTGCGACAGCGATTTCGGCCAGTTCGCCGCGCTCAAGGCGGGGGTGGGGTTCGGCATGTGCCAATATGCGCTGGCCCGGCGAAACCCCGATCTCGTGCCTGTTTTGCCCGGCGCCATCGAGTTTGACCTCGATGTCTGGGTCGTCATGCATGAGGATCTGAAGACGAGCCGGCGAATGCGTCTGATGTTCGACCATCTGGCCGCGGAAATGGCCGCCTATGCGCGCGAGAGCGAAGGCTAGCCCCAACAAGCCGGATGCAGCCCCGCCCCTTGCCTGCTATATGAAGCGGCAATCAAGCCTTCCCCTGCGTTACGAGGAACCGCATGTCCCAGGCCGCTGCCAATCCCGCCTCCGGCGAAAAGCCGAACCCGCCGCTCGCGCCCTTCAACTGGGCGGACCCGCTGCTGCTCGACGAGCAACTGACGGAAGAAGAGCGGCTGGTGCGCGACAGCACACGCGCCTATGCGCACGAAAAGCTCTTCACCCGCGTGAAGGATGCGAACCGCAACGAAATCTTCCACCGCGAGATCATGAACGAGATGGGCGCGCAAGGGATGCTCGGCATCACGCTGCCCGAGAAATATGGCTGCGCCGGTCTCTCCTATGTCTGCTACGGGCTTGCGGCGCGCGAGGTCGAGCGCGTCGACAGCGGCTATCGCTCGGCGATGAGCGTGCAGTCCTCGCTCGTCATGCACCCGATCTATGCCTATGGCTCGGAGGTGCAGCGCGAAAAATATCTGCCGAAGCTCGCCACCGGCGAGTGGGTCGGCTGCTTCGGTCTCACCGAGCCCGATCACGGTTCCGATCCGGGCTCGATGGTGACGCGGGCGAAATCCGTCGATGGCGGTTATGTGCTCAACGGCGCCAAGATGTGGATCACCAATGCGCCGATCGCCGATCTCGCGGTCGTCTGGGCGAAGACCGAC
>JAHBYL010000166.1 GCA_019635955.1 Parvibaculum sp.
GAGCGGGACCATCGCGTGGATCACCTGCGCGATGCCGCGCTGTTCGGTGCCGTTGATCTGGCCGCGGCGGCTGTTCAGATCGCCGATCACGTCGCCCATATATTCTTCCGGCGTCACAACCTCGACCTTCATGATCGGCTCGAGGAGCTTCACGCCCGTCTGCTGCGCGCCTTCGCGGAAAGCGGCACGCGCAGCGATTTCGAAGGCCATCACGCTGGAGTCGACGTCGTGATAGGCACCGTCGATCAGCGTCGCCTTGAAGTCGATCATCGGGAAGCCGGCGAGCGGACCGGAGTCCTTCACGCTTTCGATACCCTTCTGAACGCCAGGCACATATTCCTTCGGCACCGAACCGCCGACGACCTTGCTTTCGAAGACGAAACCCGAACCGGCTTCGCCCGGCTCGAACACGATCTTCACGCGGGCGAACTGGCCCGAACCGCCGGTCTGCTTCTTGTGCGTGTAGTCGATTTCGGCGCGCTTGGTGATCGTCTCGCGATAGGCAACCTGCGGCGCACCCACATTCGCCTCGACCTTGAACTCGCGGCGCATGCGATCGACGATGATGTCGAGGTGAAGTTCACCCATGCCCTTGATGACGGTCTGGCCGGACTCTTCGTCCACCGACACACGGAAAGACGGATCTTCCTGCGCGAGACGGTTGAGCGCGATGCCCATCTTTTCCTGGTCGGCCTTCGTCTTCGGCTCGACCGCGACCTCGATAACCGGCTCCGGGAATTCCATGCGTTCCAGGATGATCGGCTTCAGCGGGTCGCACAGCGTGTCACCCGTGGTGACATTCTTGAGGCCAGCAACGGCAACGATGTCGCCGGCATAGGCTTCCTTGATGTCTTCGCGGTGGTTCGCATGCATCTGCAGCATGCGGCCGATGCGCTCCTTGCTGTCCTTCGTCGAATTGAGGACGCCGGCGCCCGTGGTCATCACGCCCGAATAGATGCGGCAGAAGGTGAGCGAGCCCACGAAGGGGTCGTTCATGATCTTGAACGCGAGGACCGAAAGCGGCGCTTCGTCGGACGTCTTGCGCGTCGCGGCTTCTTCGGTCTTCGGGTCGATGCCCTGCACGCTGTCCACGTCGACAGGCGACGGCAGGAAGTCGACGACGGCGTCGAGCATGGGCTGCACGCCCTTGTTCTTGAACGCGCTGCCGCAGAGAACCGGCACGAAGCTACGGCCGATCGTGCCCTTGCGGATGAGCTTCTTGAGAGTCTCCTCGTCGGGCTCATTGCCCTCGAGATAGGCTTCCATGGCCGCGTCGTCCATTTCGACGGCGGTCTCGACGAGCTTCGAACGATACTCGTCCGCCTGCTCCTTCAGATCGTCGCGAATGTCGCGGTACTCGAACTCGGCGCCGAGCGACTCGTCCTTCCAGACGATTTCCTTCATCTTCAGAAGGTCGATCAGGCCTTCGAACTCGGCTTCCGAGCCGATCGGCAGCTGCACGACCAGCGGGTTCGCACCGAGGCGCGTCACGATCATG
>JAHBYL010000167.1 GCA_019635955.1 Parvibaculum sp.
GCCGCAGAGGACAGGGCGTAAATCGTTTCCACTCCGAATCGATCCGTTATCGGTGGCTCTAGGATTCTTTCTTCGTGCCGTCTTTTTTTCCGGCCGGTTTCTTGCCCCCGCCCATCGCCGTCTGCGCCATGCCCCAAAGCAGGTTCTGGAACTGCTCGAGCCCCTGCGCGCCCACCGGCATGATCGCCTTCACGATCTGCTCGGGATCGATATAGGACATGTTGGAGGCCATGCGCTTTTCGAGCTCGGCAATGAGGCGCTGCTGCATCGGCTCGAGATCCGGCAGGCCCATCAGCCGCCGCGCTTCGACCGGCGTCAGCTCGACATCGATTGTGACTTTCATCGCCCTATCTCTTTCTCGACGGGGGCCCGCTTATGCCCCACATTGCCGCAACAAATCAGTGTGAAACCTGCGCCCCGAGTGAACCGCCCGAAAGCCCTCATGTCACGAAATTTCCTGCGCGAAGAAACGAGCCCCTATCTCCTCCAGCATGCGGACAATCCGGTGCATTGGCGGCCTTGGGGCGAAGAGGCGCTGAACGCCGCGCGGAAGGAAAAGAAGCCGATCCTTCTCTCGGTCGGCTATGCCGCCTGCCACTGGTGCCATGTCATGGCGCATGAAAGTTTCGAGGACGAGGCGACGGCCGCCGTGATGAACGAGCTTTTCGTCAACATCAAGGTCGATCGCGAGGAGCGGCCCGATATCGACGCGATCTACATGTCGGCGCTTCACATGCTGGGGCAGCAGGGCGGCTGGCCGCTCACCATGTTTCTGACGCCCGATGGCGAGCCCTTTTGGGGCGGCACTTATTTTCCCAAGGAAGCGAATTACGGCCGGCCGGGCTTCGTGCAGGTGCTGACCGAAGTCTGGCGCATCTTCCGCGAGGAACCGGCCAAGATTTTCAAGAACCGCGCGGCGCTCACCGACGCCTTGAAGAAACAGGCCGAGACGGCGCGCCCCGGCGAGCCGACGCCCGAAGTGCCGGGGATCGTGGCGGAGAAACTCGCCGAAATCATGGACCCCGTGCATGGCGGCATTCGCGGCGCGCCGAAATTCCCACAGGTCCCCCTCCTCTCGCTCCTCTGGCGCGTGCATCTCCGCACGGCCCGCGACGATTTCGCGGCGCCGGTTCTCCGCGCGCTCGACCATATGTCGGAAGGCGGCATCTACGATCATCTGGGCGGCGGCTATGCGCGCTATTCGGTCGACGAGGTCTGGCTCGCGCCGCATTTCGAAAAGATGCTCTACGACAATGCGCAGCTGATCGACCTGCTGACGCTCGCCTGGACGGAGACGGGGAAGCCCCTTTACGCCCGCCGCATCCGCGAAACCGTGGAATGGGTTGCCCGCGAGATGACGACAGATGAAGGCGGGTTCGCCGCGTCTTTGGATGCCGACAGCGAGGGCGTCGAGGGCAAGTTCTATGTCTGGTCGGAAGCCGAGATCGACAATCTCTTCACGCCGGGCGAAGCGGAACTCTTCAAGCAGGTCTAT
>JAHBYL010000168.1 GCA_019635955.1 Parvibaculum sp.
CACGGTGATTGCCGTTGAGGGCTATATGGATGTGGTCGGCCTCGCGCAGGGCGGCATCCTCCATGCCGTGGCGCCGCTCGGCACGGCGCTCACCGAAGACCAGATTGGGCTTCTCTGGCGCATGGCGCCCGAGCCCATTCTCTGTTTCGACGGCGACAAGGCGGGGCTTCGCGCCGCTTACCGCGCGGTCGAGCGCGTGCTACCCCTGCTCAAGCCCGGCCATTCGCTCCGTTTCGCGCTGCTGCCGGAGGGCAAGGACCCCGACGATCTCGTGCGCGAGGAAGGCGGGGAGGCGATGCGCGATATTCTCGCGAAGTCGCGGCCCTTGTCCGAGATGCTGTGGGAGAAGGAAATCTCCACCGGCTCGTGGGACACGCCGGAGCGGCGGGCGAAGCTCGAGGCCGATCTTGAAGCCGCCATCGCCGCCATCGGCGATCCGAAGGTCCGCGCGCATTATGCCGAGGCGCTCAGGGAGCGCGTCCGCAAGTTCTTCGGCGGCGCGGCTCCCCGGCAGGGCGGCTTCCGGCAAGGGGGATTCCAGGGCGGTTTTCAGGGCGGCTTCGGGGCGCAGCGCCCCGGGCGCGGCAATTTCCGGGGCCGGGGCGGCTTCGGCCGGGGCGAGGCTTACATGCCCCCGGTGACGCCCGAATTGCGCCGTTCGGCCCTGGCCAGCGGGGGCGCGGGCGAACGGGGCAGGGAGGGGCTTTTGCTCCTCACGCTCCTTAACCACCCGGAACTCCTTGAGAATTACGCAGAGGATATTTCGCGAATCGAGATCAAAACCCCGGCGCTTGACAGATTACGCAATGAAATCATAGATATAGCCGCCCTCCATGCGCCCCTTGAAAGGGAGGCGCTGGAGCGCCATTTGCTGAGCAGGAATCTGGCGGATATTGCCCGGCAGCTTGAGGCCGGAACGGCCTTTCGGAGCGACCGGTTTGCCTGGCCCGACGCGACGCCGGACGAGGCGGAAGCGGGTTTCCTCCACACGCTTGCACGGCACCGGCGCATCATCGTGCTGGAAACGGAATTGAAAGCCGCCGAGCGTGCGCTTGCGGAAGACATGACGGAAGAGAATTTCGCCCGCCTCCGGGCCATCCATGCGCAACTGGAGCGTGCGGAACCGGCGGACGGGCTTTAGTCGAAGCGTGATCGGGTTTTTAGGGGATCGGTCAGGAGCGGGAGTTCAAGGGCAGAGCGGCTTCGGGTGATGCGGGGAGGTTACGCCCCGCATGAGGGACGGCGAAGCCAAGGCGCCAGCCATGGGAAGATTGGATGCCAGGCATGCGGGTGCGCCCGCAGGCTGCTCCGGTCTTTTATCGTTTTGGCGTCGGGCTCTGGTTCTTCTTTTCGTGTGACCTATCTGGATTGAGAAAATGGGCTGTCCGGCCCGGCTCCTCTTCATGGAGCGCCGGACCAGCCCCGGTTTGTCGGAGAAAGTGTGAATGGCGAGCAAGACGGCGGAACAGGAAGCTCCGGAAGCGGCCCCCGAAGT
>JAHBYL010000169.1 GCA_019635955.1 Parvibaculum sp.
CAATGTCTCGATCGACTTCAACCACAACCCGGCCTCCTCGACCTTCGATCTCACCCAGACGCAGGTCATCGACGGCAAGCTCGTGCGCGTGCTCTCCTGGTACGACAATGAGTGGGGCTTCTCGAACCGCATGAGCGACACCGCCGTCGCGATGGGCAAGCTGCTCTGAGCGGAGAGAAGATACAGATGTCCGCGCACAAGACGCTTGACGATCTCTTCACCGCCGTGGGCCTGAACGGGCTCCGGGTTCTTGTCCGTGCGGACCTCAACGTGCCCATGCAGGACGGCAAGGTATCGGACGCGACGCGCATCGAGCGCGTCGCGCCGACCCTGAAGGAGCTTGCCGGACGCGGCGCGAAGGTGATTGTGCTATCGCATTTCGGCCGCCCGAAAGGCGCGCCGGATGCGAAGTACTCGCTGAAATCCATCGCCGATGCCCTCGCGCCCTTCGTGGGCGTGGAAGTCGCCTTCGCCAGCGATTGTATCGGCGAAACGGCGATGAAAGCAGCCGACGCCATGAAGCCCGGCACCGTGCTGGTACTCGAGAACACGCGCTTCCATGCCGGCGAGGAAAACAACGATGCCGCTTTCGCAGGCGAACTCGCGAAGATCGGCAATGTCTATATCAACGACGCCTTCTCCTGCGCGCATCGCGCCCACGCATCGACGGAAGGCATCACGCATTTCCTGCCGTCCTATGCCGGTCGCGCGATGGAAGCGGAGCTGACGGCGCTCGACGCCGCGCTTGGCAATCCGAAGCGCCCGGTGGTCGCAATTGTCGGCGGTGCGAAGGTCTCCACCAAGATCGCGCTCCTCGGCAATCTGGTGAAGAAGGTCGACGCCCTCGTCATCGGCGGCGGCATGGCCAACACCTTCCTCGCCGCGCAGGGCAAGAAGGTCGGCAAGTCGCTTTGCGAGCCCGACCTCTTCGACACGGCACGCCACATCCTCGCCAATGCTCGCGCCGCGAATTGCGACGTGGTGCTGCCGACGGATGTCGTGGTCGCCGCCGAGTTCAAGGCGGGTGCCGCCTCGAAGACGGTGAAGGCCGACGCCGTGCCGGACGACATGATGATCCTCGATGTGGGCCCGGATACGGTCGCCCATCTCGCCGGACGTTTCGAGACGGCGAACACCGTCGTCTGGAACGGTCCGCTCGGCGCGTTCGAGGTACCGCCCTTCGACCGCGGCACGGTGGAAGCCGCGCGCATCGTCGCCATGCGCAGCAAGCAGGGAGAACTCGTCTCCGTTGCAGGCGGCGGCGACACGGTGGCCGCCCTCAATGAAGCGGGCGCCGCCGACGATTTTACATATGTTTCCGCCGCGGGCGGGGCCTTCCTCGAATGGATGGAAGGTATCGAATTGCCGGGCGTGGCCGCACTCAGCCGTAAATAGGCAAAGTGGACACCCGGGGGCACGACAGGGACCAGAGGA
>JAHBYL010000017.1 GCA_019635955.1 Parvibaculum sp.
AATGGATGAAGACGTGATCGAGGCGGTGACGAAGAAATGGTCGAAGCTCGGATTGCCGGGCACGGGCAAGCCGATCTGGAAGTAGGACAATGATCCCCGTCACCGACAGGCTCGCCATAGAAGAGGATGAAATCTCGATCAGCTTCATCCGCGCGGGCGGGCCGGGCGGGCAGAATGTCAACAAGGTGTCCAGCGCGGCGCAGCTCCGCTTCGATGCGCGGCATTCGCCTTCGCTGCCCGAGCGCGTGCGGGCGCGGCTTGAGCGGATTGCCGGCGCGAAGCTAACCAAGGACGGCGTCATCGTCATCACGGCGAACCGCTTCCGGACGCAGGAAGCGAACAGGCGCGACGCCGTGGAGCGGCTCGTGGAGATGATCGCCGAGGCTGCGCATCAGCCGAAATTTCGCGTACCCACGAAACCCAGCAAGGCCGCCAAGGCCAAGCGGGTGGAGGAGAAGGTAAAGCGCGGCACGGTGAAGAAGCTCAGGCGGGCGAGGCCCGACGAATAACGGCAGGACTGCGGCCGGAGCGGGTGCCATGCCGGTTTTCCCGTGCTAGCGTCTCCCGGCCCGGCACCGAATCAAGCCACGGCGCGGCGGGCAAATGCGCTGCATTTCCGCAAACACGTGGCACACCATCGGAGGAACCAATGGGCTTTTATTCGACGTCGCTTGGCCTTGTCGGCATCTATGTCGGCCTCAACATTCTCATCAATCTGTTCCTCGCCTATCGCGTTTCGGCGAACCGTGTCCGCACCAATGTGATGACGGGGACGGGGAGCGACGAAAAGCTCTACAATGCGAGCCGGGCGCATGTGACGAATGTCGAATACACACCCATCGGACTCATCGGCCTTGTGGTGCTGCATCTTCTCGCGGCTTCCATCTATGTGATGCATGTGGTCGGCCTGGCGCTCACCATCGGCCGCATCCTTCACGCGATCGGCGTGTCGCGCACCGGCGAGTCGACGCCGCCGCGCCTTGTCGGCACGCTGCTGACATGGATCGCGCTGCTGGTGGCGGGCATCGCCTGCCTCTGGTATGTGATCGTCTGATCCTCGAACCGCCGGACCTGTTGCATGAGCTCTGCTACCGCGCCCATATCCGAGAGCACGCTCGACATTGCTTCGATGCTGGTCGAACGCGCAAAGCGGGCGGGCGCGGAAGCGGCGGAAGCGCTTGTGGTCGAGGGAACTTCGCTCGGGGTCTCCTGGCGTCTCGGCAAGCTTGAGGATGTCGAGCGTTCGGAAGGACGGGATGCGGGGCTTCGCGTCTTCATCGGGAAGAGGCAGGCGAGCGTTTCCTCGACCGATCTGTCGGAAGCGGCGCTCGGCCCGATGATCGAACGCGCCGTGGCGATGGCGCGCGTGGCGCCGGAAGACCCCTATTGCGGTCTCGCGGAACCCCATCTCCTCGCCCGCGACTGGCCCGAACTCGATATAGAAGACAGGTCCGCCGCGCCCTCCGCCGAAGACCTTGCCGCCGTGGCGGCGGAAGCGGAAGAAGCGGCGCTTGCCGTGAAAGGCGTCAGCAATTCGAGCGGTGCGGGCGCGAGCCATGGCCGCTCCAGCGTGACGCTTGTTACAAGCGCCGGATTTGCCGGCACCTATGCGGGCACATCCAATTCCTTTTCCTGCTCGGTTCTCGCCGGCGAAGGCACGGGCATGGAACGCGACTATGACTTCTCGAGCGCACGCCACGTCGAAGATCTCGACAAGGCGGCGGATATCGGCAGGCGCGCGGGCGAAAATGCGGTGCGGCGGCTCAATCCTCGCAAGGTGAGTTCGCAGTCTGTGCCCGTGGTTTACGACCCGCGGGTTTCCGGCGGCCTTGTCGGCCATTTCGCCGGCGCGATTTCCGGCGCCGCCATCGCGCGCGGGACAAGTTTCCTGAAGAAGTCGATGGGTCTTCCGGTCTTCGCGAAGAACATCTCCATCGTCGACGATCCACATATGAAGCGCGGACTGAGATCGAAGCCCTTCGATGGCGAAGGCGTGAAGAACCGGCGCATGATGCTCGCCGAGGACGGCGTGCTGACGACGTGGCTTCTCGACACGGCGACGGCGCGGCAGCTCGGCCTCGAAACCACCGGCCACGCGGCGCGCGGCATCGGAGGCCCGCCCTCCCCTTCCACCACCAATCTCTATATGGAAGCCGGGTGCCTGACCGTTCGCGAGCTCATCGCGGATATCAAGCAGGGGCTCTATGTGACCGAGATGATCGGCATGGGCGTCAACGGCGTCACGGGCGACTACAGCCGCGGCGCTTCCGGTTTCTGGATCGAGAATGGCGAGATTGCCTATCCCGTCAGCGAAATCACGGTGGCGGGCAATCTCAAGGACATGTTCCTCAACATGACACCGGCCGACGATCTCGCTTTCCGTTATGCGACCAACGCGCCGACCGTTCGCGTCGAGGGGATGACCATTGCCGGCACCTGATGCGCGCGATGCGGATTTCGCGCTTATGAAGCAGGCAGTGCGCGAGGCGGGTGCGGTCGCCATGCGCTTCTTCCTCACCGATCACAAGCAATGGTCGAAAGCGCATGACAATACGCCTGTCACCGAGGCCGATATCGAGGTGAACGAGCTGCTTCACGAGCGGCTCGGCAAGGCGCGGCCTTCTTATGGCTGGCTTTCCGAGGAAACGGAAGACGACAGCTCGCGCCTCACCCAGGACCGGGTCTGGGTCGTGGACCCGATCGACGGCACACGCGCCTTCGCAAAGGGAAAACCGCATTTCGTTATCTCGGTTGCGCTTGTGGAGGAAGGCCGGCCGGTGCTCGGCGTGCTCTTCAATCCGGCAACGGATGAGTTTTTCGAAGCGCAGGCGGGCCGGGGCGCCCTTCTCAATGGCGCCCCCATCCATGTGAGCGGGGCGTCAACCATCGAAGGTTGCAGAATGGCGGCCTTCGCGCCCATGTTCAAACATCCTGCATGGCGCGAGCCCTGGCCCGAGATGGACATTCTCGAACGCAATTCCGTCGCCTATCGTATTGCTCTCGTCGCCTCAGGCGCGGCCGACGCTGCACTCGCGCTTAACGGCAAGAGCGACTGGGACCTCGCAGCCGCAGACATCATCCTGCACGAAGCAGGCGGACGGATGACCACGCATGACGGCGCCACATTCTACTACAACCGCCATTCCACCCGGCACCCGAGCCTGCTGGCCGCCGGACCTGCGCTCTACCCAGCGATTTTCGCCAAAGTGGGAGCAATCCGCCTGCCCGGCGGCCGCTAGCGGTCGCATGGCTGCAACAGACCGTGTTATTGTTTGAACGTGCAATGCCGGAGTCGGGGTCCGGCGCCATGAGAGACCGGAGATTGCCGTGACACAGCAACTGCTTCATCTCGTCTTCGGCGGCGAACTCACCCATCTCGATGCGCATGACTTCAAGGATACGTCGCGCCTCGACATCATAGGCATCTATCCGAACTACGCCGAAGCGCACAAGGCGTGGAAGGCGGCCGCTCAGCGGACGGTGGACAATGCACATATGCGCTACTTCATTGTCCATCTGCACCGGCTGATGGACCCCGACAAAAAAGAACAAGAAGGTCAGCATGAGCACTGAACCCGGAAGCCCCGCGCCCGGAGGCGAAGCACCGAGCGCCCTCATCTCCCTATTTTACCTCTTCGTCTTCCTGCTCGTTGTCTTTGCCGCCGGGGCCGCCGGCGGCGCCGTGACGGCGACCAGCGTCGGCGACTGGTATCAGACGCTCGAGAAGCCACCGCTCACGCCCGCGTCCTGGGTCTTCCCGGTGGTCTGGAACCTCCTCTACTTCATGATGGCCATTTCGGCCTGGCTCGTCTGGCGGGCGGCCGGCAGTTTCGACAGGGCGGGATTCGCCTTGGCGCTGTTCGGCGCGCAGCTCTCGCTCAATCTCGCCTGGAGCATCGTGTTTTTCGGCCTGCGGAGCCCGGTGCTCGGCGTGATCGACATCCTGCTGCTCGATGCGGCGCTGGTGGGAACTGTCATCGCCTTTGCGGCCTATAGCCGCCTTGCGGCGCTTCTGCTGCTCCCCTATCTCGCCTGGACGCTCTTTGCCACCTATCTGACCGTTGCAATCGCCGTGCTGAACCGCTGAGCGGGCCAAAAAGGTCAATCGGGCGATGGATTTACTATATTTCGGCCTTTATGGCGGCGCGTGGCGGGCCATGATATTGTCCGCGCAACCCGCATAACGGGCGGCGCATGCGCGCCCGCCAGAGACAGGCCAGAATGCCGAACCCGACAAGCGAACCCAAACCCCGCCCGGCAGGACAGGGCGCCGGAGCCGATTCCGCCCTGACCGCCCTTCCGACCGTCAATGTGACGCTGGGGGAAGTCGTCTCGCGGATGGCGCGGGAATATCTGAAACCGCACTGGAAGCTTGCGGCGGTAGCGCTTGCCGCGAGCGCTATTGTCGCGGGGGCGACAGGCGCGGTTCCACTGCTCATCAAGCTCGCGCTCGACAATATCGTCGGCACCGATGCCTGGATGCTGCTGCTCGTCTCGATCGGCGCCATTGCCGCCACGGCCGTGCAGGCGATCGGCACCTATGTTGCCCGCATGAACATGGCGACGATCGGGCAGCTCATCGTGGCGACCATCCAGAAGCGCATGTTCTCGCGCATCATGCATGCCGATCTTGCCTGGGTCTCGCGTACCCATTCCGGACGTTTTCTCTCCGGCTTCCTCTACGACGCGAACCGCGTGCGCGACAGCATCACCGTGACGGTGATCGATCTTGGTCAGAACCTGCTGACCGTCATTGCGCTGATCGGCGCCATGTTCTGGCTCAACTGGAAGCTCGCGCTGATCGGCAGCACCATCATCCCGTTCGTCGCCTTCATCGTCCGCAAGCTCGGCAAGCGCACGCGCAAGGCGACGCAGCGCAATCTCGAGGGCTCGGGCGACCTGACCGCCGTCATTTCCGAGGCTCTGAAGGGCATCCGCGTCGTCAAGGCCTATGACCAGGAAGAGACCGAGATCTCGCGAACCGGCCGCGTCATCGACATGGTCTGCGCCACCGCGCTGAAGGCGATCAAGAGCCGCAACATGGCGAGCCCGATCACCGGCATGCTTTCCGGGATAGGCATTGCGGCCGTCATCTATTTCGGCGGACGGAGCGTGCAGACGGGCTTCCTCACCATCGGCGATCTCGGCGGTTTTCTCTCCGCCATGCTGCTCGCCTATGAACCGCTGAAGAAGCTCGCCAACACACAGACGCTGATGCATGAAGGCGCGGCGGCGGCTTCCCGCATCTTCCCCATTCTCGATATCGAGCCGTCGATCACGGCGCCAGGGGATGCGAAACCGCTCGTGGTCTCCGATGGCTCCGTCCGGTTCGAGAAAGTGCATTTCGAGTACAGCGATGGCACCCCGGCGCTCAACGGCATCGACATCGATATTCCCAAGGGCCACACGGTGGCGCTGGTTGGCCCGTCGGGCGCCGGCAAGAGCACCATCCTCAATCTCGTGCCACGCTTCTACGATCCGACCGAAGGCCGGATTCTGATCGACGGACAGGATGTGCGCGATGTCACCCTGTCATCACTTCGCGCGGCAAGCTCGCTCGTAACGCAGGATCCTTTCCTTTTCGACGATACGATCCGCGCGAACATCGCCTATGGCTCGCCCAACGCAACCGATGAAGAGATACAGACTGCGGCGCGCAACGCCGCAGCGCATGACTTCATCGCAGCCCTGCCGAACGGCTACGACACGACGGTCGGCGAGGCGGGCTTCAAGCTCTCCGGCGGACAGCGCCAGCGCATCGCCATCGCCCGCGCCATGCTGAAGGATGCGGCGATCCTGCTTCTCGACGAAGCGACATCGGCGCTCGATACCGCATCGGAACTTCAGGTCCAGACTGCGCTCGCGCGGCTCATGCAAGGCCGGACGACACTCGTCATTGCCCACCGCCTGTCGACCATCAAGCATGCGAACATGATCTGCGTGGTCGACGAGGGACGGATCATCGAGCGTGGCACGCATGAGCAGCTGGTGAATATGGGCGGGCTCTATGCGGAGCTTTCGCGCTCGCAGTTCATCGCGGAACCGGCGGCGGAAACGGCTTCCGACGCCGCCGTCGCCATTGCCGGAGAGTGAGTGCCAATGCCGGTTGGGAAGAAGCTCCTGAAAAGCGAGGCATTCACGACATTTGTCGCGTGGATGATCGCCCTCTTCATCAAGCTCGTGCGCCGCACCGGCCGCTTCGAGACAAGGCGCGGCGAGATCGCCGCGAGTTTCTGGTCCGAGGACAAGCCTTTCATTGCCGCTACCTGGCATGGACAGAACATGATCCTGCCGACCTTCTGGCACAACTGGCGCGAGATGCGCATTCTTGTGTCGCGGCACGGCGACGGCGAGATCGTTGCGGGTGTCATGCATTTCCTCGGTGTCGGCACGATCCGCGGCGCCGGTGTGCCGAAGGGGGAGGAACGACTCTACAAGCAGAAGGGCAAAGGCGGCGCGGGGGCATTGCGCGCCATGGTGCGCGCCCTCGGCGAGAACATCTCAATCGGTCTCACCGCGGACCTGCCCCCCGGCCCCGCACGGCAGGCGGGTGAGGGCATTGTCATGCTGGCGCGCCTTTCGGGCCGGCCGATCGTGCCCGTTGCAGCGACGACCCGCTCGCGCATCCGCCTCAACAACTGGGACAGTTTCACGATCAACCTGCCCTTTTCCAAGGGTGCGCTCGTGTGGGGCGAGCCCATTCATGTGCCGCGCGACGCAACGCCCGAGGAAATCGAGGAGGCGCGGCAGCGTGTCGAGGACGGTCTCAACGCGGTCGCCGAAGAAGCGGAACAGATCTGCGGACGATCGCCCTTGCCGCTCGACCGCGGCGCCGCGGCGCATTGACCTGCGGTTCGATGGAAGACCGGCCTTCATCCCTCGCGCTTCCCGTCTACCGATTGATGACGCGCGTGCTGGCGCCGGTCGTGCCGGCCCTTCTCACCAAACGCGAGGAGCGCGGCAAGGAAGACCCCTCCCGTCGCGGCGAACGCTTCGGCATCGCCTCCGCGCCCCGGCCCGAGGGCACGCTTATCTGGATACATGCGGCGAGCGTCGGCGAGTCGCTCTCGGTCCTTCCCCTGATCGACAGACTCATCGCGAGCGCTGCCGCGCCGCATGTGCTCGTCACAACGGGCACGGTGACATCGGCAAGGCTCATGCGGGAACGGCTTCCTGCAAAGGCCATCCATCAATATGTGCCGCTCGACCATCCTTCATGGTGCGCGCGCTTTCTCGACTACTGGAAGCCGGACCTCGGCATCTGGGTCGAATCCGAATTCTGGCCGAACCTGATCGTCGAAGCGAGCGGTCGCGGCATACCGCTCGCGCTCGTCAATGCGCGCATCACAGAGAAATCCTTCAAAGGCTGGCGCAAAGCCCCCGGCTTCATCTCGAACCTGCTGTCGCGCTTCGATCTGCTCATGGCGCAGGACAAAGCGAGCGCCTTCCGGCTGCGGGCGCTCGGCGCGGCGAATATCCTCGAGCCCGGCAATCTGAAGCATGACGCGGCGGCGCTGACGCATAACACCGCGGCGCTTGGCGAGCTTCGCGGCATGGCGGGGAACCGTCCTCTCTGGCTTGCAAGCAACACGCATCAGGGCGAGGAGCGCGCGGCGGCGGAAGCGCACCTGTCGCTTGCGGCCGCTCACCCGCGCCTCCTCACCGTCATCGTGCCGCGGCATCCCGCGCGGGGGCCCGCCATCGCGCGCGAGCTCCGCGAGCTCGGGCTCGCCGTATCCTGCCGCTCGAGGGGCGAGCCGATCACGGATGAAACGCAGATTTATCTCGGCGATACGCTCGGCGAGATGGGACTTTTCTATTCGTTCTGCAACATTGTTTTCATCGGCGGTACGCTCGATACGACCGGCGGGCACAACCCGTTCGAGGCGGCACTCCTGCAGTGCGCGCTTGTGGCCGGCCCGTCCGACTTCAATTTCGCCGAGACATACGTGGCGTTTACGGAAGCCGGGGCGATGAAGCGCATATCCTCAGGAGACGATCTCGCGCTGGTCATTGCGGGTCTTCTGGACGACACGGAGACACGCAACCGGATGTCGGATGCCGCTCTCGCCTTCGCCAGAGCAGGGAGCGGGGCGACACAGGCGACGGCGGACGCGCTTCTCGCGCTGCTGCCCGCAGGCGAGAAAGCGAGGCGGGGTCATGCGTGAGCCACGCTTCTGGTATCCCGACCGTCGCGGCGCCGTGCCCCTGGCCGCCCGGCTACTTGCACCTGCCGGCTATTTCTATGGACTCGCCGGACGCATCAAGCGGCGCTCCGCCACGCCCGAGCGCGCCGCTGTTCCCGTCATCTGCATCGGCAATGTAACGGCGGGAGGCGCCGGCAAGACGCCCGTTGCCATGACACTCGCCAAACGCCTCATCGACAAAGGCGAAGGCGTGCATTTCCTCACCCGCGGCTATGGCGGCCGCGAAGTCGGTCCCATCCGCGTCGACCCCGCCCATCACGGCGCAGGCGATGTGGGCGATGAGCCGTTGCTGCTTGCCAAGGTTGCTCCGACATGGGTCGCACGGAACCGGCCGGAGGGCGCGGCCGCGGCGGTGCGCGGCGGCGCAGGCCTGATCATCATGGATGACGGTTTCCAGAATCCCTCGCTCTCAAAGGACTTCTCGCTTCTCGTCGTGGATGCGGCTGCCGGCCTCGGCAATGGCAAGCTCCTTCCCGCGGGGCCGCTCCGCGAGACGGTGGACGATGCACTTGGCCGCGCCAATGCCCTGCTGATCAATGGGCGCGGCCATGCTGCCGACGGCATTGCCGCCCGGGCGACAGCGCGCGGCCTGCCCGTTTTCCGGTCGATCGTGCGGCCGCCGTCACCGCCCGAATTCGGCGAGGGCCCTTTCCTCGCCTTTGCCGGAATCGGCAGGCCGGAAAAATTCTTCCGCACACTCGCAGATCTCGGCATCGAACTCGCCGACACCATCTCCTTTCCGGACCACCATCTCTATAGCGACAGCGATGCGCTTGCGCTGCTCGTTCGTGCGCGGGAGATCGGGGCACGGCTCATCACCACGGAAAAGGATGCCGCGCGGCTCACCCATGCCGCCGCAGCGAGCCCCCGAGAGCGGCTGGCGGAAGCGGCGCTGACACTTCCCGTTCGCGCGCATATCGCGAATTCCGATGCCTTGATGGCGCTCATCGCCGATGCCGTCTCGCGGGCAAGACGGCGCTGAAGCTGCTATAAACCTCCCGGCAAACAATTGAAGAATCGGTGGCATGGCCTTCAAGGGCAAAGCAAAACATCTGGCCGAGTATGCGGCGCTGCGGCTTGCCCTTGCGTTCTTCGGCTCCATGCCGGTCGACCGCGCATCGGCGGTCGGCGGGTGGCTTGGCCGCACCATCGGGCCGAAAGTGGGCGTCACGAACCGGGCGCGGCGCAACATCAGTCTTGCCATGCCCGAGCTCGGCGCGGCCGAGGTAGAACGCATCGTCACCGGCATGTGGGACAATCTCGGCAGCACCATTGCGGAATATGCTCATCTGCCACTTTTCGCCCGGCCCGAAGAGCGGCATCGCATCGAGGTTGTGCATGCGGAATTGCTCCGCTCGCTCGCGGCTTCGGGCAATGGCGGTGTCTTCGCTTCCGGTCATTTTGCGAATTGGGAGCTGCTTCCCATCGTCATGATGCTCGAAGGCCTGAAGGGCGGCGAGGTCTACCGCCACGCGAACAATCCTTATGTGAACAAATGGCTGGTGGGGCTGCGGGAGAAGATCACCAGGTCAACTCAGATTCCGAAAGGCGGCGCGGGGGCGCGCGTCATCGTGCGGCTCATGAAAGAGCGGAAGTTCGTCGCGATGCTCACGGACCAGAAGATGAATGACGGCATCGAAGCGAAATTCTTCGGCCTCCGCGCGATGACACCGGGCGCGCCTGCGGGACTTGCCGTTCGTTATGGAGACCCGATCATACCCGCCTGCATCGAACGGCTCGATGGCGCGCATTTCCGGATCACGGTCTACGATCCGATTTTCGCACGGCCGGACGCCGAACCCGCTTCCGAAGTGCAGCGGATCACGCAGGAACTCAACGACTTCCTGGAAGCGAGAATCCGGGAGCATCCGGAACAATGGCTGTGGCTGCACGACCGCTGGGCCGAGAAACCATGGATGCGGGTTAGAGGACCCGAAGGCGCCTGATCCTCAGTTGCCGCCTGTCGCCGCCTTTTCCGTCGGCATTGGCCCAACGAGACGTTGCGGGTCAAGCCAGGCGCCACGCCAATAGAGCCCCCAATGGAGATGCGGGCCCGTCGCGCGGCCCGTGCCGCCGACCGCGCCAAGTACATCGCCCTGCTCCACGCGATCGCCCGCCTTCACGTCGATCCGGCTCATATGCATCATCAGGCTGGTGACGCCCTGGCCGTGATCGAGAAACACGAGACCGCCTTCGAAATACATGTCCATGTCGGCGAGCGTCACCACGCCGCCTGCGGGGGCGACGATGGGCGTGCCGGTCGGGGCGGCGACATCGACGCCATAATGCGGGCGGCGCGGCTCGCCATTGTAAAAGCGTTGGGAACCGAAGACACCGGAGATCGGGCCCGTGGCCGGCCAGATGAACCCCTCACGGAACCAGCTTCCATCGGCGCGCGTCTTTCGCGCCTCGTTCTTGACGCGCGTGCTGCGGGCAATCGCTTCCATCGCTTCGGGCGGCGGCGTCACGAACTTTTGCGGTACGCCCTCGACGCGCTGGATTTTCCATTCGCGCGGTGCGATGACGAGTTCGCGTTCGAGCGCGGTTCCATCGGGCAGATTCACGACAAGCCTTGCCGTGCTCCCGTGATCACGGTCGAAGCCGAAAGCGAAGACGCCCTCATTATCCACATCGAGTCGTGTGCCGTCGAGATGCGCCGTTGCGCCCGGCGCCACCTGCCCGATGACGAGGCCGCCTTGTTCGAGATTGCCTTCAATTTCCAGCGCTGCGGCAGGCATCGCCAGCCCGAAAGACAGCAGCAGGGCGGCGAGCCTCCTCATGCCTTGCCTCGGACTTCCTGCATTCTCTTCAGCGAGGCTTCGGGCGTTGCATAAGGTTCCTGCAGATCGACGTTCCAGTAGCGCAACTCGTCGAGCGGGATATGCGCGCCTGTGACGGCGCAGACAACATAGGCGCCCGGCTTCACGACGTGATACTCGCCGTCGCCATAGACGAGCTCTGCTTCGCCGCCGCCGATCTTGTCGATCCTGTTCATACGCAAACCCTCTTTTCGGGCACTCTAGCCTTTCGTGCGGTGGCGATCAAAGCAGGGTTCCCTGCGTGCCGCCCATCGCTTTCGGTACCGTCTTCTTTGGCTCCGGGGAGGACGAAGTGCCTGCCACGGTCACGCCGAGCCGGTCGGAGGCGAATTCGATCTCGAGGACGGCACCCGGCTGCTGGCCCGCGCCGGCGCGGACGGGCCTTCCGGCAGCGTCCCGCACTACCGCGTAACCCCGTTTCAGTACGCCATGGTAGGAATAGCTTTCGAGAAGCTTCCCCACGCCGTCGAGCCTGCGCCCAAGATCCGCGAGTTGACGCATCTCCGCGCGGCCGAGCCTTTCGGCAAGTTGCGGCAAGGCCTTTCGCTCGCTGGCGATCTTCACGCGGATCGGCTGTGGCGAGAGGCGTCCGGCAACATTGTCGAGTTTTGCACGCTTAACCTCCGCGGCGCGCGTGAGCGCGCGGGTGAGCCGCTCCGCCGCGTTGTCGAAGCGCTGCCGAGGCAAAGCCATCACATCCTGAAGGCGCGGCAGACCTCGGGCGAGGCCGCGAAGCTGCGTCCGCGCATTTTCGATGAGCCGTGTCTCGGCGCGCATCAGGCGTGTGGCGCGGTCGCGAATATCGGCAATGAGTTCGGCACGTACCGGCACCGCCATTTCGGCGGCCGCTGTGGGTGTCGGCGCACGACGATCCGAGGCAAAGTCGATCAGCGTCGTATCCGTCTCGTGGCCGACGGCAGAGATGAGCGGGATTGCGCTTTCCGCCGCCGCGCGCACCACCACTTCCTCGTTGAAGGACCAGAGATCCTCGATCGAGCCGCCGCCGCGCGCAACGATCAGCACATCGGGCCGCGGGACCGCGCCGCCCTTCTCCATCGCATTGAAGCCCCGGATCGCCGCCGCCACTTCCGCCGCGCTGGTTTCACCCTGAACACGCACCGGCCAGACAAGTACATGACGGGGAAAGCGGTCCTGCAATCTGTGGAGAATGTCGCGAATCACGGCGCCGGTCGGGCTTGTCACCACACCGATCACCTGCGGCAGATAGGGCAGCGCGCGCTTGCGTTCGGCGGCGAAGAGGCCTTCTGCGGCGAGCTTCTTCCGCCGCTCCTCGAGCAGCGCCATCAGCGCGCCGACGCCTGCGGGCTCCAGGTGTTCGATCACGATCTGGTATTTCGAGCTGCCGGGATAGGTCGTCAGCTTGCCGGTCGCAATCACTTCCATGCCCTCTTCGGGCTTGAAGCGGAGCTTGCCGAAATTCCCCTTCCAGATGACGGCATCCATCCGCGCCTTGTCATCCTTCAGGCCGAAATAGCAATGGCCCGAGGAATGGGGCCCGCGATAGCCGGTGATCTCACCGCGCACACGGACATGGCCGAAGGTTTCCTCCACGGTGCGCTTCAGCGCGAAGGAAATCTCGCTGACCGAGAATTCATGGGCGTTGTTGGCGGTACCTTCCGGAGGGGTCATCTGGCACTTTCTGGCTCTGCTGAGGCCCTGCTCCAGCCGGTTTGCCGGAGCGGGGGCCCATGTTACAAGGGAGCCCTTCGCGCCCCAACCCCTTGCCGGGCGGGCCTGAGCGAATTCCAGGGGACGGCACCCATGAATATTCTCGTCATCGGCTCCGGCGGCCGGGAACATGCCCTTTGCTGGGCAATCGCGAAAAGCCCGCTCTGCGACAAGCTCTACTGCGCGCCCGGGAATGGCGGCATCGGGCAGGTCGCCGAATGCGTGCCCCTCTCCCCCACCGATTTCGATGCCATCGTCGCGTTCGTCCGCGAAAAGGGGATCGGCTTCGTCGTGATCGGCCCGGAAGACCCGCTGGTGAAGGGCCTTGCCGACAGGCTGGACGCGGAAGGCATAGCGAGCTTCGGCCCCTCGGCCGAGGCCGCGCAGCTCGAAGGCTCGAAAGGCTTCACGAAGGATCTCTGCGCGGAATGGGATATTCCAACCGCCGCCTATGGCCGATTCTCGAATGCCGCGGACGCCAAGGCCTTCATTGCGAAGAAGGGTGCGCCCATCGTCGTGAAAGCAGACGGGCTCGCCGCCGGCAAGGGCGTGATCATCGCGGAGACGGTGGAACAGGCGAACGCCGCCATCGACGATATTCTGGGCGGGCGCTTCGGCGCGGCAGGCGCGGAAGTCGTGGTCGAGGAATTTCTCGAAGGCGAGGAAGCGAGTTTCTTCGCACTTTGCGATGGCACCAACGTTCTGCCGCTTGCCACGGCGCAAGATCACAAGCGTGTCTTCGACAACGACCAGGGACCGAACACGGGCGGCATGGGCGCCTATTCGCCCGCGCCGGTGATGACGCCAGGCCTTTCCGTGCGCGTGATGCGCGAAATCGTGGGGCCGACGGTGCGCGCCATGCGCGACAAGGGCATGCCGTTCAAGGGCGTACTCTATGCAGGGCTGATGATCACCAAGGATGGGCCGAAGCTCATCGAATATAACGCCCGCTTCGGCGATCCGGAAACACAGGTGCTGATGACGCGGCTCGAGTGCGATGTGCTGCCGCTGCTGATGGCCTGCCATGCCGGCACGCTCGACAAGGCATCGCTGCGCTGGAAGGACGAGGTCGCTCTCACCGTCGTGATGGCGGCGGAGGGCTATCCGGGCGACTACAAGAAGAATACGGAAATAAAAGGCCTCGCGGAAGCGGGCGCGGAAGACGGCGTGCAAATCTTCCATGCGGGCACAAAGGCCGATAGTGGACGCATCTTCGCGACCGGCGGACGCGTGCTCAATGTGACGGCCACAGGCAAGACGACGGCCGATGCACAGGCGCGCGCCTATCGCGCAATTGCGAAGATCGACTGGAAGGAAGGCTTCTGCCGCCGCGACATCGGCTACCGCGCGATCGAGCGCGAGAAGCTGAACGCCTGACCTCCATACGAACAGAAAATAACCGGGGAGTGACACGACCATGAGCGCAGCAGAGCCGAGCCGCCAGGAGCAGTTTTCGGGAACTAAGGATGTGGCCGACAGCCACAAGTTCGACGAGAAGCGCCTTGAGCAATATATGCAGGCGCATGTCGAGGGCTATGAAGGTCCGCTCACGGTCAAGCAGTTCAAGGGTGGACAGTCGAATCCGACCTACCAGCTCGTCACGCCGAAGCAGAAATATGTGCTTCGCCGCAAGCCACCGGGAAAGCTGCTGCCTTCCGCGCATGCGGTCGACCGCGAATACAAGGTGATTACCGCGCTTCACAGCGTCGGCTTCCCGGCGCCGCGCACCTTCTGTCTCTGCGAGGATGACAACGTCATCGGCACGATGTTCTACATCATGGAAATGGTCGACGGTCGCGTGCTATGGGAGCCGCTGCTGCCGGGCCAGGACAAGGAGACGTGCTGGAAGATCTACGACTCGCTGAACGCCACCATGGCGCAGCTTCACATGGTCGATTACGAGGCGGTGGGCCTCGGCGATTTCGGTAAACCCGGCAATTATTTCGCGCGCCAGATTTCGCGCTGGACGAAGCAATATGTCGCATCCGAAACGGAAACCATTCCGGAGATGAACAAGCTCATGGAGTGGCTCCCTGCGAATGTGCCGCAGGACGACTCCAATTCGGTGGTTCACGGCGACTATCGCCTCGACAACACAATCCTCCACCCGACCGAACCCAGGGTGATCGCGGTTCTCGACTGGGAGCTTTCGACGCTCGGCCACCCGCTTGGCGATTTCACCTACAGCCTCATGCAGTGGGTGATGCCCGGCCAGGGCACGGGCGGCGGCACCGGATCGATCCGCACCGCGAACCTCAAGGAGCTTGGCATCCCGACGCTTGAGGAATACATCGCGATGTATTGTGAGCGGACGAATCGTTCCGGTATCGAAAATCTCGATTTCTATTTTTCATATAATTTCTTCCGCCTAGCCGGTATCCTGCAGGGAATCGCGGGGCGGGTAAGGGACGGGACGGCTTCAAGCGAACACGCAAAGCAAATGGCGGCCAATGTCCGGCCGTTGGCGCAGGAAGCATGGCTCTATGCCCAGCGCGCTGGGGCGCAATAACAAGAAAAAGAGAGTGAGTAGCGTAAATGAGTTCTTCCGGCATATCTTCCTGGACAAGGCACGGCTTCGAGATCAATACCGACAAGTCGAAACTCGACAAGGCATCGATCCTGAAGATGCTCGGCGCGACCTATTGGGCACGCGACGTGTCGCCGGACCACCTCTGGACGAGCATCCAGAATTCACGGTCCTACGGTCTCTATTCGCCGCAAGGCGAACAGGCCGGCTTCGGCCGCATGGTCACGGACATGACCCGGTTTGCCTGGATGAGCGACGTCTACATTCTGCCCGTCCATCGCGACGCCGGCCTCGGCAAGTGGATCGTGGAGACCATGGTGAACGATCCGGCGCTTGCTTCCGTTCATCGCATCATGCTTTCCACCACCGATGCCCATTCGCTCTATGAACGTCTCGGCTTCGTGACCATCGGCGACGATGGCGAAGCCCGTCAGCTGATGCAGCTGAAGCGATAGAACTCAATAGAAGAACATCGGGTTGCCGAGTACCTTTGCGATGCGGGGACGATAGGTCTCGGCGTCGTAGAGGGCGGCGACATCCACGCGCTTCTTTCCTTCCGTGCAGAGGCCAGCGGGCACGGTCGCGTACTTGCCATCGCGCAGCGCCGTCATGAAACCCGTGCGGCCCGCCGCGATTTCCTGCACGGCCATTGTGCCGAAGCTCTTCGCCACCATGCGATCGAGCGCGTCCGGCGCACCGGCGCGCATGAGATAGGCGAGCGATTGCGTGATCGTGTCGACGCCGGTCAGCCTCGTCAGTTCGGCGCCGAGAATCTGGCCAATGCCGCCGAGGCGCTTGCGGCCATATTCGTCGGCCTCGCCATAGTGTTGCAGCTCCCCGCCTTCGATGCGCGCGCCTTCCGACACCACCACCATCGCGTAGCGCGCGGGATTTTCCATCCGGTCGGCGGCGATGAGCTCTGCCAGCCTCGCCGGATCGAATGGGACTTCGGCGATGATCGCCCTGTCCACGTCGGCGAGATAGCTCGCGATCAGCGCCGTTTCGCCGGAATGACGGCCGAACAGCTCCACCACGGCAATGCGCTCATGGCTGCCAGTCGAGGTACGCAGGGCATTGATGAATTCGACCGAGCGCGACACGGCGGTCGAGAAGCCGATGCAGTAATCCGTACCATGAACGTCATTGTCCATGGTTTTCGGAATCGAGACGGTTTTCACGCCTTGCTCGCTCAGATGCGCGGCGTAGGCAAGCGTCCCGTCGCCGCCGATACAGACCATGACGTCAATGCCGAGATGCTCGATCACACGGAGGATATGCGGCGTCGCATCGACTGTGCCCTTGGCGGAGGCCGTGAACTTTCCCTTCAGAAACGCCGGCAGGTTCTCCTCCAGCATCCAGTAGGGGTCGATGCGCGTCGTGTGAAGTACGGTGCCGCCTTCGCGGTCGATGGTCCGCACCTGCTCGCGGTCGAGGCGCATCAGATGTTCTTCGCTTCCTTCGGGATCGTCAGGATTGTAGTGGAGGGGGCCCGACCAGCCGCGGCGAAAGCCGATCACCTCCCAGCCGAACTCGCGGGCGCGGCGTGTCACCGCCTTGATGCAGGGATTGAGGCCGGGGACGTCGCCGCCGCCGGTCAGGATTCCAATTCGCATGCGTCTCTCCGGTGCATCTGCCCCATGATGGGTTGCCCCTCCCATTTGCGCGCGGAGCAGGCTAGCCTGCCCTATCCTAACAGCTAGATGTCCAATCCATGAAGACAAGCGGTACCTATACGATCGCCGTTGCGGGGCTCGGGCGGCGGATCGCCACCGTCATCCGCAATCTCGTCACGGCCGCTCCCAACATGCGCATCGTCGCGTATGCGGATCCGGCGCCCACGGGCCGCTCGCAGCTCGAGAAGCACGGAATCGGAACCGGTCGCGCCTTTGACGATGTCGCCGCCATGCTTCGCGAGACGGAACCCGATCTCCTGATGGTCGGCTCGCCGAACCATCTTCATCTTGCCCATATCAAGGCAGGGCTGGAGGCCGGCGTGCGCGTCTTCACAGAAAAGCCCGTGGTGCGCACAGAAGAAGAGACATGGGAGCTCGCCCGCCTCATCGCCGAGCATGGCCAGAATGCGGTGCTTGTCGGGCTCGTGCTCCGTTCGGCGCCGCTTGTCGGTGCGGTGACGCAGATGCTGCGCGAAAGGCTCGGCAAGCTTGTCAGCTTCGAGGGCAATGAACATCTCCACCCCGAGCACGGCGCCTTTCTCATGCGCGACTGGCGGCGGCATGAGGTGCATGGCGGCTCGTTCCTGCTCGACAAATGCTGCCACGACTTCGATCTCTACCGGCTTTTCGCAGGGGCGCTGCCTGCACGGGTGGCGAGCTTTGGCGGGCGCAGCATCTTCACGCCGGAGAACGAAGCGCTGGCGGAGCGCCGCTACGACGACGGCAAACCGGCCTATACGCTCTGGCGCGGGGGCTGGAACGCGGGCGAGAGCACCTTCCGGTCGGATGCCGATGTCGCCGACAACCAGGTCGCGCTGATCGAGTATGAAAACGGTGTGCGCCTCTCCTTCCACGCGAATACTCACGCGGGCAAGCTGCAACGGCGCTGGTATTTCGCCGGACTCGACGGCGCGCTTGAAGCCGATCTCGTGACGAACCGTCTCACCTTCCGCGATGCGCTGGGTCTCCACCCACCGGAGGTGCGGGAATTTCCGGCAAGCGTTGAAGGCCATTACGGTTCGGATGAGCAGATGGGCCGTGCCCTTGCCGCGCATCTGCTCGACGGAGCGCCCTTCCCGGTCCGCGTCTACGATGCGATGGTCGCCGGCCTCACCGTCATGGCCGCGGACCGGGCCATGCGCGAGGGAACGGTCGTGGATTGCCGGCCCCTTTGGGGGCGACTCGACAAGGAACTTGGACGGGGATGAGGCTCAGGCGCTGCGGCCCCGCGCCTCGATCGGCCAGACATCGACCAGCACGTCGCCCCGGACCACGTGATAGGCGTCATAGAGGTTCACTGTCGGATCGCAATGCGGCGTCATGGCGGTGAGGACGCTTCCAAGCGGCAGGCGAGCCCCCTCCGGCAGCAAAATCCCTCCCTGCTCGTCGCCGAAGAAGAAATAGCCTGCCCCTTCCGGCGCGCCGGAGAGAAGTTTCGGAGGTTCGGCGTCGGTCGAGAAGGATTTGAAGCCCGCATCGGTCGTGGCGAGGCTCTTCGTGTTGTTCGAGACAACCGACATCTGCACGAAAAGGGAGGTTTCGAAGGGGAAGCTCGCGCCGTTGCCGAGCGCGACATCGTGATACTGCTTGTCCATGAAGATGTAGGAGCCGCCCTGCAGCTCCGTCAGAACATTCGCTTCCGGATCGATATTGTAGCTGCCGGTGCCGCCGCCGCTCACGATATCGCAGCACATGCCCTTCGCCTTCAACGCATCGCGCTGTTCGCCGAGCACCTTCATCGCCGCGAGCGACTTCTCCCGCCTCTCTGCGAAATCATGGATATGCATGAGGTGGCCTGCATAGGCCTGAAGACCGCGCAGTTCGAGATACTCGGCAGCATCGAGCAATTCCGCGAGATCGGTCGCCTCTTCGCCGGGGCGGATGCCGGTGCGGTGAAGCCCGACATCGAGATCGACCAGAACCTTGAGCTTGCGCTTTCCTTCTGCGGCTGCGGCGGCAAGCGCGCGGGCGTTTTCCGGATTGTCGACCACGACCATGAGATCCGGCAGTTTCGCATTGAGCGCAACGAGGCGCCCGAGGCCCTGCTTCGTCACCACTGGCGAGGTGATGAGAATGCTCTCGATCCCGCCTGCCGCCATAGCCTCCGCCTCGCCGAGCTTCGCGCAACAGACACCGAGGGCGCCGGCTGCGATTTGCGCCCTGGCGATGGAAACGGACTTGTGCGTCTTCGCATGGGGCCGGAGCCCCAGGCCGTTCAGCCTGCAATGCTCGGCCATGCGGGCGACGTTCCGCTCGAAAGCATCGAGATCGAGCACCAGCGCGGGCGTCGGTATTCCCGCCCGGGAATCTGGCTCGCCGATCATGTCCCTTGCGGTCTTCAGTGCTTCGCTCGTCATGGTGCCTCTCAGCCGGAATAATGCGGGGCGCATCCTACATGCTCGGCCGAACGGGACAAATGGCCACCGCTTACGCGGTTGAATTCCCTCCTCGGGGCGGTGACGCTATAAGAAACGAGCGGTGCGGGGCGCCGCGGACAAGATGGGGGGCGATATGGATATGATGACACTGCCGGGGATGATCCTCCTCGCCGCGCTTGCCGCCGGGGGCGGCGATACGCAGATGAGCAAGCGGGAACCCGCCGGGCCTCAATACGCTCAGGGCGCCTGTACGCTTTCCGGCCAGTCCCGGGCGGGGGCCCGCAAAATCTGCTATTACGATTGCGGCGGGTTCACGCGCACGATGGCGATACCGCCGGCCAAGGTCTGCCCGCACCAGATGAAACGCTGAAGGACATGTCGACCGCGAAGAGTTCCCTTGCCGCCCAGAGGGCGGGCGCACCGGACAAGCGCGAGGCCATCGTGGCCGCCGCGCTCGATCTGTTTCGCCATTATGGCTACCGGCGCACCTCGATGGAGGATATTGCGCGGGCAGCCTCTGTGGCCAAGGGCACGCTCTATCTCTATTTCGAGAGCAAGGACCAGCTGTTCGACGCGATCTGCCGCTCTCTGGCCGATGGCGTGGCCCAGGGGCTTGCCGAGGCGGACGCCCTGAAGCTGCCGCTCGAGGAAAAGCTGCTGGCGCTGATGGATGCGAAGTTCGGCTTCGTCTACAGCCTGATCCTCTCGAGCCCGCATGCCTCGGAGCTCATCGAATCGAGCCACCAGCTCCCGAGCGCGCCCTTCGAGGAAGTCACGGCAGCGTTCCATGACGCCATTCTCCGCCTCGTCCGGCAGGGCGTCCGGAGCGGCGAACTGGACCCGAAGCGGGCCGGGCTGACGGAAAAGGAAGCCGCCGAGACGCTGATCGCGGCGGCCGTGGGCGCCGAAAAGGCGCCCGATGAGGCGACCTTCCGCAAGCAGCTGCGGGCGATTGTCCGACTGACGCTGCGCGGTCTCAGGCCCTGATCCCGCGCTGTTAACCTTTTGAGACAGGAAATTGAATCCTGCCCCGCTTCTTGACAGGACCGGGGGCACCTCCTATTTGTGCGAGCGGGATTGGCACTCGCCTGAGCCGAGTGCTAACAACCTCAAAAATTCCAAGAATTTTCCGCATCTTAGCGGTTGGGACATTAGGAGAAACCAGAGATGAAGTTCCGTCCTCTGCATGACCGCGTCGTGGTGCGCCGGGTCGAGGAAGAAGCCAAGACCGCCGGCGGCATCATCATTCCGGATACGGCGCAGGTGCCTCGCAGGGCGAAATCGTCGCGGTGGGCTCCGCGCCCGCGGCGAAGACGGGTCGTTGCGCTCGACGTCACAAGGTTGGCGACTGCGATCTTCGGCAAATGGTCGGGCACCGGAGGTCAAGATCGACGGCCAGACTCGCTCATCATGAAAGAGAGCGACATCAGGTGTGCCTTCGAGGGCGGCGAAGAAGAAGGCCGCCGCCGAGTAAGGCTCTCGCAACCGACCAAGGCCGGCGGCGGCTTTTGTTGGCCCCGCCGGACCATCCGATCATGAATTCAGAAGGATCAAGGAAACATGGCTAAGGAAAAGTCACCTGGTCAGTAGCGCCCGCGAGCGCATGCTCAAGGGTGTCGATGACTTCGCCGACGCGGTGAAGGTTACGCTCGGCCCGAAAGGCCGCAACGTCGTGGATCGACAAGTACTTCGGCGCGCCGCGCACCACGAAGGACGGCGTCTCGGTCGCGTGAAGGAAATCGAACTTTAGCCACGTTCGAGAAGCGCCCAGGATGGCTGGCGAAGTCGCTTCCAAGACCAACGACACGGCCGGCGACGGTACGACGACGGCGACGGCGTTCTCACCTGTGCGATCGCGGTGCGAAGGCGCGAAGGCGGGGTTGCCGCGGGCAGCGCAACCCGATGGACCTGAAGCGCAGCATCGAGATCGCCGCGCGCTGCCGTCGGCTGACATCACCAGCCCCAAGAAGGTGAAGTCGAACGACGAAGTCGCGCAGGTCGGCGCACGATCTTCGGCGAACGGCGAATTGAATGCGCCATGATCGGGCGGGAAGCGAGTCCCGAAGGTCGGCAATGAAGGCGTGATCACGGTCGAGGAAGCGAAGTCGCTCGACACCGAACTCGATGTCGTCGAAGGCATGCAGTTCGACCGCGGCTATCTCTCGCCCTACTTCATCACCAATGCCGACAAGATGGTTGCCGAACTCGACGAGCCGCTCATCCTGCCCATGAGAAGAAGCTGACGAGCCTGCAGCCGATGCCCCCGGTTCTCGAAGCCGTGGTGCAGTCCGGCCGTCCGCTGCTCATCGTCGCGGAAGATTACCGAAGGCGGAGGCGCTTGCCACGCTGGTCGTGAACAAGCCCGTGGCGGCCTCAAGATCGCCGCCGTGAAGGCGCCGGGCTTCGGCGACCGCCGCGCGCCATGCTCGAGGACATCGCGATCCTCACGGGCGGTCAGGTCATTTCCGAAGATCTCGGCATCAAGCTCGAGTCGGTCACGCTCGACATGCTCGGAAGCCGCGCCAAGCGCGTGTCGATCACGAAGGAAGACACGACGATCGCCGATGGCTCCGGCAAGAAGAAGGACATCGAAGCCCGCGTCGGCCAGATCAAGCGGCAGATCGAGGAAACGACCTCCGACTACGACAAGGAGAAGCCGGTGGAACGTCTGCGAAGCTCGCGGGCGGCGTTGCGGTGATCAAGCGTCGGCGGCGCCACCGAAGTCGAGGTGAAGGAGCGCGCGGACCGCGTCGACGACGCGCTGAACGCCACCGCGCCGCGGTCGAAATAGGCATCGTTCCGGCGGCGCGACGGCGCTCCTGATGTATTCGCGTCGCTGGTGAAGCTTAATTGACTTTAGCCGCGACATCCGCGCGGTATCAACATCATCCGCAAGAGGCTGGAAGCCTGATCCGCCAGATCGTCAGGTACGCCGGCGTCGAAGTGTTCGATCGGGGGTGGAGCTCGAAGTTCGAAGCAGGCCAATTTTCTGGCCGACGCGCAAAAGGAAGAATATGTGATCCGCCGCCGCCGGCATCATCGACCTGACCAAGGTCGTGCACGGCGCTGCAGGACGCGGCTTCCGTTGCCGCCTCTACCACCGAAGCCATGATCGCCGAAGCTGCCGCTGTTTTAGACGGCGGCGCGCCCGCGATGCCCGGCGGTATGGGTGGCATGGGCGGTATGGGCGGCATGGACTTCTAAGTCCAGCCTCTCACCGAGAGACATGCGAAGGGCCGGTGGAAACACCGGCCCTTTTTCTCGCTCTGCGCGCCGAAAATTACTCTTTTCCCATAGAGCGGATGCGCTACAAATAACGCGAAGCCAGTCTCTGGGGGGAACATGACTGACTATCGCAATCCCTATGTTCAGGATGACGACCGCAGAACATCCAGGATCATCTACGGAGTCGCGGCAGCCCTGGTGGCCGTCGCCGTTGTGACGGTGCTTTATTTCGCCACCGCAGCACCTAAACCCGATGGGCTCTATCCGATACCGACAGAGGTCGTGGGGCGTCTTGATCAGGATCACCGGGACGTCGCGCGGCGCCTTGGTGCAGAACCTTGCAACCGGACGCTCGCGACGCGGCTGGCCAACAAGCTTCTCAACAATTCGGAATATTCGGCGGCGCTGTCGTTTATCCGCAATACCGAGGCCGCATGCGGCCCCAATGAAGACCTCCTCCCGATCGTGTTTTTTCGCAAAAGGGTTCGTCCGATTTCGCCGGAGCGGAGGAAACCGCGAATATCCTGTTGGAAAAGCACCCTGGCTCGTCGCGCCTATACTCGTGGCGCGCTGAAGCGCGGCATGGGCGCGGCGATCTCGACGGGGCGTATGAAGACCTCAGCCGGTCGATCTATCTCGTTTCCGATCCCGATCGCGTGAACCCGGTGGGTGTGGAGCAGCTTGCAAAACTTGCCGCCGAGGCTGGACGGCCGTGTGAAGCGATCGCTGTCATGCGCGACTTCACCGTGACGTACCCGGAAAAGTGGAAAATGCCCGCCGCGCGGACGATGATGGAGAAGTGGCGGAAGGACGGCTCATGCCCTCCACCATTTGGAAGCGGCAGCGCATCGATGAAGTACAGTCCGTCAGCAAAGAGCATTCTCATGCCTGTGACGGTCAATGGCGTGACGGGCCGATTTATCGTCGATACAGGAGCCTCAAGAACAGTTCTGACACGGGCTTTCGCAGCCAAAGCAAAAGTGGAAGCTACCGAAGACGAAGGAGCGACCGTCACCACTGCGAATGGCGAGGTGTGGCAGATGGGCGGCCGTGCCGGTCACATGGCCCTAGGGGGTGCAGAGGCGCGCGATGTCCAGATATTTGTTCAGCAGGAAAATCAGACCGGCTTCGGCGAGGGTATCGACGGACTTCTCGGACTTTCCTTCCTTGGCAATTTCAAGGTCACTATCGGTGAAGGGTCGCTCAGCCTGACACCCTCTCAGTGAAGCTCCCTTCCCAACCCGCGGACACGAAGCTGTCGGTCAAGCGCATCACTTTTCGTTGAAGTGACGTCGCGGCAAAGGCTCCGTGGCCGCTGACGGCGCGGATCTGTCCAGCTACACTCCCCTCAAACGCAATTCGGGAGGACGGCAGATGGATTTCTCTTTCTCGGCGAAGGACGAGGAGTTCCGCATGAAGGTGCGGGATTTCTTCGAGCATGAATATCCGCGCGACATCATAGAGAAGATGGCAAGCGGCGCCTCGCCCTCGAAGGAAGATTATCAGCGTTCCGAGCGCGCGATGGCGGCGAAGGGCTGGCTTGCCGTTAACTGGCCGAAGGGCGATGGCGGCACGGGCTGGAGCGCGAACGAGAAATATATCTTCGACGAGGAACTGGAGCGGGCGGGCGCGCTCAATGTCGTGCCGATGGGGCTCCTCTATGTCGGGCCGGTGATCTATACCTTCGGCACCGAAGAGCAGAAGAAGCGATTTCTGCCCGGCATCCTGAACAGCACGACATTCTGGGCGCAGGGTTATTCGGAGCCGGGTTCGGGCTCGGACCTCGCCTCGCTGCAATGCTCTGCTGTGCCGGACGACGACGACTATATCGTCAATGGCACCAAGATCTGGACAAGCCTCGGCCAGCATGCGGACTGGATTTTCTGCCTCCTACGGACAAGCCAGGAGGAGAAGAAGCAGGAGGGCATCACCTTCTTGCTTATCGACATGAAAACGCCGGGCATCACCGTCAATCCGATCATCACCATCGACGGCAAGCACTCGCTGAACAGCGTCACCTTCGACAATGTGCGCGTGCCGAAGGGAAACCGCATCGGGGAGGAAGGCAAGGGCTGGACCTATGCCAATTATCTCCTCGGCCATGAGCGCACGTCCTACGCGCATGTCGCGGGCAAGCGGAAGCAGCTCGGCAACATCCGCAAAGCCGCGAAGGAGCGCGATCTTCTTACCGATCCGGCATTCGTGGAGAAGCTCTCCTCGCTCGAGGCGCGCCTCGATGCGCTGGAGATCACGGTGCTCCGGACGCTTTCCTCAGTCGCGGAGGGCGGCGCGCCGGGGAACGAATCCTCGATCCTCAAGATCATCGCGACCGAGCTTGCGCAGGACATAACGGAGCTCGGCATGGAGGCCTATGGCCCCTATATGCAACCGGCCTATCCGGATTCCGTCGCGCCGGCCTGGACCGGCAACACGGCGCTTCCCTCAGGCGCCGCGCCGTCCGTCGCCGCCTATCTCGGCGCCCGCGCGCAGTCGATCTATGGCGGGTCCAACGAGATCCAGAAGAACATCATCGCGAAGCGCATTCTGGGACTTTGACGAGGGAATTGACTCGCGGCCGGAAACGGGGCTCTACTCTCCCTGTTTCCGGTCGCACATATCCTCCGCGCGACTGGCGAAATCAGATGGGTCACCATCGGGGAGCGCGGAGACTGGTCTTTCGAGCCGATCGCCTGGGCAGCACTTCAAGATGCTGGCCGGGCGTTTTTGTTTTGGCTCGAAGGAGGCTCAGATGCCCACATCCGATCAACGTGCGCAGCTTGCGCAGTGCGACCATGAAATCTTCCTCGCATTGAAGGGGGAGGAAGCCCGCCAGCGCGCCGGGCTCGAACTCATCCCGTCGGAGAATTACGCCTTTCCCGAAGTGCTGACGCTGCTCGGCTCCGCCTTCACGAACAAATATTCGGAAGGCTATCCGGGACGGCGGTACTATGGCGGGCAGGAACATACCGACCGCATCGAAACATTGGCCCGCGACCGGGCGAAAGCACTCTTCCGGGCGGAACATGCGAATGTGCAGCCGCTTTCCGGCTCGCCGATGAACCAGGCGGTCTATCTCGGCCTGCTGGAGCCCGGCGACACGATCCTGGCGATGGATCTCAGCCATGGCGGGCATCTGACGCATGGCGCGCCGGTCTCGCATATGGGCCGGCTCTTCAATTTCGTGCGCTACAAGACCGATCCATCGTCCGGCGCCATCGATTTCGACCAGCTCCGTGCGGTTGCGCGGGAAGCGAAGCCGAAGCTCGTCGTCTGTGGCTATTCCTCCTATCCACGCGACTATGACTATGCGGATTTCAAGCGCGTGGCAGACGAGGTTGGCGCGCTGACGATGGCGGATGTCAGCCATATCGGCGGGCTCATCGCGGCCAATGTCATGCGCAATCCGCTGGACAGCGGTTTCGATGTGATGACGACGACCACACACAAATCGCTGCGCGGGCCGCGCGGGGGGCTCATTCTCTGCAAGGAGAGGTTCGCGAAAAAAATCGATGCTTCCGTCTTTCCCGGTCTTCAGGGCGGACCGCATATGAACCAGGTGGCAGCGGCCGCCGTGACGTTCCGCCTTGCCGCCCTCCCCTCCTTCCGCGCCTATGCCGAAGCGGTTCTCGCCAATGCGAAGGCGCTTGCGGCGGCGCTGATGGAACGTCAGGTGAAGCTCGTCACCGGCGGCACGGACAACCATCTCCTCGTCATCGACACGATTCAGAGTTTCGGCATCGACGGGGCGGTGGCGCAGGAAGCGCTCGACCGGGTGGGGCTGACCACCAACAAGCAGGTGATCCCGGACGATCCGAACCCGCCGATGCGGCCTTCCGGTCTTCGTCTCGGCACACCGGCGCCGACCGCGCGCGGCATGGGTGCGCCGGAAATGGCCGAGATCGGTGCGATCATCGCCGAGACGCTGGCCGCGAAGGGCGATCGCGAGGCGGAAGAGAAGCTCGCCGCCCGCACCAGGGCGCTGACGGCGCGCTTTCCTGTGCCGGGGCTCTGATCTCAGCCTTTCAGACGGTCCGCAATCGCCATGGCAGCAAGGGGATTGCGGACCTTCGCGCCCGAGATCACATAGACAAACACGTCCTTGACGGGCACCTGTGCCTTCTTCGCGCCAACCGCGCCGATATCCTTCGGTACCTTGCCCTTAGCCCAGTCATTTGCGCGGGCCGCCCATGCATCGAGGGACTTCTTCGAATAGCCGAGCTTCTCCTTTTCGTCTGTGCCCATGATGCGGGCATAGACGAAGGGCGCCGTCACGTCGCCGATCTGCGTGTAGTCCGAGTCCGCCGCCGTCACCACGCCAACGCTGCGCTCCGTGACAAGATCGATGAAGTCCTTCGATTTGAAGCTGTCGTTGCGGACTTCCACAGCGTGACGCAGCGCGACGCCATTGTGGCTTTCCGGCAGAAGATCAAGGAAGGCGGCGAAGTCGTCGGGATCGAATTTCTTGGTGCCCGCGAATTGCCAGTTGATGGGTCCGAGCTTTTCCTTCAGCTCCGTCACGCCGCTCTCGAAGAATTTTTCGACGGAGGGGCCTGCCTCGGCGAGCACACGGCGGTTGGTCGCAAAGCGCGGGCCCTTCAGCGAAAAGACGAAACCTTCCGGTGTCTCTGCATACCATTTGCGGAAGCTGTCCGGCTTTTGCGAGCCGTAATAGGTGCCATTGATCTCGATGGTAGCGAGCTTCGATGCCGCATACTCAAGTTCGCGCTTCTGCGCGAGGCCATCGGGATAGAAGGTGCCGCGCCAGGGCTCGAAGACCCAGCCGCCGATACCCACCCGGATCGCTGCTTCCGCCATGCCGCCTGTCTCCCGGAATGCGCCGCAAACCGGCGCGACCGGGACTCTAGGAAGCGCATTTCCGCACGGCAAGCCGGAAACGGACGCCGCATTCAGCTTTCGAGCAGGCTCTCGAGTTCACGGCGCATCATGGCACGGTATTCGGTAATGAGGCGGTCGCCCTGCTTTCGTTCCACCGCGATGGCGAGGCGGACCGCTGCGCCGGAGAGCTGCATCAGCAGGAAGGATGCAGCTTCGAGCCGCGCATGATCGCGCTTCGCTACCAGATGTTTCAGTGCATCAAAGAACAGCTTCGCATTCTCGCGGCTGTCTTCGATGTCGAGTTCCTGCAGCGCCTTGTCGGACTGCGTGCCCGACCAGATGTCGCGCGTGACTGGCTCGTCGAGGAAGAGATCGTAATATCCCTTGAGCAGCGCATCGACGCGTGCAAGCGCATCCTCGCGGTCGCTCACATTCTTGAAGCTCGCCGCCAGCCCCTGCCTCACGCGCTCCATCACGGCGAGGGCGAGCGTCCGCAGGATTGCAGGCTTGTCCGGGAAATATTGATAGAGCGAGCCGATGGGCACGCCCGCGCGCTCGGCTAGCTCCGTCATGCGCATGGCGTCGCTCCCCGTCTCGGCGATCATTTCCGTGGCGGCGGCGAGTATCCGCTCCACGCGCTCGCGGGCGCGGGCCTGTGTCGGCTTGCGGCGCAGGACGGCCGGATCGCTCATGGGGTCTCCCTATCTTTCCTCTTGCGCCGAAAAATATGAGGGTTTATCACTTATCACAAATGTGAGGATTATTCACTTTATAGACGGAGCGAATGATGAGCGGGATCGGGCGCGTATGCGTGGTGGGCGGCGGGCCGGCGGGGCTCAGCCTTGCGCGGACATTCCTGCGCCATGGCATTCCCTTCGATGTCTATGAGCGGCATTCGGATGTGGGCGGGCTCTGGGACCGGTCCAATCCCGGCTCACCGGTCTATGACTCGGCGCATTTCATCTCGTCCAAGACCCAGTCGCATTATCACGACTTCCCGATGCCGGAGGACTATCCGGACTACCCGTCCGGAAAACAGATTCACCGTTATATGCAGGGTTTCGCGGATGCCTATGGGCTGAAGCGCCATATCCGCTTCGATACCTCTGTCGAGAAAGCGGAACTGCAAAAGGACGGAAGCTGGCAGGTGATGCTGTCGACGGGCGAGACGAAGCTCTATGCGGCGCTTGTCTGTGCGAACGGCACCAACTGGCATCCGGTAATGCCGGAATATCCGGGCGGGTTTACCGGCGAGATGCGTCATGCGGTCACCTTCCGCTCAATGGACGAGTTCAAGGGCAAGCGTGTGCTTGTCATCGGCGCGGGGAACTCCGGTTGCGACATTGCCTCCGACGCGGCCAAGGCGGCGGATGCGGCCTTCATCAGCCTCCGGCGCGGCTATCACTTCCTGCCGAAGCATCTGTTCGGCATTCCGGCGGATGTCTTTGCGCATGAGGGCCCGCATCTGCCGATGTGGCTGACGCAGCGCATATTCGGCGTCATCCTGCGCATCCTGAATGGCGACATCACGCGGCTCGGGTTGCAGAAGCCGGACCACCGCCTGTTCGAGAGCCATCCCATTCTCAATACGCAGCTGCTTCACTATCTCGGCCATGGCGACATCAAGGCGAAGCCGGACGTCGCGCGCTTCGAGGGGAAGACGGTCCGCTTCAAGGACGGCACGTCGGAGGAAATCGACCTGGTGCTTTGCGCCACGGGCTATACATGGCGCGTACCATATGTGGACCCTGCCCTGTTCGACTGGAAAGAAGGGCGGCCCGATCTCTACATGAATCTCTTCAGCCGCAGGAATCCGACGCTTTATGCACTCGGCTTCATGGAAACGAATGGCGGCGCCTACAAGCTTTTCGACGAGATGGCCGATCTCATCGCCCGCACGATCCTCGCCCGCACGACGGACAATGCCGGCGCGCTCGACGCACTCATCGCAAGCGACCGGCCGGACCTTTCCGGCGGCATCAAGTTCGTCGGCTCGGCGCGGCATGCGACCTATGTCGAGATCGACGCCTATCGCGCTCATATGAAAAAACTCCGCAAGCGCTTCGGCTGGGCGGACCTCACGCCCGGATGTTTCGACGCCCTGCGGAGCGATACCACGAAGGCGGCCGCATGAAGGCGCTTGTCACAGGCGCTGGCGGCGGCATCGGCGCGGCCATCACCCGCGCGCTCGACAGGCGTGGCTACAGCCTCATCCTCGTCGACCGGGAGGCCGGCGCGCTCGATACGATCGCAGGAACGCTCTCGCGCCCGGCGGGCAAGATCGTCTGCGATCTTGCCTCGCGGGAGGATGTCGAGCGGTTATGCGAGGTGCTTATCCGGGATCATGGCGATCTCGATATTCTCGTGAACAATGCCGGCATCGGCATTCCCGGTGCCGTCGCCGATCTCTCACAGGACCTTCTCGACCGCCACCTCGAAATCAATCTGCGGGCGCCTGTCCGCCTCATGCGCGCCGTCGCGACGCAGATGATTGCGCGCAAACACGGCATCATGGTGGCCACCGTTTCGCTGGGGGGCATCATCTCGCTCAAGGACAGCGCCATCTATTCGGCGTCGAAATTCGGGCTGCGCGGTTTCCTGGGCGGTTTTCACCAGGAAATGGCGCCTTTTGGCGTCAAGGTTTCAGGCATTTATCCCGCTGCGGTCGACACGCCGATGCTGCATCACGAGGCGCTTCATGGCGGCTCGGTGCTGAATTTCGTCGACAAGGTGATGACTCCGGAAGATGTGGCCACCGCAACGCTTCGCGCGATCGACACGGGCAAGCTCGAAATCTATGTGCCCTACAGCGCCAGCCTTCTCTCCCGCTTCTTTGGCGCTTTCCCCTGGATGATCCGGCCCATTCTGCCTTTCATGGAGAAGATCGGCGAGAAGGGCCGCCTCAAATTCGTCGCGCGCAAGGACTTCTCAACCGAGTAGTTCACCGAGGCCCTCCCAGATCAAGATCGCGCCCAGCACGAAGAGGATGTTACGGCTCCATATTCTGAAATGACCGTCGCTCATCCGGTCCAGCACCATCTTGCCGAGCGTCGTGCCGAGCATGGCGAGCGGCGCGACCATGACATAGATCCACCAGGGAAGCCCCGCCTCCGGCAGCAGATGCGCGGCGAGCAGTCCAAAATAGAGCAGCTTCGTCAGATGCTGCAGTGTCTGCGTCACCGCCTTGGTAGCGACGATCTGATGTCGCGTCAGCGGACTGCGTACGAAGAAGACATCGAGGATCGGCCCCGCCACGCCAGCCGTCAGGGTCAGAGCCGTCACGACGAAACCGCAGATGGGCGAGATGAAAGGCCGGGTGATATCCAGCCCCCAGCTTTTCGGGATCGAGAAGGCGATGAAGGGGATTGCGCCGAGCAATAGCAACACCGTCGCCTTGTCCGGCACGAAACTCACAGCGAGAAAGAGGCCGAGCGCCAGCACGGCGCCCAGCATGTTCGTTGCTACGATGGGCCAGACGATGTCGCTGCGGTTGATGACGGCGCGGTAGCCGTTCGACACGGCCTGCGTCACGCCATGAAGCATCATCGCCGCGCCGACGGAATAGGCGAAGGTGAGAAAGGCCATGAGGATCATGCCCCCCGCCATACCGAACACGCCCGAAATCGTGGCGGTCACGACAACAACGAGAGCGAGAATGGCAGTCATCATGGGATCACCTCATTTGTGCTTTCAGTGCACAAACTCTTCTCAAAATAGCTGCCTATCAAATCAGTTTTATACGCATTCCTTGTGAGTTATACTCACAAATATGAACCGTTCACGCCGCGACCTGCCGCCCCTTTCGGCGCTCCGCGCCTTCGAGGCCACGGCTCGCCTTGGCAGCGCCACGGCAGCGGCGGCGGAACTCTTCGTCACACATGGTGCCATCAGCCGCCATGTGCGGGCATTGGAAGACTGGGCTGGGACCGAACTTTTCCAGCGGAGCGGCAAGCGACTGGTACTCACCGATGCAGGGCGGCGCTATCGCGATGAAATCGGCCACGCACTGGACGGCATTGCGGCGGCAACGAGCCATCTCAAAGCCAGGGCGGGGAAAGCGCGCCAGCTCACCATCAATGCGCTCCCCACTTTCGCAATGCGCTGGCTCCTGCCTCGCCTCGCACGGTTCCAGCAGATGGAGCCGCAAGCCGAGCTACGCCTCATCACATCCGATGAAAGTATCGAGCGGCTGGCGCATGGCAGCTATGACGTTGCGATCCGCCGCGAGGCCGCATGGCCGCGCGATATTTTCGCCGCAAGCTTTCTGGCCGAGTGTGAAATTCCTGTCGCCTCGCCGGCGCTGCTCGCGCAGAAACCTGTGTGCGCTCCGGCGGACCTTGCAACGCATACGCTCCTTCATGCGGATACGCGGCCGGGCGCATGGGCGCGCTGGCTCGCCGCGGCTGGGGCGGATGGCGTTGGCGACAAGGCAGCGCGCCAGAACTTCGATCATTTCTATCTTGCGCTTCAGGCTGCAACAGACGGGCTCGGCGTGGCGCTCGGCCCCTTGCCGATCATCGCGGAAGACATAAAGGCGGGCCGGCTTGCCAAGGCGCTTGATGGCCCGGCGCTGCCTTCCCGCCCCTATTGCTGGCTGGTACCTGAGGCGCGGGCAGCCGACCCTCTCATCACTGCCTTTTGTACCTGGCTCGAAGAAGAGGGGCAGGCGGAGGAAAGTTAAGCCCGCTTTCCCAGCTTCTCGAGCAGGCGTTCGCGGAGCGGGTTCTTTGCCTCGAAGACATAATCCGCCCGCGCGGCCGTCACCGTTTCGCGTCCCTTCGCATAGAGGAAGGAGACGAGGTCGTAGAGGCGCGCCTCCGGACAGTGAGCGATGCGCACCGGTCCGCCTGCATTCGATCCGAAGGGCAGCGTCACGCCAAAGCGGTTGGCGATCTCGCCGATCAACTCGGCATCGTCGGCGCCGCTTGCGAAACGCACTTCCACCGTCTTTGCGGCGCGCGCCTGCGCCGAGACTCGGTCGAGAATCTCGCCGACAGCGGCAAGCGCCTTGCCGCTCCATTCCGCGCCGAGACTCGCAACGAGGTTCGCCTGGCTTTTCAGCATGGTGCCGTCGTCCAACACCTTCAGATTGTTCGCAGCAAGCGTCGCGCCGGTGGAGGTGATATCGACGATCACTTCCGCCGTGCCGGCCGCGGGCGCGCCTTCTGTCGCGCCGAGGCTTTCCACGATGCGATAATCGGTGAGGCCGTGCGCGGCAAAGAAGTTCCGCGTCAGGTTGAAATATTTGGTGGCGACGCGAAGCCTGCGCCCGCGCTTCGTGTGGAAGGCGAGCGCCACATCGTCGAGGTCCGCCATGGTGGCGACGTCGATCCAGCTTTGCGGCACGGCAACCACGACATCGGCATGGCCGAAACCCAGGGGCAGGAGCAGTTCGACGTCGCGCTCGGGCGCGGAGAGCTTCTCGCGGATCAGGTCTTCGCCCGTCACGCCGAGGTGAATGATACCCTGTTCGAGTTGGCCAGCGATTTCGGATGCCGACAGGAAGGCGATCTCGACATTGGCGATACCGTCGAGGCGGCCGGTATAACCGCGGCCACCATCCTGCTTCACACGGAGACCGGCTCGCGCAAAAAAGGCGTTCGCGTTTTCCTGAAGCCTGCCCTTCGAAGGGAGGCCGATGATGAGTTTGTCGCTCATTGGCCCTTCTCCCCAGCGACGGCAGCAAGGAGCCGCTCGATCCCGACAGCACAGCCGACAGCAGGCACCTGTTTTTCCGAGCCAAGCGCCGAAAGCAGGTCATCGTAGCGGCCGCCGCCGCAGATCATCGCGTCCACACCGAGCGCGGGTACGCGGAACTCGAAGACGAGGCCGGTGTAATAGGCCATGTTGCGGCCGAAGCCGGTGGCGAAGTGCGCGCGGGAGAGATCGACCCCCGCCTTTGCTATCAGATCCATACGCCGCTCGAAGCGGGCGATGGCGGCATCGAGCGAGATGCCCGCATTGCTGGCGAGCTTCTTGATCTTCGCAATGCAGTCTTTCGGCGCGCCGGAGACGGCGAGGAAATCAGAGATAAGCCTGGCCGCCGCTTTCGGCACGCCGGAGGCCGCAAGCTCCGCCTGCTCGATCAGCCGTTCGGCGACTTCTTCCACCGTGCGGCCGCCGACGGGCGCGATGCCTGCAAGCTTCAGTACGTCCTCGATCACATCTTTCGCCTGCGCTTCATCGAGACCCGCCAGCGCAGAAATCAGCGCCTGACGCTCGCCGCCTTCTTCGCCGGCATCGCCCGCCGCAAGGCGGTCGAGCAATTCGCGGAAATAGTCGGGCCGCCAGAAGTGGCGCTTCAGCCGCGCGCGCCAGCCGGACGGAAGATCGAGCGCATCGATCAGCGCATCGAAAAGCGCGAGATCGCCCATCTCGATCTCGTAATTCTTCAGACCCGCCCCGGCGAGTGCGGCGCTGGCGAGCGCCATCACTTCGGCATCGGCGGCTTCCGCATCCGCAGCACCCAGACATTCAAGGCCCGCCTGCGTGAACTCGCGGAGCTTCACCGAGCCCCTTTGCTGGAAGCGGTAGACGGGGCCGACGGAGCAAAGCTTCTTCGTGCCGCCGCCGGCTTCCAGATAGAGGCGGCAGACGGGGATCGTGAGTTCCGGGCGCAGGCAGAGCTCATCGCCTGCCGGGTCCGCGAAGACATACATGCGGCGGCGAATATCCTCGCCGGACATATCGAGAAAGATGTCAGCGGGCTGGAGCGCGGGCGCGGAAACGGGCTCATAGCCCGCCTTCTCGAAGCCGCCGCGCACGGACGCCGCCAGCGCCTCGCGGGCGCGGAGCCTGTCGCCTTCCAGTGCTGCCATATCGGTCAGAGACATATCGAATACTTCCCGGCCCGCCGGGGCCTCCCCGGTCCGGGCCTTATCTAGCATGGAAATGGTAAATTTGAAGAAAGGGGAATGGCGGCTTTTCAGCCGTGATGCGGGCGATGTCGCGCGAGCATGGCGCGGACTTCTTCCACCAGCCGGGCGCGGGGCACCGAAATCTGGGCGGGCTGGCCTTCACGCCAGGCCGTGTTGTCCTCGATTTCCTTCGACATTTCGGCGCCGAGGATGAGGTCTTTCAGCGTCACCTCGCCCTTCGCGCGCTCGTCCTCGCCCTCGATGACGGCGATCGGGGCGCCGCGCTTGTCGGCATATTTCATCTGCGCCTTCATGCCGGAGCCGCCGAGATACATTTCGGCGCGGATGCCGGCGGCGCGAAGTTCGGAAACCATCGACTGGTAGCCTGCCATGCTGGCTGCATCGAGCGTCAGCACGACGACCGGCGCCTGTACCGTCTCGATATCGAGCTTGCCGAGCAATTCGAGCGCCGTCTGCAGCCGGCTCACACCGATGGAGAAGCCGGTGGCCGGCACCTTCACGCCCTTGAAGCGTTCGACGAGGCCGTCATAGCGCCCGCCGGAGCCGACGGAGCCGAAGCGCACGGGATTACCCTTCTCGTCCTTCACCTCGAAGAGGAGATCGGATTCGAAAACGGGGCCGGTGTAGTAGCCGAGGCCGCGCACGATCCAGGAATTGAATTCGATCCGGTCGGTGCCGTAGCCCGCCGCAGTGAAGAGCGCGTCCATCTCGGCAAGTTCGCCGATGCCTTCCCGGCCGATGACGCTGTCGCCGACGACCTTGCGCCAGCCTTCCAGCACGAGCTTGCGGTCTGTCGCGCCTTCGCCAACGCCCGATTCCACATAGTCGAGCACGGCGGTGATCTGGGAGGGCGAAAGGCCTGCGCCCTTGGTGAAATCGCCGGACTCGTCCTTGCGGCCCGGCCCGAGCAGCAGTTCCACGCCTTGCCGCCCGAGGCGGTCATATTTGTCGATCGCGCGCAGCACCGTCATGTAGGTGGCGCTGCCCGGTTCGCCATCGAGGCCAATGGTTTCCAGAAGTCCGTCGAGCACCTTCCGGTTGTTCGCCCGGATGCGGTAGCTGCCGCGCGGGATGCCGAGCGCTTCGAGACAGTCCGCGCCCATCATGCACATCTCCGCGTCGGCGGCGACGCCGGGGGCGGCTACCGTGTCGGCGTCGAACTGCGTGAACTGGCGGTAGCGGCCCGGACCCGGCTTCTCGTTCCGCCAGACGGGACCAGTCTGATAGCGCCGGAAGGGCTTTGGCAGCGCGTCGTAATTCTCAGCCACATAGCGGGCGAGCGGGGCCGTCAGGTCGTAGCGCAGCGAGAGCCACTGCTCGTCATCGTCCTGAAAGGAGAAGACGCCTTCGTTCGGGCGGTCTTCATCGGGCAGGAACTTGCCGAGCGCGTCCGCATATTCGAAGGCGGAGGTTTCCAGCGGGTCGAAGCCATAGCGTTCATAGACCTCGCGGATGCGCGCAAGCATGCCCTGCTCGGCGCGTACCAGCGCGGCGGGCATGTCGCGAAGCCCCTTCGGCACGCGCGCCTTGGGGCGGAAGGTCTTTTCTTTCTTGCTCATGGTCGGCCCCTCGGGGCGGCTCTCGAACCGCGGCGCCCTTCGGCGCGGGCGCATACCTAGCCCATAGGCCGCGCCGTCACAAGCATTCGCCGAAGCAGGAAAGGCAAACGAATCAACGAGGTGGGATGGCGGTCAGCCTCCTGAAACGGGTGGGCACCGCGCTTTCGGCCGAGAAATAGGTGAAAAACACCCAATTAAAGTCAAACCAGCTGAAATGCGTAAAAACGGCGTTAAACCGCCCATTTTGACGTAAATATCCCGCTTGGCGCTTGTGGATGGGTCTAATGGCACCCACTAGATAGGCCCTTTGTTTACTTTCTGTTTACGAAAGAATCGCATCGTTAACTCACAAGACCTAATGCCGCCTTACTCGGCATATATGTATCGGGTTGCGGGGCCGGCGGGGGCCGGAAGACAGGTGGAACCCTTGGCGTATCCAGGCATCGCAATGAGCAGCTTTTCAGGGCCTTCCACGGGCCCATCCACGTTGCTGACGGCCCATGTCGTGAGCCATTCGGCAGCGCTGTGCGCGGGTCTTGTCCGGATTTCAGAAACCGGTGAGGCTGGCGCCTTCCAGTTCCATTTTTCAACCGTGCATGAGGGGATCGAGCCGCTGCTCGTGCCGGGCAACGATGCCCTCATCATCGATATCGGCACGGGCGATCCTGCTGCCTTCGATTTCCTCCGCCGCGTGGTGGCGCTCGGTCCGGATGCACCGGTGGTCGCCATCGGTTCGGACGACCCCTTGCTGCAGGCCGAAGCCATTTCGGCCGGCGCGGAAGATTGCCTCGGCTTCGAAACGGATACGCCGCGCACGCTCGGCCTTGCCATTCGCCGCGCCGTTGCGCGCCGCCAGGCCCGCGAGGGCCAGGAGGTCGCCGCAAATGTGGCGCAGGACGGCGGCAAGCCGCAGGTCACCCTCATTCAGGAGACGCCGGAAGCGATCGTCATTCTCGACAGTCAGGGCATCGTGCGCTTCGTCAACGGCGCGGCACAGGAAATCCTTGGCCGCAGCGCCGAAGAGCTGGTCGGGCACAATTTCGGCCTGCCGGTCGACCCGGGCGAGCACGATGTCACGATCAACCGGCCCGATGGCGACAACCGGCTCGCGGAAATGCGCATCGTCGACACGCGCTGGGGCGGCGTGCCCGCGCGCGTTGCCGCCCTCAACGATGTGACGGTGCGGCGCAAGCTCGAACAGACCATGCATGACGCGGAAGCCCGCAGCCGCGAAACGCGCAAGCGCACGCAGAGCTTCTTCTCCAACGTCAATCACGATCTCCGGACTCCGCTGACGCATATCATCGGATTTTCCGAGATGATGAAGAACGAGCGACTCGGCCCGATGGGCACGGACCGCTACAAGGAATATGCGAACGACATCTATTCGAGCGGCACCATGCTGCTCGATATGATCGAGGATCTGCTCGGCATTGCCGAAGCGGAGATGGAGCATATCGATCTTACGGACGAGATCGTCAATCTCGGGCAGCTCGCCGAGATCGCCGTGGCCAGCCAACGCCAGAGTGCGGCACAGGAAGGCGTCTCGATCCGCGTGACGTGCCCTGAAAACCTGCCGGGATTGCGCGGCGATGCGCGGCGCCTGCGCCAGGGACTTTTCCGCCTTCTTGCCGAAGCAGTCCACACGGCGCATCGTGGCTCGGTGATCCATCTCAGGGTTGCTGAATCGAAAGACGCCAAAGGCAGAAGCGGCCTCTCGATCACGCTCTCGGAAGAACGCCACCCGGACTCCCTTGCCGCCGAGCAGGAGGCGCAGCCCTGGTTCGACGGGATCGAGGATCCTTTCGTCAGCGCCGAAGACAGCAGTACGCCGCGCGAGGAAAGCCTTGCCCTTTCCCTGACGCGCAAGGTGATGGAGCTCCACGGCGGCACGCTCGATGTCCGGAGCGCGGATCGCAGCAGGCCGGGCGCAGCGCGCGATGCGTCCATGCATATCGGACTGAACTTTCCGGCCGAGCGTGTGATCCGCTGACAGATTTTCAGCCCCACTAATCCATTTGGAATTTGTGCGCGCTTTCGCCGCGTGACGTTTCGTGGCACCTTACGGGACTGCAACCTGCGTGAACTTGGATATAGGCTTCAGCCTGTGTCTTCGGAAAACGAAGGAGATGCGCCGTGCCACCCATGGATGCGGAAATCCTCGCAAGGCTCCAGTTCGCCTTCACAGTTGCCTTTCATATTCTCTTCCCGACGCTGACGATCGGCCTTGCCGCGATCCTCGTCTTCTTCGAGGCCCGGCATTTGCGCAGCGGCGAGGAAGTCTGGATTCGTCTCTATAAATTCTGGGTCAAGATTTTCGCGCTGAGCTTCGGCATGGGCGTCGTCTCCGGCATCGTCCTCTCCTACCAATTCGGCACCAACTGGTCGGAGTGGTCGCGCATCACAGGCCCGGTCCTCGGACCGCTGATCGGATTTGAAGTGCTCACCGCCTTCTTTCTGGAAGCGGGCTTTCTCGGCATCATGCTGTTCGGCTGGGACAAGGTGGGCCCGAGGCTCCATTTCCTCGCAACCTGTCTCGTGGCCGTCGGCACGGTGATTTCGGCCTTCTGGATTCTCGCTGCCAACAGCTGGATGCAGACGCCCCAGGGCGCAAGTTTTGTCGACGGTCATTTCGTCGTCGACGACTGGCTGGCCGTGATCTTCAATCCCTCCTTCCCGTGGCGTTTCCTGCACATGACGAACGCCTCCTTCCTGACTGCGGCTACAGTCGTTGCGGGCGTCTCGGCCTATCATCTTCTCGCAAAAAACAACCCCGAGGTTGCGAAGCGGAGCTTCTCGGTTGCGATGTGGGCCGTGCTCTTTCTCGCGCCGCTACAGATTGTCATTGGTGACTTCCACGGCCTCAACACCCTGAAGCACCAGCCCGCCAAGATCGCCGCCATGGAAGGCAACTGGGTGACGCGATCCCATGCGCCCTTCCATCTCTTCGCCATTCCCGACCAGAATGCGCAGACGAACCATCTCTCCATCGAGATTCCCTATGCCGCAAGCCTGATCCTCACGCATGATCCGGCCGGTGTGGTGCCCGGACTCGACGAGATTCCGCTCGAGGACCAGCCGCCGGTCGGCATCGTCTTCTGGGCCTTCCGGGTCATGATCACCCTCGGCTTTCTCTTCTTCGCGCTCGGGCTATGGGGCGCATGGGCACGCTGGCGCGGGCGGCTCGCGGAGGACAGGCATCTCGCCCGCTTCGCCGTCGTCATGATCCCGGCCGGTTTCGTCGCGACCGTTTCAGGGTGGATCGTCACCGAGGTCGGGCGCCAGCCATGGACCGTCTACGGTGTGCTGCGCACGGCAGACAGCGTGTCGCCCACGGTGACCGGGAGTTCCGTTGCGACGACGCTGGTGCTCTTTCTCATCGTCTATGGCGGGTTGTTCGGCGCCTATCTCTACTATCTGCTGAAGATTATCCGTCAGGGACCGGGCGCGCTTACCGTGCGCGAAACCGATGAACGGCCGGAAGCCATTCGGGGCGCGCGCCCGGGCCTCGTCGTGCCAAGCGAATAGGAGGATGAGATGACAGACATCGCCTTCATCTCTGCCGGCGTCATCGGCTTTGCAATCCTCATGTATGTGGTGCTGGACGGGTTCGACCTCGGCGTCGGCATTCTCTTTCCCTTCGCGCCAGACGAGACATCGCGCAATACGATGATCAATTCCGTGGCACCGGTCTGGGATGGCAACGAGACTTGGCTCGTGCTGGGCGGTGGCGGGCTGCTCGTCTTCTTCCCCATGGCCTATTCGATCGCCCTGCCCGCCTTCTATATCCCCGTCATGGCGATGCTCTTCGCTTTGATCTTCCGGGGCGTCACGTTCGAGTTCCGTCATCAGGCGCATACCAGCACCGAGCTCTGGAACCGCTCCTTCTTCTGGGGATCGGTCGTGGCCGCGTTCGCGCAAGGCGTTCTACTGGGCGCGCTGGTGCAGGGCGTGCATGTGGACGGCGTGCGCTACGCCGGCGGCATGTTCGACTGGCTGACGCCCTTCTCCATTCTCACCGGGCTCGGCGTCATCGTGGGCTATGGGCTCCTCGGTGCGACATGGCTCATCTACAAGACGGAGGGGAAGACGCAGACCTGGGCGCGGAATGCGGCCGTGGTGCTGGGCGGCGGCACGCTCGTCGCCTTGGCGGCGGTCAGCGTGATGACGCCGATGCTGCGGCCCATGATCGCCGAACGCTGGTTCGGTGGATTGAACATCCTTTATCTCGCGCCCGTTCCCTTCATCACCGGTGCCGTCTTCATCGCATTGTTCTGGTCGATCCTCGCAAAGCGCGAGCTGCTGCCCTTTCTCTGCGCCATCGGCCTTTTCATGCTCGGATTTTTCGGGATCGCGATCAGCCTCTATCCGAATATCATTCCGCCGTCGCTGACGATCTGGGAAGCGGTCGCGCCGCGGTCCAGCGTCATGTTCGGTCTTGTCGGCGTCGCCGTCGTATTGCCCATGGTGCTGATCTATACCGTCTATGCCTATAGCGTGTTCCATGGCAAAGCGAGCGCCGAAGGCGGCTATGCGCATCATGAACATGAGTGAGAAAAAGAACGGCGGAGGAAAACGGCTGCTCTGGTTCGCTGCGATATGGCTCGCCAGTGTCGCTGGGCTTGCGCTTTTCGCCTATGGCGCGCGGGCGCTGCTCGGTCTCTAGCTGCTCTTCACCGGCACACCGAAAGGCGAGATGCCGCGCACATGATCCTCGATGGCGAGCCGGTGCTTCAACGGCGGGAAGGCGCGCTGCGAGCAGTCGAGCCTTTCGCAGAGCCGGCAATTGACGCCGATGGGCGTTGCCGCGCGCTCGTCGTCGAGATCGTAGCCCTGGCTGTAGACGATGCGTCGCGCGTGGGCGATGTCGCAGCCGAGTCCCACCACATACTGGTCGCCCGGCACGCCGATGCCGGAGCCTGCGCGGCTTACCGTGCGCGCAATGGAAAAATAGCGCGTGCCATCCTCCATCTGGACGACCTGGCTATAGACCTGCCCGGGCACGCGGAACGCGTCATGCACATTCCAGCGCGGGCAGGTGCCGCCGAAACGGGCGAAATGAAACCCCGCAGCGGAAAAGCGCTTCGAGACATTGCCCGCGTTGTCGACCCGGATGAGGAAGAAGGGGATGCCGCGTGCGCCGGGCCGTTGCAGCGTGGTCAGGCGGTGGCAGACCTGCTCGAAGCTCGTGCCGAAGCGGCGGCCGAGCAGGCGCAGATCGTAGCGCGTCGCCTCGGCTGTCTTGTGGAAAGCGGTATAAGGCATGAGGAGCGCCGCGGCGAAATAATTGGCGAGCGCGACACGGCAGAGGCGTTGCGCTTCCTCGCTGTCGAGGCCGGACGATTCCACGATGTCCTCGATGACGCGGGATTGCTCGAAATAGCCAAGCTGATAGGCAAGCTGGAAGGAGCGGCCGGGCTGGTCGAGCAGTTCGGATAGGAAGATCGTCTGGCGGTGGCGATCATAGCGCCTGAGCTCATGCGGCATGAGATCGGCCGACGCAACGCGCGTCGAAACGCCGTGCATGTCGCGGAGCGCCGTGCGAAGCGCCACATAGGGCTCCTCGGAGCCGATGCCGGCGCTCGTGTAGAGCCGCTCGGCGGCATCGTCGAGCTCCGGGAAGTGATTGTTGCGGCTGTTGATGAAGTCGCGCACATCCTCGAGCGGCAGGCCGGGCGCCTCCGCCCCGTCCAGCATGTCGCGGCCTGCCAGCTGCTCGGCGAGGATGGAACCGCTGGTGACGCTTTCCTGATAGGCGCGATAGAGGCTGGAGATCGCATCGGCGACGGCGGGGCTCGCCGAGGCAATCTCACGCAGATCCTGAATGCCGAGACCCGCGTCGCGGAACAAGGGGTCGGAAAAAACCTCGCGGAGCACCGTCAGCGCCTGCGCCTCATCGTCGCCCCCGAGCGTGCGGAGCTCGACGTCATAGACATCGGCGAGCTTCAGCAGCACCTGAACGGAGACCGGACGCTGGTCCCGCTCGATGAGATTGAGATAGCTTGCCGAAATGCCGAGATCGGCCGCCATGCGCGCCTGGGTCAGCCCGCGCTCACGGCGGAGCCGCCTAACGCGCTGACCGGCAAAGACTTTTTTCTCCGAGACCATGCGGCGCCTCCCTTGCGGCTGCCTTTGGATAAGGCATCACGGGGGCACTTTAATTTACAGAATTTACATTTTCAACAGAATCGCACAGGAATCTTGTGAAGTTCTTTACTTCAACATTTTCAATGACTTAGGAAATATTGGACTTTCCGCTGTCGCTTCTGTATGACCGCGCGCAAACGTACCCCGACAAGCGATCCGAAGGAGGCGAGCGAGCATGAGCAAGGCAGCAGCCACGACCATTGCCGAGGGCATCACCGTCAAAGGCGCCATCAAGCCGGGCTATGAGCGGGTGCTGACGCCGGAGGCGCTCGGTTTCGCCGCAACGCTGGAGCGCAAGTTCGGCGCCCGCCGCCGCGAGCTTCTCGCCGCCCGGGCAGAGCGTCAGAAGAAGTTCGATGCCGGCGAACTGCCCGACTTCCTCCCCGAGACGCGCGAGATCCGCGAAGGCGACTGGAAGGTCGCGCCGATCCCGAAGGACCTGCTCGACCGCCGCACCGAAATCACGGGCCCGGTCGACAACCGCAAAATGGTCATCAATGCGCTCAATTCCGGCGCGCAGTCCTACATGACCGACTTCGAAGACGCCGCCTCTCCCACCTGGGACAACATGATCGGCGGCCAGATCAACATGATGGACTACTGGGCCAAGTCCATCGGCTTCACCGACGAGGCGAACGGCAAGCGCTATGACGTCGTCGCGAAGCCCGCGACGCTCATCGTCCGCCCGCGCGGCTGGCACCTCGAGGAAGCGCATGTCGAGATCGACGGCCAGCCGATGTCCGGCGGCATTTTCGATTTCGCGCTCTACTTCTTCCACAATGCGAAGAAGCAGATCGCTTCCGGCTCCGGCCCCTATTTCTATCTGCCGAAGATGGAAAGCCACCGGGAAGCAGCCCTCTGGAACGATATCTTCGTCGATGCGCAGAAGGCTCTCGGCATTCCGAACGGCACGATCAAGGCGACCGTCCTCATCGAGACGCTGCCCGCCGCCTTCGAGATGCACGAGATCCTGCATGCGCTGAAGGATCATATTGTCGGCCTCAATTGCGGCCGCTGGGACTATATCTTCAGCTACATCAAGCGGCTCGGGAAGAACCCGAACTTCATCCTGCCGGATCGCGCGCAGGTGGTGATGGGCAAGAGCTTCCTCAATGCCTATTCGCTTCTCCTCGTGAAGACCTGCCATGAGCGCGGCGCCTTCGCGATGGGCGGCATGGCGGCGCAGATTCCCGTGAAGGGCGACGAGGCCGCGAACGAGGCAGCCTTCAACAAGGTGCGCGCCGACAAGGAGCGCGAAGCCAATAACGGTCATGACGGCACCTGGGTCGCCCATCCCGATCTCGTGAAAGTCGCGATGGAAATCTTCGGCAAGCTCGAAGGTCCGAACCAGCTCGCCCGCCAGCGCCAGGACGTGAATGTGGGCCAGAAGGAGCTGCTCGAGCCGCATACCGGCGAGCGCACCGAGGAAGGCATGCGCGAGTGCTGCCGCGTGGGCGTGCAGTATATCGAAGCCTGGATCAGCGGCCGCGGCGCGGTGCCGCTCTACAATCTGATGGAAGACGCCGCCACGGCGGAAATCAGCCGCACGCAGATCTGGCAGTGGATCTATCACGGTGCAGCACTCAGCGACGGCCGCAAGGTGACGCCGGAGCTCTTCGAGGAAGTGCTTGCCGACGAAATGAAGACCTTGCGCGAAACGCTTGGCGAGGAGCGCTGGACTTCGGGTCAATTCGAACAGGCCGTGCGCCTGTTCTCCGAAATGACCACGGCCCGGGAATGCGAGGAGTTCCTGACGCTGCCGGCCTATCGCCTCATTCTCGAAAACGAAGCCTGAACCGAAACCACCCTCCGAAACCGAGGACTGTTCCATGAGCAAGAAGACCTTCTACGACCTGATCCCAAGCGCGCCGAAGGGCCGCTTCGACAATGTGAAGCGCAACTACAGCGTCGAGGACGTTGAGAAGCTGCGCGGCTCCTTCCCGATCGAGCACACGCTCGCCACGCGCGGCGCGAACAAGCTCTGGGACCTGCTGCACACGACCGACTATGTGCACTCGCTCGGCGCTCTCTCGGGCAACCAGGCGATGCAGATGGCGCGCGCCGGCCTCAAGGCGATCTATCTGTCGGGCTGGCAGGTTGCCGCCGACAACAACACCGCCGGCACGACCTATCCGGACCAGTCGCTCTATCCGGCGAACTCGGGCCCGGAACTCGCCAAGAAGATCAACCGCACGCTGAAGCGCGCGGATGAGATCGAGCATTCGGAAGGCGGCGCGAAGCGCGACTGGTTCCTGCCGATCGTGGCCGACGCGGAAGCCGGCTTCGGCGGCCCGCTCAACTGCTTCGAAATCATGAAGGCCTATATCGAAGCGGGCGCCGCCGGCGTCCACTACGAAGACCAGCTGGCTTCGGAAAAGAAGTGCGGCCATCTCGGCGGCAAGGTGCTGATCCCGACCCGCGCGCATGAGCGCAACCTGAACGCCGCGCGCCTCGGCGCCGACGTCATGGGCGTGCCGACCCTCATTATGGCGCGCACCGACGCGGAATCCGCGAACCTGATCACCTCGGACATCGACGAGCGCGACCACGAGTTCATCGATTTCGACGCCGGCCGCACGGTTGAGGGCTTCTACCGCCTGAAGCCGGGCAAGGGCGTCGATCATTGCATCAAGCGCGGCCTCTCCTTCGCGCCTTATGCCGACCTCCTCTGGTGGGAAACCTCGAAGCCGAACCTCGACGACGCCAAGCGCTTCGCCGAAGCGGTGAAGAAGGAATATCCGGACCAGATGCTCGCCTACAACTGCTCGCCGTCCTTCAACTGGGAAGCCAATCTCGACAAGGACACGATCGCGAAGTTCCAGAAGGAAATCGCGGCGATGGGCTACAAGTACCAGTTCGTCACGCTTGCGGGCTTCCACCAGCTCAACTACGGCATGTTCCAGCTGGCTTCCGGCTACCGCGACCGCGGCATGGGCGCCTACTCCGAACTGCAGCAGGCCGAGTTCGCCGCCGAGAAGGACGGCTACACCGGTACGCGCCACCAGCGCGAAGTCGGCACGGGTTATTTCGACCTCGTCGCCCTCGCGGCGGGCGGCGGCGAAAGCTCCACGACGGCGCTTGGCGACTCGACCGAAAGCGCACAGTTCCACTAAGCCTTACCGGAACTGCCTGAAATGCGAAGCCGCCGGGGAAACCCGGCGGCTTTTTGTTTGCCCTTCTTCCCTCGTGTGAAAGTGCGGAAGGATAGTCCACCACGATATTCGTCGACTTGGCCGAAGCCGCCCGGTTCAAGCTATCTGCGTCTAGGCGGCGGGGGCCAGCGCGCGCAGGCTGTCTTCGGCGGCCTGCGCGTTCATGCCGCCGAAGCGCGACACGAAGGCAAGATGCCGGATGCCGATGGTCGCGTAGCGTTCGATCTGCGCTGCCACCTGTTCCGGTGTACCCGCGAGCGCCAGATCGCTGGCGCAAATGTGGCTGTACATCCCGTCCGGGTCCGGCGGCGCAATACCCGCTGCGGCCTTGAAGAAGTTCAGCATCGCGGGAAGTGCGGTGGCCTTGGCCCCTTCTTCCGTTGCAGCAACATGCGCAAACACGACGACAACCGATTCCGCGCTTTCCGCCGCGTGGCCGCCATCGGCGAGCCCGCGCGCATGCGCCGCGTTGCGCGCTTCCACATCGCCAAGCCCCTGCATCACGGGCGAGACCAGCGTCAGCAGCGAATGCCCTGCCTTGCCTGCCGCATAGGCGCCGTCATTCGTGCCGGTGGCAACATAGATGGGCGGGCGCGGAATCTGCACCGGCGGCACATTCATGCCCTCGGGCCCGCGCACACCGTCGCTTGCCGCCTGCCATCGCGCGCAGATTTCCGAAAGCCCCGTATCATAGGCGGCCCGCCTGCCCTCAAAGTCCGCGCCCATGCCCGTGAATTCGGCGGCCTGCGAGCCGGTGCCGACGCCCATGTTGAGACGTCCGCCGGAGAGCACATCGACAAGCGCATAGTCTTCCGCGATCAGGATGGGATTGCGCATCGGCAGGACGGCAACTGCCGGACCCACGCGCAGTCGCGTCGTTGCCTGCGCGATCGCCGCAAGCACCACGGCCGGATTAGGCGCCGTGCCCAGCGGCATGAAATGATGCTCGGCGAGCCACAGCGAGTGAAAACCGAGTTCGTCCGCCAGCCGTGCCTGATGAAGCGCGGTGGCATGGATCTCAGCGACCGTTTCGCCTGTCTCCGCATATTGATCTAGCAACCAGAAAACCGAACGGCGCATCGCGATCTCTCCCAAAAGTGACTAGTCGTCGTCCTGCGGATTGCGCTCGACCATGCGGTGGCTGGCGCTCGAGTCCAGGTCGAGGCCGTAGACGCGCTTCAGTTCCTCGATGGCCTTCAGATGTTCCGGCCGGAATGGAGGCGCCTTGCCCTCGAAAGCATGCAACACAATCCCTTCGAGGAGATCGCCAAGGGAAATGTCGAAGTACTCAGCCAGCCCCTTCAGCACCTTGAGGAGACGTTTCTCGATCCGAACGCCCGTCTGGACGCGCTCAATAACAGGATTTGACATGGCAATTTATGTATCTTGGTACCTTGATAACGTCAAGTGAAGTTAGGCACTCTCTCCAAATACGAAAAAGGCCGCAAGATTGCTCCGCGGCCTTCCGTTTCGGGGTTTGCCGGTATGTCAGCCCTCCCGCTTCAGCCTAAAGAACTGGAGGTCGGCGAAGATGGTGACGGCCAGCGCCTGCGCCACCACGAACGCAATACCAAGCGCCGTCATGCCGAAGGGGTCGAGGACGATGAGGGCGATGCTGGCGAGCACCCAGAGCGCATTGAGTGCGATCACGGTTTCGACCGCGCCGCCCGCGAGGCGCTCCTTGCGCGACGTAAGGACGAGCGCCGCCATCCAGGGCAAGAGCGCGATGCCGACCCAGAAGAGGAAAGCGGCGGGAAGGCCGAGCAGGCCCGAAAGAGGACCCGACGCCGCGAGCAGCAGGACGCCCATGGCGCCGCTGATGACGCCGTCGGCGAGGACCGCGTGACGAAGTGAAATCGAATTGGCGATTGCTGCGAGTGCCATATGCATTCTCCTTGTGCTGGTTCGGCCGCTCCCCGGCCCTTGTCCGGCAGAATTGGGGATCGGGATGGCCCAAGTCGATTACGCGAGAGGTAATTGCGACGCTTCCCGGGCGGCGGTAGCGTTCATCCCATGAACATGCACACACAACCTGTCGGCGAGATGATCCGCGAGTGGCGCCAGCGCCGCCGCATGAGCCAGCTCGCCTTTGCCTGCGAGGCGGAAATCTCGGCGCGGCATCTGAGCTTCCTCGAGACCGGGCGCTCGCGGCCGAGCCGCGACATGCTGCTCCATCTCGCCGAACGGCTCGACATGCCCTATCGCGAGCGCAATGCGCTCATGCTCGCGGCGGGCTTTGCGCCGGTCTACTCGGAAACGGGTCTCGACAATCCGGACGCGGCGGCGGCACGGCGCGCGGTCGATCTCGTGCTGGCCGCGCATGAACCTTTCCCGGCCATTGCCGTCGACCGGCACTGGAATCTGGTGGCGGGCAATGCAGCGCTGCCGCTCTTCCTCTCCGGCGTTCCGGAGGAGCTCCTTCAGCCGCCCATCAATGTGTTGCGCCTCAGCCTTCATCCGCAGGGGCTTGGCGGGCGCATCGAAAATCTCGGCGAATGGTGCGCGCATGTCTTCGAGCGGCTGCAGCGCCAGATCGATCTCACCAATGATGAGGGGCTGACCGCACTCCTTGCAGAACTGAAGCGTTTTCCCGGCGCGGCTATGGCCCATGAAGGTTTCGGCTCGGAATTCGGCGGCCTCATCGTGCCGCTGAAAATCCGCACGGAGGTGGGCACGCTCAGCTTCTTTACCGCCACCACCGTTTTCGGCACGGCGGTCGACATCACCTTTTCGGAACTCGTGATCGAGACATTCATGCCGGGCGATGAATTCACCGCCGCGACCGTCAGGGCGATGATGGCATGACGGTCGCAGGACGGGGATAAGTCATGCGGCGCGCGGAACAAATGGAAAGGGCGGTTCCTTGCGAACCGCCCTTTGTCCGTCATGCGGAAAAGAAATTATCCCGCCTTGTCTGCTCTTGCCTATTCGGCGGCCGCGACCCTGGTTCCCGCTCCGGCACCCGCGCCTTGCGATGAGGCGGTGTGGGCACGGAGGTTGAACTCGGCGAAGTCCGGCCGGCGCGTCCGCCACCAGTATTTGAAAGTGTAGTTCGCCCAGTTATTGGTGACCTTGCCGCTCTCGGTCTTGTACCAGCTGGTGCAGCCGCTCGCGAAAACGGAGTTGGCATTGTCGGCCTGCACGGATTCGTTCGAGGCGCGTTGCACCTCCGGCTTCACATCCATGTAGAGAAGATCGTCGTTCTTCAGCTTCTCCACGCATTGCGCGATGTAGTTCGCCTGACACTCGATCATGAAGATGATCGAGTTGTGGCCGAGGTTCGTGTTCGGCCCGTAGAGCATGAAGAAATTGGGGAAACCCGAAACGGTCAGGCCGTGATGCGCCTCCGCGCCTGTCGCCCAGGCATCTTTCAGGTCGCGGCCCGCAAGGCCCTTCATCACCATCGGCCCGAGGAAATGCGTCGTGTCGAAGCCCGTTCCATAGATGATGATGTCGAGATCGTGCTGCTTGCCGTCCCGCGTGCGGATGCCAGCCGCGTTGATCTCTTCGATTCCGTCGGTCACGACATCGACATGGTCCATGCCCATGGCGGGCCACCAGTCGTTGGCGAAGAGAACGCGCTTGCATCCCGGCTCGTAGTCAGGCGTCAGCTTCTGCTTCTTCACGGGATCGGTGACGTAGAGATTCATCTCGTCGATCGCCATCTGCTTCATCTTGTCGCCCGACGTATGGAAGGCGCGGAACAGGAGCTCGCCGAACCAGTAGAGCTTCCATCGCTGGATTTTCATGGTCCAGGGCAGCGCCTTGTAGAGCGCCTTTTCCCAGCCATAGAACTCGCGCTGCGGGCGCGGCAACACCCAACTCGCCGATCGCTGGAAGATGGTGACCTCACCCGCTTCCTTCGCGACTTCCGGTACGAACTGGATGGCGCTCGCGCCATTGCCGATCACGCCGACGCGTTTGCCCTTGAGGCTGACCGAATGATTCCACTGCGCCGAGTGCCAGTGGTCGCCGGCGAAGCTTTCGCGGCCCTTGATATTCGGCCAGACCGGCCGGTGGAGCTGGCCCGTGCCCGCAGCAAGGACATTCGCCTCGAAGCTTCGGGAACCGGCCTTGAGCGTCCAGAGCCCGGTGCGTTCGTCAAAACGGGCGTCGTCGATCTCCGTATTGAAGACGATATGGCTGCGCAGCCCGTATTTATCGACGACGGATTCGAGATAGGCCTTCAGGTCCTGTGCGAAGACGAATTTCTTCGTCCAGTCGGGGCGCATGTCGAAGGAGAATTGATACATGTGCAAAGGCACGTCGCAGGAGCAGCCCGGATAGGTGTTCTCGCGCCAGGTGCCGCCGATCTCGCTGGCCTTTTCATAGATCGTGAAATTCGTGAAGCCCTTTTCCTTGAGCTTGATCGCGGTGCAGATACCGGCAACGCCCGCGCCGATAATTGCAACGCTCGGGGACGAGGCCGCAGACGCCCGTGCCGACACATCGTGAGCCAATGCCATTTTTTTCTTCCTCCCTGCCGGTGGACCTCCCTCAAGGTCCGTTCCGGCACTTGAATCCGGATACCGATGGCGCAAGCCTAGCGCCTTTTTTCCGGAGGAGGAACCGCTCCAAGGAGTGGTGCGCGGCCCGGGAACCTGAGGGGGAGACAGAAGCACGGCAACGCGCTAAAGGAAGCACAGCGCCGCTGGGGAAACCACCGATGACAAAAATTGCCGCTCCTGCCACGACCGATCTTTCCGACGAGTTCCCCGGCCAGGTCCGCCACGTGCATCCCGGCTTCCGTGACTTCGGCCGCCGCGTGGCGTTTTTCGGTCCGGTGGCGACACTGCGCGTGCCGGACGACAACAGCTTGGTTCGGGCGGCCGTGGAGACGCCGGGTCAAGGCCGCGTGCTGGTGGTCGATGGCGGCGCGGCAATGGAATATGCGCTGTTCGGCGGCAATCTCGGCAAGCTCGCCGAAAAGAATGGCTGGGCGGGCGTCGTGGTGAATGGCTGCGTCCGCGATACGGGCGAACTGCGTCTCTGCGACATTGGCGTGAAGGCGCTGGCGACGCATCCGAAGCGGAGCGACAAGCGCGGCTTCGGCGAGAGCGATGTGGTGCTGCGCTTTGGCGGGATCACACTCGCACCGGGCGAGTGGCTCTATGCCGATGAAGACGGCATCGTGGTGGCAGCTCAACAGCTCGGCTGAGGCTGCCTCAGATCACCAGTTCGATGAACTTCCAGATACCGAGCGAGGTGATCGCGACGGACAGCGCGCAGCCTGCGCCCGCGACCAGCATTTCCATGAGGCCTGCCCGTTCAGCCCCGCGACGGTCGGCCACAGGACGCCCCGGCCTTCCGGCAGATTTGCCATACGGGACGCTGCGCGCATCGCTATCGATATCCGCCATACCCGGCCCTCCCAGACTTTCACCGCCTGAGACAACCCCCTTGTCTCAACCCGGCACATAACGTTAGGGAAACGCGGTGATTCGGGTCAACCCAATGTCGCTTGTGCGACGCAGCAATCCTAGGCTTCGGCGATGTCGCGCACATAGCGCGGCAAGGCGAAAGCGGCCTTGTGAACTTCCGGCGTGTAGTAGCGCGTGTCGAAACCCGCAGCTGCGAAGCGCGCCTCGAGCTCCGCAAGCGGAATGTCCTTGAGCGATGCATCGTCGGTGCCCCAGCCCATCGCCATGGGTCCGCCGACATAGGTCGGGATGGTCGCGAGATAGCAGCTTGCGACCTTGAAGATGCGGCCGAATTTCTCGATGGTGCCCCGCAGTTCCGCGCCCTGCATGAAGGGCACGCCGTTCTGCGTGACGATGACGCCGCCAGGCGTGAGGCAGCCCGCCGCCGCGCGATAGAATGCCTCGCGGAAGAGTACTTCGCCGGGGCCGACGGGATCGGTCGAGTCGACGATGATGACGTCGAACTTCCGATCGGCTTCCTCGACGAATTTCGCGCCATCCGCGAAGACGAGATCGAGACGCGGATCGTCGAACGCACCTGCGGAAATTCCGGGCAGGTGCTTCTTGCAGAAATCCGTCACCGCGGGGTCGATTTCGACCATGGTGACATGCTCGACCGACTTATGGCGCACCACCTCGCGCAGGATGCCGCCATCGCCGCCGCCGATGATGAGCACATTCCCGGCGCGGCCATGAGCGAGAATCGGCACATGCGTCATCATCTCGTGATAGATGAATTCGTCGCGCTCGGTCACCTGGGTGATGCCGTCGAGCGCCATCATCCGCCCGAAAAGGGCGTTATCGAAAATCACGAGATGCTGCTGGCCGGTCTCTTCTTCGTAGCGAACTTCGTCGGCACGAAAGGAGCAGGTGAAACCCTCTGTCTCATAGAGGGTTTCGACCACCCAGCGTTCCTTCGGCCCGGCCGCCATCAGACCATGCCCTCGCCGCGGAAATGTTCGCCAACGCGGATTTCCGACGGCGTGAAGGCTTCGCGCAGCACTTCGATCGAGTTGTGCGGTTCGGCCTCGCCGCACATGAAGACGTCGAGCGCGGCATAGTCGGCTTCCGGCCAGCTATGGATCGAGATGTGGCTCTCCGACAGCACCGCCACGCCCGACACGCCGCCATTCGGCGTGAAGTGATGGAGATGGATGTGGAGAAGCGTCGCCTTCGACACTTCGACGCAGCGGCGCAGGGCCGCTTCGATATGCGCAAGATCGTCGAGCCGGCTCGCGCCGATCAGATCGATGATGAGATGCGTGCCAGCAAAGCGCTTGCCGTCGCGCTCGATGAAGAAATCCTTTCTTTCATCGGACGTGGTGCATCGATCCGCGGCCTTGTCGGCAACGGCGTGAACGGGAAACTCGAGAACTTCCGCCTGGGTCTTGCTTGAAACGCTGTTCAAGTCGATCCCCAATTGGAAGAGGGCATTGGATTCGGACATTTGAGTGCCACTCCCCAACCAGTAGATGGACGTGGCCCAACGGGAGGCACAAAATTGCACTCCGCTCAGGGCCGGTGAATTGTCTTTGCGTGGGTGAACGCTGGTGCGGTTCCCGAGGGAACCTCGACGTTTCCGATGCCGGGCAGCGGTCGCTTGCCGGGCTTGCGCGTCTTCAGTTGCGGGATAGAGGCAACGGACGTGCTCGGTTTGATCCGGGGCGTCAGCCCCTCAGACTAGAACCGGACATATGCAATCTCCCTCGAAACCCGGCGGAGGTAACCGAACAATGCCCGAGGGCATGCCGCCGAAATTGTCCAAAGAGACGCGTACGCCGTTACATAACCAAGTCGGCCAGTGGCACGTGCGATTGCGTTCGAGGGGTGTTTAACGAGGGGGTCCCCCCCTGTCAATGAAATCGCGAGGATTTCCGCGGGAAAACGCAGTTCTCCATAAGACGGCGCCGGAGCGCGGCATTCCGGCACAATTCAAGATTTGATTTGCGATTCATTCTCATTTGCATCACCTTTGCCTTCTCCGGAATCGAAGCAAGCCTGAGGTGCCGCCATGAAAGCCGCAATCAAGGAATTCTATACCCCCCTGTCCGAACCGGCCTGCTGCTATGCGCCGGATCAGCCGCTCAGCGAACTGGGCTTTGCAGAGCAGTTTCTCGTCTGGAGCCTGCGCGTGCAGTGGCGCGTGACGGCGGAGGGAGCCGGGACGAAATCCCATCTGCTGCAGCGGGCTTTCGACGCGTTGCAGATGCCGGAGGGTCCGGCGATCGTGGCCGAGCTTACGGCTGTGCTTGCACTCACGGTGAAGCGGCCGCTTTCCATCCCCTGCCCGCGCTGGCGCGCATTGACGAGCGATGAAGTCCGCCTTCTGAATTTCGTCGCCGCGCTCCAGCGCCGCGACGGGCGGCCGGGCGCGGCGCTCGATCCGTCCTGGGCAACAGCACCCTGCGGCGCCTCACCGATCTGGGTACCGGCGCAGCGCCTCGCGCTCGCCTTCTCGGCGGCGGGACTGGTCTTCGGCTCGGCGAGCCAGGGCCTCTCATTTCCAGAGGCCATGCCGCGCCTTCTGCATTGAGGTCTCAGCCGAAATTGCGCGCCCCGGCAAGCGCGCCCATGCGCGACGTGATGGCGAAGAATTCGGAAATCGTGTCGTCGATGATTTCCTGCGCCGTCTTCACCCGGTCGATGAGGCCGGCCGTTTCGCCCGCGAGACCGACGGCGGCTTCCATATCGCCGCCGAAATAGAGATCGAGAATGCGGGCGAAGGTATCGGGCGGCATGAGGCCCTCCTCATGGATTGCCGCCGTGCGGTTCGTCTTCAGGGCACGGATGCAGGGCGTCGACTTCTTGTTCAGCACATAGGTGCCGGTTTCCTTCGCATCGATGATCGCCTGCTTGTAATTCGTGTGGACGGGACTCTCCGCGCAGCAGACGAAGCGCGTACCCATCTGCACGGCCTCGGCGCCGAGCGCGAAGGCCGCCGCCATGCCCTTGCCGTCGCAGATGCCGCCCGCCGCAATCATCGGAATATCGCTTTTGGCGCGGATCGCCTGCAGCAGGACGAGCGTGCCGACCTCTTCCGGGTTTTTGAAGCCGCCGCCTTCCGTTCCCTCGACGACGAGACCGTCGATCCCCGCTTCGACGCATTTCATGGCCGCATCGACGGTCGGCACCGCGTGATAGACGGTGATGCCTGCATCATGGAGCGGCGCGATGAACTTTGCGGGGCTGCCCGCCGACGTCGTCACGAATTTTACCCCCGCCTCGCAGACGAACCGGAGCATCGCATCGTCCTTCAGGAAGCGGATCGGCAGGTTGACCCCGAAAGGCGCATCGGTGAGTTCCTTCATCTTGAGGATCTCGGCCTTGCAGGCTTCCGTCTCGCCGGACGACGTTTCGATAATGCCGAGGCCGCCCGCCTTCGAGACGGCGCTCGCCAGCTGGGAGCGCGCGATCCAGCCCATCGGCGCCTGGACGATCGGATATTTTGCGCCGGTATGCGCGAGAACGCGGTTCATGGAAGTTCCCCCCTCAAATTGTCATATTGAATGCCGTTACCCGTCAGCAGGCCACAGCGCGCGGCGCGACGCAAGATAGGCGCGGGAAAAGCCGGGCAGCAAAAAGGCGCGGGAGACGACCGCCGCCCGCGCCTTGAATGTCTTGCCGATCAGCGGAAGTGGCCGTAAGCCCGGACCACCGCTTCCGACAATTCCTTGTAGGCGCCTTCGACGCCGGTCTTGATCTCGTCGAACGCGCCTTCGCCCTGCTTCGTGAGCTGCGCGAGACGCGAACGCAGTTTCGCCCGGTCGGTCTTGAGCTGCCTCAAGAGGCCGGAATAGCGCTTCTCCGCCTGCTTCAGCGCCTTCTTGGCTTCCTTCTCGGCCTTGTCCACTTCCTTGGAAAGCTGCGCCACCTGCTTTTCAAGCTGCTTCTTCAGCTTCGCGCGCTCGGGCGACAGCTTGGAGGCCTTGCTTGCGGCTTTTTTGGCGGGCTTTTTCGCCGCGGCCTTTTTTGCCGCCGGCTTCCTGGCCGCAGCTTTCTTTGCGGGTGCCTTTTTCGCCGTCTTCTTGCCGGCCGCCGGGTTGCCGCCGGTACGCGCCGCGAGCTCGGCCTCGCTCAGCGGAGGCGTCGTCTTGGCGGCGGGAACGGAGCCCGTCCTGCGCGATGCCGTCTTGCTCCGCGATGCGGCACTACGGCCGGTGGCCGCTCCACGCTTCCTACGATTGTCGCTCATGATCGAATGCCTCGAATGTATGTGCCACCGGACGTCACGCCGCGCCGGCAACCGAGAGTGGCGCGAATGCGGAGGCGTTTCAAGGGCGCTATTCGGCGGCGGCGCGCAGGGGCGAGGGCTGATGGCCGCGCACGAGCTTGCCGGGCAATGCGCCTGTCGGCTTGCCATCGCGGTAGATCACCTCGCCGCTGACGATGGTGGCGACATAGCCTTCCGCTTCCTGCATCAGACGGCGCGCGCCGGAGGGCAGGTCATAGACCATGTGCGGCGGCAGTAGACGCAGCCGCTCGAAGTCGATCACGTTGAGATCGCCCTTCATGCCGGGCGCGATCAGCCCGCGATCGAGCAGGCCGACGGCTTCGGCCGTGTCGCGCGTCTGGCTCTTCACGACGAAGGGAATGTCGAGATGTTCGCCGCGCGAGCGGTCGCGGCACCAATGGGTGAGCATGTAAGTCGGTACGCTCACATCGCAAATAACGCCGACATGCGCGCCGCCATCCGACAGGCCGAACAGCGTGTTCGGATTGCGGATCATGGTGAGCGCGTTGTCGAGGCTGAACTCATAGTAATTGTGGAGCGGGAAGAACAGGAAGTTGCGGCCGCCATTCGCTGTCAGAATGTCATAGACGATGGCATCCGGGTTCACGCCGTCGCGCTTTGCACGCGCGCCGATGCTCTCGTCCGGCGAGGGCTCGTAGTTCGGCGGGTCGCCCAGCTCGAACATCTTGTGGTAGGCGCCGGCGAGCGAATTGAGGAAGGGGTGGCCGGGCTCGAGGCTTTCGGAGAGAAGCTGCTCGCGGAAAGCGGGATCGCGCATGATGGAAACGCGCTCTTCCAGCGGCTTGTCGGCGATGGCGCGGTAGCTCGGCCGCGTGAGGAAGGGATGAACCGAGCCCTGAAGGCCAAGCATGAGGCCGACGGGGCGGCCCTGCACCTGCGCCTTGATGGGTAGGCCCTTCGCCGCCGCCTTGTCGAGACGGCCGAGAAGGTCACGCCACTGGTCCGGCATGACATCCGCCTGCACGAGCGAAAAGCTCAAGGGGCGGCCCGACACCTCGACGAGTTTTTCGACCAGCGAAAATTCATGGTCGATCTCGCGGAAGTCCGACACCCATTGGAGGACGCCGGCGCCCGCTTCCCTGAGGCCTTCGGCAATCGCGATCATTTCCTTGTCGGCGGCGCCGATGGTCGGCGTCAAATCGCCATCGGCGGTTCGATGGGCCACGGTGCGCGAAGTGGAGAAGCCGATGGCGCCGGCCTTGATCGCCTCGCGGACGATTTCGCGCATCTCGGCGACTTCGGCATCGGTCGCCGCTTCGCGTTTCGCGCCGCGCTCGCCCATGACATAGACGCGGACTGCACCATGCGGCACCTGCATGGCGACATCGATGTCGTGGGGCAGCTTCTCGATGGCATCGAGATAGTCGGCAAAGCTCTCCCACTGCCAGGATAGGCCCTCGTGAAGCGCGGCGCCCGGAATATCCTCCACACCTTCCATGAGGCTGATGAGACGGTCGTGGTCGGCTGTCCGCACCGGTGCGAAACCGACGCCGCAATTGCCCATGACGACGGTGGTGGAGCCGTGGATGGAGGACGGCGTCATGCGCTGGTCCCATGTCACCTGGCCATCGTAATGCGTGTGGATGTCGACCCAGCCGGGCGTGACGAGAAGGCCCTTCGCGTCGATTTCCTCGCGGCCCTTCGCGGTGACCTTGCCGACTTCGACGATGACGCCCTTGTCGACCGCCACGTCGGCGATGCGCGGCGCACCGCCCGAACCGTCCACAACCGTGCCGCCGCGGATGACGAGATCCACTTCGCTCATGATTTCCTCCTCAACATTCCGATTTCTTGTTGAGAGGATGATAGCGCGGGCAAGGGCCTTTCCGAAACCAAAAGCCATGGGTTCCGGAAAGGCTCAAATTGAGGCTTTCTCAATCCGCCGAGCGATTGATCGCGGCTTCCTGGGCGAGGCGGGTGTTACGACGCTCGATCAGCCGCTGCAGGCGCTTCTGGCGCTCCGCCGTCAACGGATAGGTCCAGGTGAGATAGAGCGCGGCAAGGAAGAAGATCGAAGGGATCACCGCATAGGCGAAGGTAAGCCACCACATCTGGTCGGGGCCGTTGACGACGCCGGGCGCCGGATTGAAGCCGAAGAAGGCGACGACATTGAGCGAGATGCCGGTGCCGAAGGCGGTGGCGAGCTTGGTCGTCATGCCGGAAATGGCGAAGAAGGTGCCGGCGCGCTTGCCCTTGGAGCGGGCGGTATCGACGTCCACCACATCGGCGAGCATGGCAAGCGGCAGGAACTGCAGGCCGCCGAAGCAGAGGCCCTTGGCGACGAACATCATCGTGAAGATCTGCGTCTGGCCGGGGACGAGGAAGAAGGCGATGGTGGAAAGGCCTGCCGCCGCCGTCATGCAGATGGCGAAGGCCTTGTGCTTGCCCATCTGGCGGCCGAGCCAGAGCCAGCCCGGAATGGCGAGAAGGCCCGCCGCGAAATAATAGAGATAGAGCATGCCGACACCGGTGACGCCGATATAGTCGCGCATGAAGAAGAGCGAGAGCGCATTGCGGAAAGCCTCGCCGCCCGTGACGATGAGCACGATGGCGAGCACGCGCACCATCGGCCCGTTCTTGCCGACATGGCGGAGCCCCTCGATCAGCGGCACCTGGCGCGAGACCTTCACGTGAGCAGGCTCAGCCACGCGCCAGCAGACCAGGAAGACTGTGAGCGGCGTGAGGATGATGATCGTCCAGCCCATCGCCATCAGCACGGGCTTCGGCGTGGCCGGGCTGCCAGTGAAGAGCGGCAGGAGCGCCGGGATGAGCGCCGAGAGCATGAGCCCCACCAGCACATAGAATTCGCGCGAGGCGGTGATGCGCGAACGCTCGTGATAATCGGGCGAGAGTTCCGCGCCCCAGGCGAAATAGGGGATGTAGACCAGCGTCGAGCCGATGAACATGATGCCGAGCCAGGCGAGCAGATAAACGCCACCGACCGACGAGAAGCCGAATATGTGCGGCATGAAGAGAAAGAGCACGCCGGTCATCAGGATCGGCAGGCCGAGCAGCATGAAAGGCTTGCGGCGGCCGATGCGCGTATGCGTGTGGTCGGAGAAATAGCCGATCAGCGGATCGGTGACGACGTCGGTGAGGCGCGCCAGCATGATCATGGTGCCGACCGCGGCGAGCGACACGCCGAGCTCGCCCGCATAGAAGGGCGGCAGCCACACCGCCACCGGATAACCGAACATGGCGATCGGCAGGCCGATGGAACCGTGAATATAGATGCTGGAACGCGATAGCGGCGCGGTCATGCAGTCAATCTCCCCTCGCGTGCCGCCATTGCTTCCCGCGCGGGGCACTCTTGCTCTTTTCAATTTTTCTGGTGAGCGAAGTATAGGCAGCGTGCGGCTTCGCCCAAGCGAAATCGTGTTCCGGCTGCCGCTGCGCCAAGTTTCATTGCGCGCGGGGGGAGGAGGGAATAGACTCCGTTCCTAGGGTATTCACCCTAAACGGGACATGAGGGCGGCGCCGTTCGAGCGCGAAT
>JAHBYL010000170.1 GCA_019635955.1 Parvibaculum sp.
GGTGGATGAAGACACGGGTGCGAAGTCCGTCAAGGACATCAAGGAGCAGGATGTCTATATGGGCGACATGCCGCTCATGACGGAGAACGGCACCTTCGTCATCAACGGCACCGAGCGCGTCATCGTTTCGCAGATGCACCGCAGCCCGGGCGTGTTCTTCGATCACGACAAGGGCAAGACGCATTCGTCCGGCAAGCTGCTGTTTGCCGCGCGCGTCATTCCCTATCGCGGTTCCTGGCTCGATTTCGAGTTCGACGCGAAGGACATCGTCTATGTCCGCATCGACCGCCGCCGCAAGCTGCCGGTGACGACGCTGCTTTACGCTCTGGGTCTCGACTCGGAGGAAATTCTCTCGACCTTCTACAAGAGCGTTTCCTTCACGCAGGTGAAGAATGGCTGGCGCGTGCCCTTCGATGCCGACCGCTATCGCGGCGCGAAGCCGGAGCGCGACCTGATCGACGCGAAAAGCGGCAAAGTCGTGGTCGAAGCGGGCCGCAAGGTCACGCCGCGGCTTGCGAAGAAGCTTGCCGAAGACGGCCTCAAGGAGCTGCTCGTCCAGAACGAGGATCTCTATGGCCGCTATCTCGCGCAGGAAATCGTCAACATGGAGACGGGTGAAATCTTCGCCGAAGCGGGCGACGAGATCACGCCGGACCTGCTGACATCGTTGCTCGAAGCCGGCTATGACGAGATTTCCACGCTCGACATCGACCATGTGAACATTGGCGCCTTCATCCGCAACACGCTTGCGGCCGACAAGTGCACGAACCGCGAGCAGGCGCTGATCGACATCTATCGCGTGATGCGCCCCGGCGAGCCGCCGACGGCGGACACGGCGGAAGCGCTGTTCGGCAGCCTGTTCTTCGATGCGGAACGCTATGACCTTTCTGCGGTCGGCCGCGTGAAGATGAATATGCGCCTCGATCTCGATTGCCCGGATACGGTGCGCGTCCTCCGCAAGGAAGATATCCTCGCCGTCATCAAGACGCTTGTCGGCCTGCGCGACGGCAAGGGCGAGATCGACGACATCGACAATCTCGGCAACCGCCGCGTGCGCTCCGTCGGCGAGCTGATGGAAAATCAGTATCGCGTCGGTCTGCTGCGCATGGAGCGTGCGATCAAGGAACGCATGTCCTCGGTCGATATCGACACGGTCATGCCGCACGACCTCATCAATGCGAAGCCGGCGGCGGCTGCGGTGCGCGAGTTCTTCGGTTCCTCGCAGCTTTCGCAGTTCATGGACCAGACGAACCCGCTGTCGGAAATCACGCACAAGCGCCGTCTTTCCGCGCTTGGGCCGGGCGGTCTCACGCGCGAGCGTGCGGGCTTCGAGGTGCGCGACGTGCACCCGACGCATTACGGCCGCATCTGCCCGATCGAGACGCCGGAAGGTCCGAATATCGGTCTCATCAAT
>JAHBYL010000171.1 GCA_019635955.1 Parvibaculum sp.
CCTGAAGCGTTTCGAGGCCGCTGGCTGGAACGCCACGCGAGTCGACGGCCACAATGCGGACGAGATCGCCGCCGCCATCGAGAAGGCGCAGAAGTCGGACAAGCCGACCCTCATCGCCTGCCGCACGGTGATCGGCTATGGCTCGCCCAACAAGGCGGGCAAGTCATCCTCGCATGGTTCGCCGCTGGGCGATGACGAGATCAAGCTCGCGCGTGAAAAGCTCGGCTGGTCGGCGGCACCCTTCACCGTACCAAGCGAAACGCTCGACGCCTGGCGGATTGCGGGCCTTCGTCACGCCAAGGCCCGCAAGGCCTGGGAAGAGCGCCTCGCGGCGCTTCCGGCCGACAAACGCAGCGAATTCACCCGCCGCATTGCGGGCGACCTGCCGGCCGGTCTCAACAAGGCGATCGCCGAATTCAAGCAGAAGCTCGTTGCGGACAAGCCGAAATGGGCAACCCGCAAATCTTCGGAAGAAGCGCTGAACGTCATCAATGCCGCCCTGCCCGAAACGGTGGGTGGCTCTGCCGACCTCACCGGCTCGAACAATACACGCTCGAAGGAGCAGAAAGCCGTCACCGCAGACGATTTCTCCGGCTCGTTCATCCATTACGGCATTCGCGAGCACGGCATGGCCGCCGCGATGAACGGTATCGCGCTCCATAAGGGCTTCATCCCCTACTCGGGCACATTCCTCGTCTTCACCGACTATTGCCGCCCGGCCATCCGCCTCGCGGCGCTGATGGGCCAGCGTGTGATCCATGTGATGACGCATGACTCGATCGGCCTTGGCGAAGACGGGCCGACGCACCAGCCGGTCGAACATCTGGCAAGCCTGCGCGCCATGCCGAACCTTTACGTGTTCCGCCCGGCCGACGCCGTCGAAACGCTGGAATGCTGGCAACTCGCGCTCGAGGCGAAAGACACGCCTTCCGTTCTCGCGCTGTCGCGCCAGAACCTGCCTGCCGTCCGCACGGAGAATACGGACAAGAATCTTTGCGCCCGTGGCGCCTATGAACTTTCGCCCGCTTCGGCGAAGGCCGAAGTCTCGCTGCTCGCAACGGGTTCGGAAGTCGAGATCGCCCTTGCCGCGCAGAAGATTCTCGAAAAGGACGGCATTCCCACGCGCGTCGTATCGATGCCCTGCCTCGAACTCTTCGAGCAGCAGTCGCGCGAATTCCGCGAAGACATGCTGGGCCGAGACAATGTGCGCGTCGCCATTGAAGCCGCCATCCGCTACGGCTGGGACCGCTATATCGGCCCGGATGGCGACTTTGTCGGCATGGAAGGCTTCGGTGCCTCCGCGCCCGCCCCCGACCTTTACAAGCATTTCAATATCACCCCCGAGGCTGCCGCCGCCGCGGCGAAGGCCCGCCTCGCAGACAAGTCCTAAACCCT
>JAHBYL010000172.1 GCA_019635955.1 Parvibaculum sp.
CATTCTCGGCATTAGCCTCAGCACTCTTGCCGTTGCGCTCAATGTTGGCTGGATCATTCTCAACCTTCGCCAGGTCGTGATGCTGATCCTCGGTATCATCTTCTTTGCCCTGATCATTACCGGGCTTATCCTGAACACGATCTTTCTTATCCGCGAGATCCGCCGCAGCGAGCAGCACGACGCGTTCCTTAACGCCGTCACACACGAGTTGAAAACACCGATCGCCTCGATCCGCCTTTATCTTGAAACGCTGCGCAGTCGCGAGGTCGAGCCCGAGCGGCGAGCCGAATTTTACGACATAATGCTCAAGGACAGCGACCGTCTGCTAAATACTGTCGAGCAAGTGCTTGAAGCAAGCCGTGCCCGCTCGCGGGGCGAATTCACGGCCAACGAACGCATCGATATTTCAGTTCCGATCCGTGAGGCGGCCGAGGTGATCACAAAGCGCTATGCGCTCGATGAAGGCGACATCCGCATCACGCGCCCGGCCGAACCGCTCTTCATCTCCGGTGACCCGGCGGAGATCGAAACCGTTTTTCTCAACCTGCTCGACAATGCCGTCAAATACTCGCCCGATGAACGTCGCATCGCCGTCCGCATTCGCCCCTCGGCCGGCGGAAAAAAGGTTGACGTCTTTGTCCGCGACCAGGGCATCGGGCTTGATCCCTCCGAGTTCAAGCGCATCTTCCGCCGCTTTTACCGCGTCAGCGATGAACGCGCAAGGGCGATAAAGGGCACCGGGCTCGGGCTTTATCTTGTCCGGTCTATCGTAAAGAAACATGGCGGCCGTATCCGTGCCCAAAGCAAGGGCGAGGGCCGCGGGACGACCATACTTGTCCGCTTTCCGGCCGCTGAAACGAAATGAAGATACTGATCGTCGAAGATGAAGAGCACCTTGCCGCCGGACTCAGGTTCAACCTTGAGGCCGAAGGCTTTGAGACGTCCGTTGCCGGCGATGGCGAAACGGCTCTCGAACAGATCGCCGGCGGCAGGTTTGACGCCATTGTGCTTGATGTGATGCTGCCGGGCATCGATGGGTTTGTGGTCGCCCGAACGCTTCGCGAACGGAGCGACTTTACGCCCGTGCTGATGCTGACGGCACTTGGCCGGCCCGAGGATGTCATAAAGGGCTTCGAGGCCGGTGCCGATGATTACCTGCCGAAGCCCTTTGACCTCAACGTCTTTCTCGCACGGGTTCGTGGGCTTATCCGCCGGAGCGGCTGGCAGGCTGCGGGCGAACAAAAGGCCGCTGATGAATATGACATCAACGGCCGCACCATCGACCTCGCCAATCTCGAGCTTCGCCACGGCGGCGGCTCCGAGCGGCTAACCCTGATGGAAGCAAAACTTCTTCGCTACCTGATCGAAAATGCCGGCCGGGCCGTT
>JAHBYL010000173.1 GCA_019635955.1 Parvibaculum sp.
CACCACATGATCACCGATGAGCGAATCAGCAACGTTCAGCGGCCGCTCAAGGCGGCGGACGCACACCACTCGGTGCTTGCCACCTCGCGAAACTGGCACGCCCGGCGGATCGAGAGCGACGCCTATCTCATCGCCCAGCCGACACTGCTCATCTGGGGCGAGGAAGACCGCGTCATCCCGCTTGCCAACGGGATCAAGCTCTATGATTCGATCGTTCGCTCGCGGCTCGTCGTGCTAAGAAATTGCGGCCACGTTCCGCAGGAAGAAAAGACCGGAGCATTCGTCCGCCTCGTTGCCGACTTCGGCCACGACCGCAAAGGCAGAGTCACGGAGCCGGAAGGCGGCCGGCTGCATGCTTAGCGATGCATAAGTACCTTCACGCAAAAGGAGGGATCGTCGAGCAAAGCGATGCTCCGCTCGCGGCGAGTGCGGGCGTGCTCTACGGCAAAGGCTTTTTCACGACCGTTCGCATCGAAGGCGGGCGGCCGTTCCTTTTTGAAAAACATCTGCGCCGCTTGAGCGAGAATGCTCGTGCCGTTGGGCTTGCATCGGTCGAGGACGCTGCGATCGAAGCGGGGCTTGAGGCTGTGATAGCGGCAAACGAGGTCGCGAGCGGCCGTGCGCGGATAACGCTCCTCGATGTGGGCGGGAGCAGCATTTGGGGCGGGAGTGGCGAAACCGCAACTGAGCTGCAAATCATCACCGGCGATCTTCGTCCCGTGCCCGGCAAGCTCCGGCTCGGCGTCTCGCCCTTCGCGGTCAACTCCGCATCGCCGCTCGCGGGCATCAAGTCGTGCAACTATCTCGAGAACCTGCTTGCCGCCGAGGAAGCCCGCGATCGCGGCTTTCACGAGGCCGTTCGGTTCAATGAACGCGGCGAGATTGTTTCGGGAGCGATGACGAACATCTTCTGGCTCAGCAGCGGCGAGCTTTTTACGCCATCGCTTCGCACCGGCTGCCTTGCCGGTACGGTTCGTGAATTGGTCCTCGAGAATCTGGAATGCCGCGAGGCGGAGGCGGGAATTGACGTACTCGAAGCGGCGGAGGCGATCTTTCTCACCTCGTCGGGCATCGGCATCCGCCCCGTTGCGGAGTTCGCCGGCCGCCGGCTGCCCGCGGTGAGCCATCCGGTGCTCAACCTATGGCCTTTCTAAGCGCAAAAACACGAACACCGTCCGGCGGCGTTCGTGCGGTCGAAAACCGAATTTCTGTTCAGCTCGAGCGTCGGGCTAGGCCGCCGTTTCGAACAGTGCGAGGATCTGCTTGCCTTCGGCTGATTGCGGGTGAATGGTGCGGATGTGCTTGTGCCCCTGCATTTCCCAAATGGCGGTCACCTCGCCGTCTTTCTCAACGGC
>JAHBYL010000174.1 GCA_019635955.1 Parvibaculum sp.
GCTTCTTCCGGTAAGCGCCTGAAGCAGCCGGGTCTTCGATCCCATGATCCGAACCTCGCCCTCGGCGACCTCGACACGCTGTGCAAGCGCGCGCAGGTGGTCGCGGCGGTAGCCGCCGCCTTCGAGGCGGATGCGCTGGCGGGCTGTCTTGGCGAAGGTGCGGACCATTTGTGGGGTGATGGCCTTGGAACCGGAGTTGTCGAGCATGGCCTGGGCGCGCTCGGCATCGGCCTTCGCCTGATCGCGGATAGCCTTCAGGCCGTCGATGCGGTCTTTCAGGGCCGGATCGTCAATGTCGGCTACGCCCGCCTCGATGGCGTCGTAGAGGCGTTTCAGGCGCAGCTCCGATTCGGATGCCCGCTTGTTCAGTTCCGCGATATGCTCGCGGCGGCGCTCGGATTGCACCTGCCGCCGGTCGAGAACGCTGGCGAGAATGATTTCCAGCCGCTCGGGCTGGAGAAGCTGGCTTTCCAGATGGTCGGCGACAAGATCGTCCAGCTTGTCCATCGGCACCGCCATGCCCTCGCAGGCGGTCGGTCCCTGACGCGCCTTCATGGAGCAAGCATAGTAGCGATACCGCCCACCCTTGCCGGTGCGGATGGTCATGGCCCCGCCGCACTTGGCGCAATGGATCAGGCCGGTCAGCATGGTCGGGCCGCTGATGACGGCGGACGGCATGACCTTCGGGTTGCGGGCCTTCAATAGCGCCTGCACGGTGTCGAAGGTTTCGCGGTCGATGATCGGCGGGACCGGAACGGTCACAATCTCGCTGATCGGCTTCAGTTCCTTGGTCTTGCTGCGCTTGTTGAACTCATGCTCGCCCATATAGGTGCGGCGGGTGAGGATGCGATGGACTTGGCCGATGCCCCAGCGTCCGCCGTCGCGGGTGAAGATGCGGCGGCTGTTGAGGTAGGAGACGATGTTCTTGACGCCCATCTGGCCGGTCGTGCCGTCGCCTTCCAAGGCGAGACGATAAATCAGCCGCACCGTGTCGGCATGAAGCGGGTCGATCTCCAGCCTCTTCTTGGTCTTGGCCCCGCGCTGCTCGGCCGCGACGACGCGGTAGCCGATAGGGGGAAGCGAGCCGTTCCAGAAGCCTTGCCGGGCGTTCTCCTTCAAGGCCCGCATGACGTGCTTGGCGTTCTCCTTGGACTGATATTCATCGAACAGCGCCATGATCTGCCGCATCATGACGTGCATGGGGTCATCCCCCATCTCCTGTGTTATCGAAACCAGCTTGACGCCGTTCTTGGCGAGCTTCCTGACATAGAACTCAAGCTCGAAGTGATCGCGGAAGAACCGGCTGAACGAATGAACCACGACAACATCGAACGGCGCGGGCTTGCTGGTGCCC
>JAHBYL010000175.1 GCA_019635955.1 Parvibaculum sp.
AAAATCGCGGGAATTCATCGCCGCTAGTATGGATAGGGCCATACCCGCAGCTTCTGCTTCGCGATCTGCCAGAGCCGCGCCAGTCCGTGCGGCTCGACGATCAGGAAGAAGATGATCAGCGCGCCGACCACCATGAAAGAAATCTGCTCCGCGGTTGCCGATTGAATCGGCAGGCCGAGCGCACCCAGGACATGCGGCAGCAAAATCGGCAGCGTGAAGATCAGCGCCGCGCCCATGAAAGAGCCGACCAGGCTCCCCAAGCCTCCGATGATCACCATCGACAGCACCGCGAAGCTCTGGTTGATCGAAAACGCGGTCGCTTCCGCGCTGCCGTAATAGAGAAACACGAGCAGCGCGCCCGCGACGCCGCAATAAAAAGAAGAAACCGCGAAAGCCAAAAGCTTCGTGTTCAGAAGCCGGATGCCCATGAGTTCGGCGGCAATATCCATGTCGCGCACCGCCATCCACATGCGCCCGATGCGGCCGCGCACGAGATTGGATGCGATCCATGTCATCGCGACCACGATGGTCAGCACCACGAAATAGCGCGCCTGCGGCGTCGCTTCCGGGCCAGTGACGGGAATGCCGAACAGCGAGCGGCGCGGCACTTCGATCGCGTTCGAGATGTTGTAGTTCACGAGCCACGGAATACGGATGAAGCACCACGACAGGAAGAACTGCGAGGCGAGCGTCGCGACCGCAAGATAGAAACCCTTGATGCGCAAGGACGGCAGGCCGAACACGACGCCGACCGCCGCCGATACGAAGCCGGAAGCGACCACCCATACGAGGATATGAACCTCGGGAAAAACCGTCGCGAGCTTGTAGCAGGCATAGGCGCCGACCCCCATGAAGCCGCCGGTGCCGAGCGACAGCAAGCCGGTGTAGCCCGTGAGAATATTCAGCCCGATCGTCGCCAGCGCAAAGATCAGGAACGGGATCATGATCGCGTGCAGGAAGAAATTGCTGCCGACGAACGGAATCACCGCGAACGCGACCAACAGGATGAAGTAGATGCCGATCCGGTCCTGAAGGATCGGAAACACGGCCATATCCGCGCGGTAGTTGGTCTTGAATTGCCCGGCTTCGCGGTAAAGCATGGTTCTACGAAGCTCCTTAAATCCGCTCGATGATTTTTTCGCCGAACAGGCCCTGCGGCCGGAACAGCAGGAACGCCAGCGCGATCATGTAGGCGAGCCAGCTTTCGATGCCGCCGCCGAGCAGCGGCCCCCAGTAGATTTCGCCGACCTTCTCGCCGATACCGATGATGAGGCCGCCGACGATCGCGCCGGGGATCGAGGTGAAGCCGCCGAGGATCAGAACCGGCAGCGCTTTCAGC
>JAHBYL010000176.1 GCA_019635955.1 Parvibaculum sp.
TCCCGTTTTGGGATCGAAGAGCCGGGTTTCCTGGTCGATCTTGCCGCCATCTTCCAGAATTTCGATCTGCCGGCGGGCTTCATAGTCGATCGCCTGGCCGATGAAGCGGATGGAATTGACGTTCTTGATCTCGCAGCGCGTGCCGAGCGGCGAGCCCACCTTGCGCACGGAAACATTCACGTCGGCGCGCAGCGAGCCCTCCTCCATGTTGCCGTCGCAGGTGCCGAGATAGCGCAGGATGGTGCGGAGCTTGTTTACATAGGCCTTCGCCTCGTCCGCCGAACGCATATCCGGCCGCGAAACGATCTCCATCAGCGCCACGCCCGAGCGGTTGAGGTCGACAAAGCTCATCGCCGGATGCTGGTCGTGCAGGCTCTTGCCGGCGTCCTGTTCGAGATGGAGCCGCTCGATGCCGACCGTGACGACACGCCCGTCCGCCATGTCGAGCAGCACTTCGCCCTCGCCCACGATCGGGTGCTTGAACTGGGAAATCTGATAGCCCTGCGGCAAATCCGGATAGAAATAGTTCTTCCGGTCGAAGACGGAGCGCAGGTTGATCTTCGCCTTGAGGCCGAGGCCGGTGCGGATTGCCTGCTCGACGCAGAAACGGTTGATGACCGGCAGCATGCCGGGCATGGCGGCATCGACGAGGCTCACCTGCGTGTTCTGCTCGGCGCCGAAGGTGGTGGAGGAGCCAGAGAAGAGCTTCGCCTTCGAGGTGACCTGCGCATGGACCTCGAGGCCGAGAATGACTTCCCAGTCGCCCGTCTTCCCCTTTATCAGGTCTTCCGCGCGCGGTTCGCGCTGGCGCATCGTGCTTTCGAACTCGCTCATCATGCCCTCCACCAGGCGCCGGGCGCCGCGGTGAACTCCGCGGCCTCCTCGATGGCCCGCGCCGCGCGCAGCAGCGTCTCTTCGTCGAATGTCCGTCCGATCAACTGCAGCCCGAGCGGCAGCCCTTCGCCGGAAAGCCCGGCCGGCACCGAAATGCCCGGCAGGCCCGCAAGGTTCACCGTCACCGTGAACACGTCGTTGAGATACATGGAGAGCGGATCGTCGGTCTTTTCGCCGATAGCGAAGGCGGCGGACGGCGCCGTCGGCGTCAGCAGCACGTCGACTTCCGAGAAAGCCTCGGTGAAGTCGCGCGCGATGAGCGTCCTGAGCTTCTGCGCCTTGAGGTAATAGGCGTCGTAGTAGCCGGCCGAGAGCACATAGGTGCCCATGAGAATTCGCCGTTTCACTTCGGCGCCGAAACCGGCCGCGCGGGTGTTCTCATACATCTCCGTCACGTCGCGCCCCTCGACGCGCAGCCCGTAGCGCACGCCGTCA
>JAHBYL010000177.1 GCA_019635955.1 Parvibaculum sp.
GGGCTACGAGGACAAGATCGCGGCACTCGGGATTCGCGTCCGCAAAGGTGTGACGTTTCACGGCGTCAGCCTGAACGTCGCGCCCGACCTCTCCCACTTTTCCGCGATCACTCCCTGCGGGATTTCGGAACGGCGCTATGGCGTCACGTCGCTCGCAGACCTTGACGTCCGGGCAAGCATGGCGGGCGTGGACGAAGCCCTGTGCAAGGCCTTCGGGGAAATATTCGGCGGTCTCTGAAAGCCGCCGCTTGCGCCAGATCAAGTGATGCGTGCGGCACCGCGCTAGAAGTTAACGCTCAATAACCGAAGTCGAATCCCGATGGCGAATTACTGGTTTCTGCGCCTTCATCGCTGGCTTGCGCTCAGCTTTTCCCTCCCTATTGCGATCGTGCTGCTCACGGGTTTCGTTCTCTCGTTCGAACCGCTCTTCATCGGAAGATCCAACCAGGCCGTCACGGCGCAATCCTTAGTGGCCGCCTTGAAGAAGCACGATCCCGAAAATCGCGCACGATCCCTCGCCGTCAACTCTTTCGCCGGCACGGCATCCATCGGCACATCGCCGCGCAATGCTACGGTCGTGGACCTCACGACGAACGAGAAACTCGCATCTGCACCCGCGACGGCACGGTTCTTCGCTACGGCCAGACGGATACACGAAGCGCTTCTTCTCGATCTTGGGTGGCTGGTCACGGCCGCAACGATTGCGCTCGTTCTTGTGATCGCTCTCGGAACTTTGATGGGCTTGCCGATGCTCCGGAACAATCTCTCCGGATGGCACAAGGCAACTGCATGGTTCACGCTGCCGCTTCTGATCTTAAGTCCGATGACCGGCCTCATGCTTGCGTTTGGCATTACCTTCGCGCCACCGGCCTTCCAGAGCGAGGCGCGCGCGCTATCGCTGACGGAAGTGGTCGAGATCGTTACGCGGCGCTTTCCGGCGAACCAGATTGTCTGGATCAGAAACATGGGTGGGCGTCAGATGGCGCGCATCGACGACGGCGGCGAGCTTCGCGTGTTTCGTGTAGCGGAAAACGACCTCATCCCTACGGCGCGAAACTGGCCTCGCCTGCTGCATGAAGGTACCTGGAGCAAGATTCCGGCCTTCGTCCTGAACATGATCCAGTCGTTCGGCCTTGCGCTGCTACTCGTCACCGGCATCTGGATCTGGCTGCGCCGGAGCAAAAAGCGCAGGCGAAGAACCAGCTAGCGCGTCGCGTCGAAACTTGTTCGCCCTTCTTCACCGCAATCGCTTGCCGCCCGCGGATTCCTGCTTCGAAAGATAGTCGATGTAGTCCGCGGGAAGGTTCCAGTCT